>CAIJNQ010000191.1 GCA_903822015.1 uncultured Verrucomicrobia subdivision 3 bacterium | reverse complement strand
GTGTAGCACAGCACCTGGTCGTTGTAGCTGTCGTTGTATTGCAGCACGACCTCCACGTGCACCTCGATTTCCTTGTCGTCCAGTTTTTCCTTCATCTCCTTCCGGAAGGCAATGGGCTTGGGATGCAGCGGCTCCTTGCTCTTGTTGAGCTGCTTGACGAATTCTTCGACGCCGTTCTTGTAGTAAAAAACCTCCGGCGCCGCCGCCGTCTGGCGCTCGTCCGTGAACACGATCTCCAGCCCCGAATTCAGAAACGCCAGCTCGCGCAGCCGCTGGGCGATGATGTTCGCCTTGAACTCCGTCGTCTCGCGGAAAATTTCCGGGTCCGGCATGAAGGTGATCAGCGTCCCGGTGGTTTTGGTTTTGCCGATCACGTGCAGCTTCTGCATCGTCTTGCCGCGCTCGAATTCCATGTGATGGACTTCGCCGTCGCGCGAGACCTCCACCTCGAACCATTCGCTCACCGCGTTCACGCACTTTGCGCCCACGCCGTGCGTGCCGCCGGAGAATTTGTAGCCGCCCTGGCCGTACTTGCCGCCGGAGTGCAGCGTCGTCAGCACCAGCTCCACGCCGGGCAGGCCGGAATCCTTGTTGATGTCCACCGGAATCCCGCGGCCGTCGTCGCGAATCGAAATGGAGCCGTCCAGATGGATCGTCACCTCGATTTTTTCGCAGTGCCCCGCGAGATGTTCGTCCACTGAATTATCCAGGACCTCGCTCACGCAGTGGTGCAGGGCCCGCTCATCCGTGCCGCCGATATACATGCCGGGTTTTTTGCGGACGGCCTCGAGTCCCTTGAGCTGGCTTAACTTGGAGGCATCGTAATTGCCATCGGCAATCTTGTCTGGCGACGCGGTTTTTTCTTCAGGCAGATCAGAAATACTCGACATAATTATAGTGCAATTCCGGATAAAAACGGGTGCGGCAACGAACCCTAAAAATATACGAAAATTCGACTTTTTCCACAATGCGAAACTGCGGTTTTTTTGGGTCTAAAACACCATTAGTTGTGGCGTTATTAGCTTGCCAACCAAACCTGTTGTGCCGTCCCGTTCCCCGCCCCGCTCAAGTTTTAACCGCGTATTTTTTGCCCCCCCCGCCCCTCGCCCCTGGCCCCTCGCCCCTGGCCACTTGTCTTGTCCCAACTTTTGCCAATCCGCGGTGTGAAAAAGTCAAAAAAGGGTTGGTCCCGGGATATTCTGAAATTTACTTTTCAACGCTTTAAAACTGGTGAAAACCTTATGAATGGATCTAAGAGCTTGTCTGAAAATTCCGATGGGAACTGCGGCGAGGGATTTTGGTCGTGGCCAAGGCGGCGAGGGAGGAGCATCCCCAAAGCGGGCTGTGCCGACCGGGCCAACGCCGGCCACGACCAAAAGACCCGCCGCCCAAAGGGTTTTCCCGCCCCGGATCACCAGACTTTGGTCGTCGGTAGCCGAAGGTCTGCCAGAAATCTCAGCTTTATTGGCGTCGCCCCCATCCAACTTGGTTCACTATACAGGACCCCTCGCAATTTTCAGACACGCTCTAAACAATGAATGACCCTGCTGCCAATGGATCGACCGTGACCGTGACCGCTGAAACGGATGGCCCGCCGCCCGCCGCCGCTGCCGGGTCTTCCGCTGCCCCGGTCACCTTTCCGCGCGCCTCCGGCGAAACCCCGCGGGCTTACGCCGCTTTCACTGCCTATTTTGCCCTCGGCCACGACCGGAATATTGCGGCCGTCGCGGAGCAGTTGGGCGAGAACCCTGGCACCGTCAAAACCTGGTCCGCTCGTTTTCGTTGGAGTGCCCGCATGAACGACTTTCACGCCGGCCTTCTGCGGCAGCAGGTCGAGGCGCAATTGGCCCTCCACCGGGAGCACGCCGAGGAGTGGGCGCGTCGCACCCGTGAATGTCGTGAGCAGGAATGGGAGACCGCTCAAAGATTGCGCGCCGCCGCCCAGTGCTTTCTCGAAACCATCGGCGATGCGCAGCTCGAGAAAATGACCCTGGCCCAGGCCTCGCGTGCCCTTCAGATCGCGGCCCGCCTCGCCCGACAGGCACTCTCGGATGCCGCGCTCCCGGAAACCGCCGTCCACGTTCCCATCCAGTTGGAAATGGAGGCTGCCCTTCAAAAAGCCTACGGCGCCCCCGCCCCGGATACTCCGCCCCCCGCCACCAGCCCCTAGCCACTAGCCACATGCCACATGCCACATGCCACATGCCATTCGCCCCTCACCACCATGAAATTAATCGGCTTTTAACTTTCAACTTTCAACTTTCAACTTTCAACAAACGATGCCCCTCGCCACCCGCCACATGCCACCCGCCACATGCCACCCGCCACTAGCCACTAGCCACTAGCCACTAGCCTTAAATTTTATGCACGGAAACCTTGATCAATTCATGGCGTACCAGAAGTCGCTGCAATTGTTTGACCTGGTTGTTCAGGACCTCGTCAAATTCCTGCCCGATCGACGCATGGAACGGCTGGTCAGCCAGCAATTGGCCAGTGCCGACTCGGTTTGTTCGAACATCGAAGAGGGCTATGGACGTGAGAGCACCGTGGAGTATCGTCGTTACCTGATTATCGCGCGCGGCTCATTGCGCGAAACGCAGGGCCGCTACCGCCGGTTACATCACTGGATGCCGCCGGCGCTTATCAATCTCCGCGTCGGACTCGCGGAAGAAATCAATGGCATCCTCAGCGCCACCATCAAGCGCCTGGCCACCCGTCCCTCGTCCCCGCCAGGCCACCAACCACCCGCCCCTAGCCACTCGCTCCTCGCTCCTCGCCCCTCGCCCCCCGCCACCAGCCACCAGCCACTAGCCACTAGCCACTAGCCACTAGCCACTTTCCTTTAAAAATGCCC
>CAIJNQ010000190.1 GCA_903822015.1 uncultured Verrucomicrobia subdivision 3 bacterium | reverse complement strand
GATGAAATGACCGGCGAAAAGGGCTATGACAACCGCTCGCTCGCCATTGCCGACATGATTCGCGCCCAGCTGATCGAGCACCGGCAGAAAACCGGCTCGGGCGAAATCGCCGGCACCATCACGCTCGTCTATGACCACCACAAGCCGCATTTGCAGGCGAGCCTCACCGACATCCAGCACGACCATCACGATGCCATTTTATCTGCCGTCCACGTCCATCTGGATCATCACAACTGCCTGGAGGTTTTGATCGTGCGCGGTCAGGCCGCCATCATCCGCAAAATTGCCGACGAACTCATCGCCGCCAAGGGCGTGAAGCACGGCAAGCTCACCGTGACCACCACCGGCAAGGATTTGCCGTCCTGATCCGGGTCCGGGTCAGCTCTTGCTCAGCCGTTCCACCGGTTTCTCAAAAAACATTTTGTGCGCTTCCTCGAGGATGGCTGAAATGCGGTCGGCAAACGGGCTGTTTTTTAGCGCGTCCCGCAAATCAAATTCCCGCAGCTTCGCCGCGTTCTCACCCGGGAACCAGTGCTCGGCCTGGCCCAGCAGATTGTAGCGCATCTTGCCCCAGGCGGTCAGTTCCAGCGGTTTGCCGTAGGTCCAGAGCCGCAGGATTTCCGACACGTTGATCTGGCCGGGTATCTCGTGGTAGTTCGGCAGCCCTTCCGGCCAGCGCGCGCACCAGTCGGCGCCCAGGACTTTTTCCATCTCCGCCCTCAGCCGATTTTCCATCGGGGCGATCGTTTCCGGGATGTTGTCGTAAAATTTCAGGGCCGCCACGTGCTCGTCGAAATCCGTCGGCTGGGCCGCCCCGCAGCTCAGGGTGTGAACCTCCGGCCGGGCCAGGCAGTACAGGTCGTTGAATTGCATCGGCGTGAGCGGCGCGCACAGTTCGCTGATCTTCGGCCCCGGTTCCTGGAGTTTCCCGCCCTTGTCGTTCGGGCTGATGATGAATACCCCCATGTCCTGCCGGCGCGCCGCCTCCACCGCCGGCCAGTTCAGGTTGTTCACAAAATACCAGTGCAGGTTCACATAATCGAATTCGCCCGTGTTCACCGCCTCCAGAATGATGTCCGGCGGGGCGTGCGTGGAAAAGCCGAGGAACCGGCACCGCCCGTCCCGCTGCAGCTTCCGCGCGGCTTCCAGGCAGCCGCCTTTTCGTAGCGACCATTCCAGCGTCTCGCGGTTGTTGATGCCGTGCAGCGACAGCAGATCCACGTGCTCCAGCTTCAGATAGGCCATCGAGGTCTCGAAGGTTTTGAGAAATTCCCCCGCCGCGGCCTGCGGCGCGACTTTGGTCTGCACGATCATTTTGTCGCGCGGCAGTTTCGGCAGCAGCGCGCCCAGCTGCATCTCCGACGTGCCGTACCCGCGCGCCGTCTCGATGTGGTTGATGCCCAGTTCCAGCGCCCGCTGGATGCACGCTTCCAGGTTCTCCTGGTTGGCCCGCGGGATGTCTTGCGGCGCGACATCCTGCCATTTGTGCTGGTAGCGCATCCCCCCGCAGGAAATCACGGGCATCCGCAGTTCGGTCCGGCCAAAACGTCGGTGTTTCATCGCGCGGAAAATAGTCCCTGCCGGCTTCGCTGGCAAGCGGCGCGGCTTGAAATCAAACCGCCGTTACGGCGGAATTCCCGCGTGACAGCCCCCGTTTCGTGCGGCATTGTCCTGCGATGACAACGACCGAGGCGGCTCGTTTGCTGGCGCGGTTTCGCGCCGGGAAAATCTCGCGCGCGAAAGTGTTGCGTGCCTTCTCGGCCGCGCCCGTGGCGGACCTCGGCTTTGCCCAGGTGGACACGCACCGCGCCCTCCGCAAAAACTTTCCGGAGGTCATTTTTGGCGCGGGCAAGACTTCGGAGCAGATCGTCAAAATAGCCGCCAAATTGTTGGAGCAGGGGCAGCCCGTGCTCGTCACCCGCATCACCGGCGAGCATGCCCGCGCGCTGAAGCAAAAATTCAAACGCGCCATCCACCACGGCCTTGCCCGCTGCGTGACCATCGAGGAAAAGCCGCTGCCGAAGCGCGCCGGTTTCATCGCCGTTGTCTGTGCCGGCACGAGCGATTTGCCGGTGGCCGAGGAAGCCGCTGTCACCGCCGAGATCATGGGCAACCGCGTCGTGCGCATCCACGACATCGGCGTGGCCGGCTTGCACCGCATGCTGGCGCGGATGGAAACCCTGCAGCAGGCGAACGTCATCGTGGCCGTCGCCGGCATGGAGGGCGCGCTCCCCAGCGTGGTCGCCGGCCTCGTTGCCCGGCCCGTCATCGCCGTGCCGACCAGTATTGGCTACGGCGCCAGCTTCGGCGGTATCGCCGCGCTGCTCGCCATGCTCAATAGTTGCGCCAGCGGCGTGACCGTCGTGAATATTGATAATGGTTTCGGTGCCGGCTATGCCGCCTCTCAAATCAATGCTTTGGTTGAAAAATGAAATGAAAACATCAACTACCAAGCTGCCACCCCGAACCCCCGGTGGCGGTTGCGGCAAAGTCGTTCGATGTTGAATGTTTCCCCTCCAGCAATGAAAATCCTTTACCTCGACATTTTCAGCGGCATCGCCGGCGATATGTTCATCGCGGCGCTGCTCGACCTCGGCGTGGATGCCGCCCGCCTTGAACGCGAGCTGAAAAAGCTCAAGCTCGACGGCTGGCACCTCCACATTTCGCGCGGGCAGAAGTCCGCCATCGCCGGCATCAAGTTCGATGTCCACCTCGCGCACGGGCATGAACCCGCGCACACGCATGAAGAACATGAACATTTCCACGAGCACGGCCACCACCACGAACATCCGCATGCGCATCACCATGATCATGCGCATGGGGAACACGCTCAAGACGAGCAGCGAAATTTTGCCGGTATCAAAAAACTGATTTCGCGCAGCAAGCTGTCCGCGTGGGTGAAACAGAAATCCATCGCTGTCTTCTCGCGCATCGCCGACGCCGAGGGAAAAATTCACGGCCTGCCGCCGGCTCAAGTCCACTTTCATGAGGTTGGTGCGGTGGATTCCATCGTGGATATTGTCGGCGCGGCCATCGCCCTGGAACTGCTCGGCAAGCCGCGCGTGTTCGCCTCGCCCGTGGTCGAAGGCACCGGCTGGATCCGCTGCGCGCACGGACGTTTTCCCGTGCCCGCACCCGCCACGCTCGCGATTCTCGGCGCCCGGGGAATTGGCGTCACCCAATGTGCCGAACCCCACGAACTCGTCACCCCCACCGGCGCGGCGTTGCTCGCTGAGTTCGTGGCGGGTTTCGGTGTCATGGAAAATCTGGTGGCCGGAAAAATCGGCTTCGGCCTTGGCACCCGCGACCACTCGACCCGTCCCAACGTCCTCCGCGCCGTGCTCGGGACGCTGTCTGATATCCAAAATTCAAAGTCCATAGCCGGGATCGCCAGCCAACCTTCAACCTTCAACCTTCAACCTTCAACCAGTTCGGATTGGGAAACCGACCGCGTCGCCGTGCTGGAAACCAACCTTGACGATTGCCCCGGCGAAATCCTCGGTGCGTTTGTCGAAACGGCCCTGGCCGCCGGGGCGCTGGACGTTTTCCACACGCCGATCCAGATGAAGAAAAATCGCCCCGGCGTTTTGCTCACCGTTTTGTGTGCCGAAGCCGATGCGGACAAATTCGCCGAATTGATTTTGCACGCGACGACGGCGTTTGGCGTGCGCAAAACCATTGCCGAACGACGCAAGCTGCGCCGGGAGTTTGCCAAGGTTAAAACCAGGTTTGGAAGCATCACCGTGAAACTGGGGAAGCTGGGTGCTAAAGTGGTTCAGGCGGCGCCGGAGTTTGAGTCGGTCAAAAAGCTGGCGGCGCAAAAACAAGTGCCGGTGAAACAGATTTACGAAGCCGTAGGAGCCGAGGTGACGAGGCTTAAGCTAAAGAAAAATTAGAGACTCCTTATTTCGTCTCCTGCCAACACAAATATTGAACAGATGAGCCAGGCGAACTACAAACTCGAAACCTTGCGGGCGTTGCTGAAAAGTTACGGCTCCTGCCTCGTGGCGTATTCCGGCGGCGTGGATTCGGTGTTCCTCGCCCGCGTCGCGCATGAGGTTTTGGGCGACCGCGCACTGGCCGCCATTGCCGATTCGCCGAGTTTGCCCCGCCGTGAACTGGGGGAGGCGCTGGCCATCGCGGCGGAATTTGGTTTCCCCGTCCGTGTCCTTCACACGCAGGAATTCGCCAATGATAATTACACGGCGAACCCCGCGAACCGCTGTTACTTCTGTAAGCACGAGCTGTTCGAGGAATTGACGCCGCTGGCCAAGGGGGAAAAATTTGCGGTCGTCGCCTACGGCGAAAACGCCAGCGACACCGGCGATTTCCGGCCGGGCGCGCAGGCGGCGGCGGAGTTCCAGGTGCGCGCGCCGCTCAAGGAAGCCGGCCTGACAAAGGCGGAAATCCGCGAGCTGTCCGCGCAGCTCGGCCTGCCCACGGCGGACAAGCCGCAGATGGCGTGCCTCAGTTCGCGCGTGCCTTACGGCGAAACGGTCACGCCGGAAAAACTGCGGATGATCGAGCAGGCGGAATACGTTTTGCGCGATCTCGGTTTCCACGATGTCCGCGTCCGGCATCATGAAATGAAAGCGGCAAGTGACAACGGGCAGGTGGCCGGTCACAACCGGGCATCCGGCACCGATCCCGTCACTCGTCACCCGTCTCTCATCACTCACCTTGCCCGCATCGAACTCGCTCCGCCGGAAATCCCCGCGCTCTTGGCGGATGGCCGGTTCGCGATGGTGGCGGAGGCATTGAGGAAAATCGGCTACGCGCACGTCACCCTGGATCTGCAGGGCTACCGGCGCGGCAGCACCAACGAGGTGCTGGCCAAAAAATAAGTGGGTGGGGCGGGCGTCCCCGCGAGCCGCGAACGTTTTAAGGTGGGTAGGTCCAATCGGATTGTCCGGAGCCTCGACCGCCAGGTTCCAGACGCATCCCTCCCCAATCAAGCTGCCGGCGGCACCGGCGGCTTTTCCTGGAGCCGGCGCAGCTGGTTTTCCAATTGCGTCACCCGGCTGCTAAGCCGCTCCAGGACCTTGCGCGTTTCGGCCGGAACCGCCACGCAGTCTTCACAGTGATGGCGCGTCGCGGCGTTGCCCTTCACGGGATATTCAAATTTCTTGCCGCAGGCGCGGCAGGTGCGGGGGCGTTCTCCGGAGGGCATGTTAAAAGATGGTTAGCGCTGCCGCTTTTCCAGTTCATTCAGGGCGCTGGTCACGCCGCCGTCCATCAGCAGCCGGCGGTCGCGCGACCGGGTTTCGCCGATCGCCGTCACCCGGATCGCTGCCTCGTCGGTCACCGGACATTCATGCTCGCAGATGCCGCAGCCGATGCACAGGGCGGGATCCATGTAGGGCTGGCGCAGCGTGATGGGATTGCCGTCGCGCTTGATGATCGTGACTTCGCGCGAAAAGATGGCCTTGGGCGACACCGGGCAGACTTCTTCGCACACCACGCACGGCGTTTCCATCGCCCACGGCAGGCAGCGGCCCCGGTCGAAAAATGCGGTGCCCAGCTTGATCGGGCCTTCCGCCACGAATGGCCCGGTGCCGGTCTTTTCTTCGATCGTCACTCGCTGGATGGCCCCCGTCGGGCACACCTCCCCGCAGAGCGTGCAGTTCACCTCGCAAAACCCGATCTTCATGTTCAGGATCGGTGTCCAGATGCCTTCCAGGCCGGATTCCATCAGGGCCGGCTGTAGCACGTTCGTCGGGCAGGTGCGGATGCACTGGTCGCACTTGATGCAGCGGTCCAGAAAGTCAATCTCCTCCACCGAGCCCGGCGGGCGGATCACTTTTTTGTCGTAGTCCCGCGCGCTGGCCCCGGATGTGCGCCCGAATGCGTAAAAGCCAAGCCCGATCAGCGTGCCCAGAAACGCCCGGCGCCCGGTTACCACCGGCGCGGTCACCTCCCGCTTCAGCGGCGGCATGAACTTGAAGGAGAGCGCGTCTTCCGGACAGTCCTCGATGCAGTTGAAGCAGACGAAACATTCGCTTTTGCGAAGCTGCGTTTGCGGGTCGGACGCCCCTTCGCAGCTCTTCAGGCAGAGGTCGCAGTCCACGCATTTGGTGGTGTCGCGGTCGATGCGCCAGAGCGCCGCCGACGACAGCGTCCCCAGAAACGCGCCCAGCGGACACAGCACCCGGCAGAAAAACCGCGGGATGAGCACGTTCATCCCCACCAGGAACAGCAGCAGAAATCCTATGATCCATGCGCCCACGTGAAAATATTGCCGGACGTAAATGCTCGACGGGAAAAACAGGTTGAGCATCGGCAGGATCACCGTGCTCATCGACCGGTGAAACAGGCAGATCGGATCCAGCCAGCCGATTTGCAGGGTGCCGCCGACCGCCGCCGCGATCATCGCGATCAGGATCACGTATTTCAGCCCGTACAGTTTTTTGTAGCGATTCGACTCGATCCGCTCGCGTTCATCCGCGCGCCGTTTGCCGAGCAGCCAGCCGGTCACGTGATGCAATATGCCGTAGGGACAGATCCAGTTGCAGAAGATCCGTCCGAACAGCAGCGTCGGCAGGATCAGCAGCAGGCTCCACATCAGGCCCATGTACACCGTGTGCGTCGTGATCGCCGTGGCAAACGCCACCAGCGGATCCAGCTCCAGGAACAGCGACACCGGGTACCCTTTGAGATAGCGCAGATCGGTGACGAAAACGAAAAACAGAAAGAGGCTGAAAAAGAAAACCTGCGCGACGCGGCGGACATTGCGGAGCTTGAGCAAATCCCGGGGATTGAAATTCAACTTCACGTCTGAACCTCTTTGTGGAGCGTATTCTTCCAGTCAATATTTCCCAGGCCGCGACTTTGTGCCTTGTGCAGATAGGTCAGCTCCGCAATGTCGCGCTCCAGCAGATGCTCATAGCCGTAGGCGTCCACCGCGATCATGTCCGTGCCCGCCACGATCGTGTTCATCGGCTTCACGTCGGACAGCCGCCCCCCGGTCGGGCCGTTGCTCATCAGCACGTTCATCCCGTCCAGGATCACCAGCGTCGGCTTCATCATCAGCGCAAAATCCGATACGATGCTGTGGATGTGCTGGTGGAACTGGTTGCGCCGGCCGCCCAGCAGCCCGTACCAGTTCTTCGTCGTCATCGACGCGTGGCAGAGATTGTGGTCCTTGCACGGCGCCAGCCCGATCACTTTCGTCGCGCGCTTGAACGGCGCGTTGAAAAATGTCCACTCCTTCAATATCTCCCCGTCCAGCGACAGCGGCGCAAAGGACGACGACTCCGGATACATCAAGTCCAGGTTCATGTCCGCCGCCACCGCGGTGAGGCCGCTCTTGAGAAAACAGCCGGTCGGCGAGTTGATCGGATTGTCGGCGACGATCACTTTGCTGGCCCCCGCCTCGAAACAGAGTTTTGCCACCGTGCGGAGCGCTTCCGGATGGGTCGTCGCGGCCAGCGCCGGCGGCCGGTCGAACGCCACGTTCGGCTTGATCATCACCACGTCGCCGTGCTGGATGAAGCGGCCTATGCCGCCCAGCGCGCCCAGGGCCGCGCGGATGGTTTTTTCATGTTCGGTCCCGTGCGCGATCGCAAGTGAAGGCAAAACTTTGCTCGTTTCCGGCGCGTAGCTTTTGAGCTGCTGGCCGGTGACCTTTTCAAAGCCCGGCACAAAATGCTTCGGTTGCCACAGCTTCCGGGCCGCGAGACCCGAGCCGGCGATCAGCGCCCCCGTGAGGCCCAGCCGCACCAGAAACTCGCGGCGGCTCACGGAATCTTCCCGCCGCCCCGCGCCCTCGTTTTGGTTGGATGAACTCATTTTAACCTTTGTTTAACTTAATCTATTCACTTAATTTCGCCGCGCAAATACTTTTCCACGAACGCCTGCGCCGGGGCCGCGTCCACCGCGTCGTATACGCCCCCGAGTTCGCCGTCGCGCTGGTAGACCACCTTCCACTTGCCGAATACCTGCGCGCGGAAAATCTTCCCGCCGCTCACGTCCGGCAGGTTTTCCGCTTTGCCGAACCGTGCGCAAAAGGCTTGGAAGGCCTGCCACGCCTTCGCCGCGTCGTCCGGCTGGGTCACCATGATGAAGTACGGCAGTTCCGCGCCGTCGAATTGATATTTCGCCTGGAAAACATCTTTCAGCGCCGACTGGCCCTGCGCGTTCTCCGGCACGAACGACACGCTGTCGGCCATCATGCCCGCGGCCGGCAGCTTGCGGCGGCCCGCCAGGCCGCGGTCGTCCGCCGGCAGTTCCTTCGCGCGGTTCTGCGCGAGGCTTTTCGCGGCCGCCAGCGTCTCGGGCTTTTGATCCGACGCGATGATCTGCACATAGATGGCCCCTTGGCGGAAAAAATAGCCCATGTCGCCCGAATAGCCGTCGGGCGCAAAATCCAGCGGCCCGCCTTTGGGATCGCGCTCCAGCGCGAACATCCCGAACGCATCCACCGGCGTGTCAAAACGGTATTCGTAGACGTCCACGTAGCTGCCCGCCGCCGCGACGACATTGAACGAACGGCAGCGCAGCGCCTGGACGTTGAAGTTCTGGTAGGCCGGCGCCCGCCCGTCGATTTTTTCAAATAAATTGTCCGAATTGTAGAATTCCGTGTCGGACATCGGCTTGAGACCCGCCAGGGCGATTTCCATCGGCTCGCCTTTCACCGCCGGCTTGGGCGCGTCGCCCGAACCTTCCGCGCCTCCCTCGGCCGGCGCCTCCGCTCCGGCCGCCGGTTTCTCCGTCGTCGTGGCCGGCGCTTCGGCGGCGGCGGGACTTTCCGGCTTGGCTGCGGGCGCCGACAGCGCCGTGCCCGCCTTGCCTTCGACGGCGGCGGCGGTGGACTTCAGGGAATCCGCGCGGACGGCGAACAGGTCGGGGTTGAAATGTCTCCCCTTGATGGCGATGGCCGCCCCCATGACCGCCAGCAATAGGATGATGACCGTGCTGGCGATGCGCTCCGCGAGCGGAACCTGGGTGCGAACGAATTGTTTGCGGTTGGCGGGGGCGGATTTTTTCTCGTTCGCCATGAAATAAAAAAATCAGGTGCCCCGAAACCCTTGAAATGACCCGGAAGAAAAACGATCCCAACCGGCGGTTCGTGTGGCTCGTTTATTTCGCGGTTGCATTACTTCAGGCGAAATAGCGTTCGGCGCGGCGGATGATCTCCGGGTAATCGGTCTTGAAATGGCAGCCCTCGCGTAATCCGGCGAGATCCACCCGGCTTGTGTCCCGGTGTTCGGCGGCGAGCGCCTGATAATATTCCTTGGCCTCCACGTTGCCATCCTGTTCGTAGTACGTGACGAACCGGGCGATGTCCTGGAACGCAAACGGCGTCTGCTTGCTGGCTTCCTCGCATGCGGGGCAGCCCGTGCACATGGTGCGCCGCCCGGCGAAGAGGGTTTCCCGGAGCAGCTCCATCTGCGCGAAGGTGAGCGGCTCCTTGTAGTTGCGCGCGGCGTCGGTGCTGCTGGTCATCTGGTCCACATTGTCAATCATGTTGCACACCACGGAAATGCGCGGGTCGCTCCACGCGGATTGCAGCACCGCCTGGTGCGTCGTGATTCCGAGCTTGTCCAGTTCCGGCAGCCGCTTCGGCACGTCCTTCGTGCTCCGCATCGTTTTCATCGCGACCAGCCCGATGCCGGCCTGGTGACACGCATCCAGCGCCTTGTCCAGCGGGCCGCCCTTCGGATAAAACGGGTTGTAGGCGAGCATGATGATGTCGATGAATCCGCCCTGGGCCGCCGCATTCAAATAATCCGTCAGGTGCCCGTCATGGCACGAAAATCCCACCATCTTCACCTTGCCGGAGCTTTTCAATTGTTCCGCCACCTTCCGGTAGGCGTCGCTTTTCGGCCAGTTCAGGGAATCATCCCCGTATTCCCGCGGGCCCAGGCCGTGGATGTAAAAGGCGTCCAGATACGTTGTGCCGCAGGCCGCCAGCCGCTTGTCGATCATCTCCAGCAGCTGTTCCGGTCCTTTGTGTGGATGATCCTTGGAGACCAGGAAAATTTCCTTCCGGCGTTCCGGGTATTTGGCCAGCCAGCGGGCGAAAATCCTTTCCGACTCGCCTTTGATATAGCAATCCGCCGTGTCGAAATAGCGGATGCCCATCGACCACGCGATGTCGATGTAATCGGGGCTCAGCGCCGACATCATGCCGCCCATGCAGAGCATCGTGACCTGCGGTCCGCCTTTGCCGAGTTGCCGCCGGGGCAGGGCGTCCGCCCCCGTCGCCGTCGCCGCCCTTGCGCTTTGGGTGAAAAGTGACGGTGCGGCTGCCAGGGCGACCGGCAGGGTCAGCGTGGATTTGAGAAAGCTCCGGCGTGATGCGGAAAAGTTTTTTTCTTTCATAAGTGGTTTTTTTGAACCCTAGCACCCGTCCCCCCGGACCGCAAACGGAATCGAACCCGTCCCCCGTCCCTGGTTAGTCAGTCATTAACTATTCGGCGTTAAATGTTCCCCATTCTTCATTCTTCCTTCTGACCTCTGACCTCTGACCCGTGACCTCTGACCCGTGACCTCTGACCCGTGACCTGTGACCTCTGACCTCTGACCTCTGACCTCTGACCT
>CAIJNQ010000189.1 GCA_903822015.1 uncultured Verrucomicrobia subdivision 3 bacterium | reverse complement strand
CTGAATGAATTTGACCACCCGTTCCCGCAAGTCCAACGCATAGGCTTTCATGCCCCCAGCTTATCAGCCTATGTCCCAATGTCAATATGAAATGCTATAGTTTCAGGACGCGCTCGTAAATGAGCTTGAGCTGGCGGCCGATTTCGTTCCAAGTCGGTGGCTTGGGCGGTAGTGGCAGACCTGGAGCGGTATTATAAAATGCACGCAACGCTTTTGCCGTGGTTTCGACAGAATTTGTGAGCGGGCAATAGGTCGCTTGATTTCCAAACGTGCTGTGCGCCCACGGCAGGTCGCTCAGGAGCAGGGGACATTCACACGCAGCGGCTTCCTCGGCGGCGAGGCTGCGGGTCTCCTTGGTGCTCAACAGCACGAAACCGCGGGCGGCGCGGTAAATTCTAGCCAGCCCGGCGCGGTCGGCCAGCGGCGGGCTATCGGTGCAAATGAGTTTCGGATGCTGTCTGGCCAGCGCGTAAAACTGCCGCGCATAGGGATCGGTCTCCGCGTAGGCCTTACCGATGATCCAAACCGGAGTTTGCGCCCGGACGGCGGCCTGGGCCAGTTCCAAAACCCGCTTGCGTTCGGTGATGGTGGCGGTGCAGACCAGCCACGGGCCGCGTTCGGCGCGCGGGGCGGTCAGGAAAACCTCCTCGACGCCATTGGGGATGATGAAGATTTTTTCTAGCGGCGCATCATACATGTAATTCATCAGATGCCGTTCCCATGTAGTCATCGCAATGACGGCGTCAGCCAGTTGATAGGGTCGGTGGTTGAAGATATGGGAGGCAAGGCCCGGGGCCAGCCTCTTGATTAAACGGGTGGCTAACTTCCGCCGCCGTAACTGCGCGGGCGAACGGGAACCCTGACCGGTGAGTAGTTCGCCGATGACGATTTTAATGCCTTTTTGCTGTGCAAGTTGGATATCATCGGGATTCATCCGACCGAAATAGTGGATGAGGTCGCCGGTCTGATTTTCATCCCACCAGCGGACCGGTTCAACCTCAAGGCCGTTGGCTTGAAGCGCGGCCATGGTCTGATGGATCTGGATCGCCTGTCCGCCATGGGCTAGCGCGAACGGCAGCGGGCAGTTGATAAGGATTTTCATGCGTTCAGGCAGAGGTCAGAGTTAAATAATAAACTAATCAATCAACAGGGATGATCTGCGCCCGTTATATTTTTCCGGGGATTTTTGGGATGGCAGCGCACGGCGTAAAAATAAGCGGGCAAGACGGTCGCACAAGGGAAAAGATGCAAGTCATCAGTCGTCAGTCGTCAGTTGGCAGTAAAAACAAAGGCTGGAGACGTGAGTCTGGATGCAGAAATCAGAGGTCGGAGGTCAGAAGTCAGAAGGTAGGGGGGCCGAATGCAGTGGGGCGAGTGGCGAGTGGCAAGGGGACGGGATCGAGGTACAGCCTCGACGCTACAGCTAACAGCGAGTCTGAAAATGCCAAGGAGTGCTGTTTTTTGGGAAAAGGCTGGATGGCGAGGCGCGACGAAGGAGAATACCCCGTGTGGGTCTTCGACTGAGCAGCAACGAAGCCAGGCGGCGTTTCCCAAAAAAACCCTCCGGGCGGCGGGTCTTTTGTCTTTGTCCGGCGTTGGCTCGGTCATCACTGCCCGCTGTGGGGATGATGGTGCCCGTGCGGAAGCACCCTCGCCGCAGCATCCCTTGCAATTTTTAGTCAGGCTCTAAAATGGCGGGCCAGGTTCCGCGCACGCAACCATGGTGGCGGCGCAGTTGGGAAAACCCCGGCGAGGTTGGGTCGGGAGTGACGGCCTGATGGTTTGCGTCCAGATAAAGGCAGCCAACTTCTTCCGGCGGCAGTTGATTAAACAGGGTTTTGGCCCCGGCCAAAGCTTCCAGCCATTGCCGCTTGCATTCCACCAGATCCAAGGGCTCGCGTAATAACAGGGTGTTCAACCGGCTGGCCGGGTAATGCGCGAGCCGTTGCGCCTCCTCAACCAGAAACTGCGGGGTGAAGCCGGCGTCTTTGCCGCAAGCCGCCCACGCCAGCGCCCCGAGGCTCAACACCTTTCGATGCAAAAACAGCACGTCCAAATAGTCGCGCAACTCGCCGCGGCCGGCGAGCGCCAGCACCTTGTTGGTCGCCCCATCCAGCGGGTGCAGCACAAAACCAAGTTCGGCATCGGCCTGCACCGGAAAAAAACGAAACGCGGAATCGTACGCCCATTCCACCTTCGTGGCCTGCCCGGCTTGGGAAACCACTGCCCGGCGGAACATTTCCTGCCGGTCCGCCCATTCCAAAACATAACCGTTCTGCTCCAGTACGGCAGCATCCGACAAGGCCGCCGCCGACAAACTTTTCACGGTGTCGTGGAAAACATCAATGTCCTGGGATTGCCGCAAAGAATCGTCCCGGCGCAAAAAAACGGTCGCGCCGGCGATGTAGCTTTCGGGATTGCGGTTGACGGCCAGCAGCCGAAGGATGGATTTCTCGAAGGCGCCTAGCGGCATAATTGGGCGGCGATCTGGAAACCGCGCCGTCCGCCGTCCGCGCGCAGCCGTTCGCAGAGGTAGGGAACTTCTTCCGCGACGATTTCCGCATCCCGCCGCATGAACCAGAAGCAACGGGCATGGAATTCCCGAAACGCCTGCTGCGCCAGGGCGAGTTTCTCCGCCGGAAAATCCGGCGGGGCGGTTTCTGTCCGATTCACACCTATTCAATAACCCAAATCCACTGGCGGATCAATCAGAGATGACATGAGGAGTTGGCTGGCGAGCGATTATAGGCGAAAAGAGGGAGTGCGGTGGCACAAGGCAAAAGATGCAAGTCGTCAGTCGTCAGTTGGCAGTCGTCCTTACCGACCCTCAACTTGCAACATGCAACTTGCAACTTGTAACATTTGAAGTGGCACGACACCGCTTTTCCGGGCCAGACATGTCTCGCAAATCCAAAGCGCAGTCGTGTCTGCGCACTCCAGTCTCGCAACCGCAAAGCGCAGTCATGCCGGCGCAGTCCAAAAACCAACGGGTTTAATCGGGCGGGCTTTCAAAGGGAACCACTTCACGGCCATTGCGGCGGTAAACGGAAAAATCACTTTCGTCCAAAGTATAGATGAGCGAGCGCGGATGGTCTTCGGTCATCACCACCAGGCAGGCGTCGGCCAAATCCATCGGCCGATCGGCATATTTATCCATCAGCCGGACGAGACGTGCCGCGGCGGTGCTGACGGAAAAATCAACTTTCAAAGTTCCGTCCGTCACCAGTCGTAAGCCTCGCGCCGGATCCATCCCGCCATAAACCAGCCGGGCGCAAGCCTCGGCGAGGACGGCTTCGCAGGTGTGCAGGTGTTCGTTTTGCGAAAAAATTTCCGCCGCCCAATCATGGTTTTCACCTTCGGATTCGTCCAGAAAAGCGATGATGAGTCCGGCGTCAGCGATTTTTCTTTCGAGCATAAATTTCAAGGTAATCCTTGGTGGTGGCGAGGTTTTTCACCCCGCTGCCGCCTTTGATGATCAGGTGTTGGCTTTTCTCGTAAGCCGAGACAAAGCCGGCTTGCCGGCCGTTGAGCAGCCGTTCCGTCTGTTGCCGCATGAGGGTGGAAATTTCGCCGAGCTTTTTCAGCCGGGCCTTGGTTCCCACCGGGGCTTTGAAGGTGATCGTTTCCATATGGGATTGACGGTAATACGATTCTGTCAAATGGTCAATACCAGTCTACAAATTCCAATGGGTGCTGATTTCGGAGTGCGGTGGCACGACACCGCTTTTGCCCGAGCGAGACATGTCTCGCAAATCCAAAGCGCAGTCGTGCCTGCGCAGTCCAAAGCGCACCCCAAACAATCCGGTTGCCGATGCGTCGGGGATTGGTTTAAAGTGGTGACGCATCGCCAGCGAATGAACACTAATAACACGCATGCCCTCATAAGGTCGCTCATCATCTATGCGATGATCATTCCGCTGGCCATCTGGATGGGTTTCATGCTGGCCAATCCATTCGACCGCGGCACTTTCAACTATGCTGGCATCTTTTTCCTGATCCTGCTGGCCCCGATCATGCTCCGCTGGCATCATCTGCTGCTGATTGTTTCTTGGAACCTGGGGATGACCATTTTTTTTCTACCCGGGAGTCCGCCCATCTGGCTGTTGATGGTCGCGTTGAGCCTGGGTTTGTCCGTGCTGCACCGGACCATCAATGACAAAGTCAAATTCCTGTCCGCACCGTCCATCTCCTGGCCGCTGCTCTTTTTCCTAACGGTGGTACTCTTCACGGCCAAGCTGACAGGCGGCATCGGATTAAATTCGCTGGGCGGCGATACGGCGGGGGGCAGAAGTTATATCATGCTGATCTTTGGCATTTTAGGTTATTTTGCGTTGATCGCGCAGCCGATTCCGACCCAGAAAGTCGGGCTATATGTGGGGTTGTTCTTTCTCTCGGGTTGCGCCGCTTTCATCGGCGATCTAGTGCCCTTTGTGCCCCACCAGATGTATTTCATTTTCGCCCTGTTCCCCACCTATGGTTCGGATATGGGCCTGATGGAACAGGGGAATATCAATTATGTGGCGCGCTATTCGGGAACGGGCTGGATGGGCGAGGCCCTCTATTTCTTCATGCTGGCCCGCTATGGTCCGCGGGGTATTTTCCTCGGGGGACGGCTATGGCGGCCGGTCATATTCGCCGTTTCTTTTATCCTGATGTTTTTTGGCGGTTTCCGGTCGCTCATCATCCTGGGAGGGGTCATTTTTGTGATCCAGTTTTTTCTGGAACGGATGTACCAGACCAGAGCCTTTCCGGTATTCCTGTTTTCCGGGCTGATCGCGTTCACGCTGCTCATCGCCTTTGCCAGCAAACTGCCGTTTTCCGTACAGCGGTCGCTGACGTTCGTGCCGTTGTTGCAAATTGATCCGAGGGCGCGCCTTGACGCCGAGGCCAGCCAGGAGTGGCGGCTCCAGATCTGGAAGGATGCCCTGCCAACGGTGCCGAAATATCTGCTGTTGGGCAAGGGCTACGCCATTTCCAAAAGCGAGTTGGCGGTGGCCAGTAACCAGGCGTTCCAGTACGCCGGCAATTTTGAGCAAGTAGAAATCTCCGGGAATTATCATAGCGGGCCGTTGTCGGTCGTGATTTATTTTGGCATCTGGGGGGTCGTCGCCCTGCTATGGTTCTGGATTGCCAGCCTGCGGGCGTTGTGGTTCAACTACCATTACGGCGATCCGGCCCTGCGGACCGTCAACATTTTTTTGCTGTCCTATTTTATTGCCAGGATTTTACTGTTCCTGGTCATCTTTGGCGGGCTGTACAGTGATATGTTTTACTTCACTTCCGTCATGGGGCTGAGCGTGAGCCTCAATGGCGGCATCCGACGTCCTGTGCGGGCCACCGCTCGGGTGGTGGATAAAGCCAGTGACGTCCCGCTGGCGCGTCCTAGGTTCCAGCCGTTTTATCCGCGATAACTGTGTGCCCAAGAAAAGGCAGAAGGAAGAAGTGCAAAAGTTTTCGAGTTTCAGGTCTCACGTCCCAAGTCTCAAGTCTCACGTCTCACGTCTCACGTCTCAAGTCTCAGGTTTCCGCTCCCTTGGCGGCTTGGCGGTTCAATCACGGTATTAATCGCTAACCTGTGAAACCCAAACTGCTCATTGTGGAATTATGGGGGCTGGGCGACCTGGTGATCGCCACGCAGTTTCTACAGGCCGCAACCGGAAGCTACGAGGTCACGCTGCTCGCCAAACCCTACGCCCGGGAATTGCAGCCGCGCCTCTGGCCGGACGTGAAGGTGGAGACCTTCACTGCGCCGTGGACCGCGTTCAAGCACAAATACCATCTCTGGCGCTGGCCGTTCTGGGGCATGGCCCGTCTCAGCGGGCGGTTGGCGGATACCCATTTTGATTTCGGCCTCTCGGCCCGCTGGGATCCGCGCGACCATCTGCTCCTGAAAATTTTCGGCGCGCAGCAGCGCCTCGGGTATCCGCGCCTTGGCAGCGGGATTTTTCTGACGCGTCCGTTGGCCCGGCCGCATCCGGAGGCGCACCGCTATGAATCGTGGCGCGTACTCGGCCGGGAACTGGGACTGGATCTGCCGCCGCGGGAAAAGATCTTTTTTCCCGCCGGTCGCGCCGGCCGAACCATCCTGATTCATACCGGCGCCGGGCAGCCGATCCGCGTCTGGCCGCTGGAACATTACCGGCTGCTCGCGGCCAGCCTGCGGCGGAAAGAGTTCCGGGTGCAGATCGCCTGCGATGCCGACCAGCGCGACTGGTGGTTGCGGGCCGGCGAATCGTCCGTGGCCACACCGGGCAATGTGACGGAACTGCTGGCGCTGATCGACCGCGCGGGCGCGTTTATCGGCAACGATTCCGGCCCCGGCCATCTGGCGGCGATGTGTGGCGTGCCGACGTTCACGCTGTTCGGCCCGCAACTGCCGGAATGGTTCGCCCCGCTGCATCCGGCATCCGAATGGATGGAGGGCAAGGCGTGCCCCTACAAGCCCTGCTCGGATTACTGCCGGTTTTCCGCGCCGTTCTGCCTGTGGAACCTGGGCGAAGCGGAAGTCTTAGGCCGCGTGGAAGCCTTTCTCGCCAAACATCTCCGCCCGCAAACAATCAAAACGGTTGCTGCTGCGTGAGGCAGTGTAGGGAGCCGAAGCCCCAGACCAGATCCACGGCGTTGATGCCGACCACGGGCCGGTCCGGGAACAACTCGCCCAAAATG
>CAIJNQ010000188.1 GCA_903822015.1 uncultured Verrucomicrobia subdivision 3 bacterium | reverse complement strand
GTGCGCGGCACTTTTCAATGCCAAACTCCAATGACGAGAGGAAGCGCTAGACGGAATTCTTGAGGGTGCGCCGCAGCAGTTCGGCCAGATTATCCATCATGATGGGTTTCCCCACGATTTCCACAATGCCAGCCGCCTGCAACTCTTCGCTCTGCAGGTCGGGAACAAAGCCGCTGGCGAGGATGATGGGCAGTTCCGGCCGCAGGGAATGAATTTTTCCGGCCAGTTCTAAACCGCTCAGCTCCGGCATCGTCAAATCGGTGATCAGCACATCAAACTGTTCTGGCTGTTGTGAGAACAAGTCGGCCGCCGCGCGCGGTTGGTTGCTCACGGTCACCTGATAATTGAGCCCCACCAGCATGCGTTGCAGCGATGCGGTGATCGCGGGTTCGTCATCCACCAATAAAACCCGCTCGCCGTGGCCGGGGGCCAAATTTCCTTTGACCGTTTCCGGCGCGGGCGAGTCGGCGGTGTGTGCGGGAAAATAAAGTCGGAAGGTGGTGCCTTGACCGACGACACTTTCGACCGTGATCACGCCGGACTGCGAACGCACGATGCCATCCACCACGGCCAACCCCAATCCGGTGCCTTTGCCCACGGGCTTGGTGGTGAAGAACGGTTCGAAGATGCGCTCGATGACTTGGGCGTCCATCCCATGGCCGGTGTCGGTGATATTCAATCGCGCGTAATTGGCATCAAACAAATCCGGATGCGCGCGGAGGAAAGCGGCGTCCGGGCGAAACGGTTCCAGTTCGATGGTGAGCGTGCCCGGCTGACCTTCCATGGCGTGCAGCGCATTGGCAGCTAGGTTCAAGATCACCTGATAGATCTGGGTGGCGTCGGCCAGCACGGTAGGCGGGTGGGCAGCCAGATTCATCTCAATCTTGATCTGGGCGGGCAACGAGGCGCGCAAAAATTTCATCGCGTCGATCAACACGGCGTCCAGTTGGATCACTTGACGTTTCGGCTCGTGCTGCCGACTGAAGGTGAGGATTTGTTGGACGATTTCTTTGGCGCGAGTCGAAGCCCCGAGGATTTGGGCGATGTCTTCCTGCGCGGCGGCATTACCAGCAGTGTCCTGCTTTAGCAAATCACTGTAGCCGATGATGACGGCGAGGATGTTGTTGAAGTCATGGGCAATGCCGCCGGCCAGCCGACCGATGGCCTCCATTTTCTGCGCCTGACGCAAACGGCTTTCCAGGAGCCGGCGTTCGGTGATGTCCTCCCGGATGGAAATGTAAGTGTGCGGCTTGCCGTCCAGCCCGAGGAGCG
Organism: uncultured Verrucomicrobia subdivision 3 bacterium; assembly: GCA_903822015.1. GTDB lineage: Bacteria > Verrucomicrobiota > Verrucomicrobiia > Limisphaerales > UBA11358 > UBA11358. Next base: position 3,667 of record CAIJNQ010000188.1, on the reverse strand, counting down.
GCACGATGGTGGAGTTCACCCAATAGAACGCCCCGGACTTGGCGCGATTGCAGATCTCACCGCGCCAAACCTGACCACAGGCCAGAGCTTGCCACAGCTCGGCAAAAAATTCTTGAGGATGGGTGCCGGAGTTCAGCAGGCGATGATCCTGCCCCAGTAACTCTGGCGGTGAATAACCGCTGACCTGACAAAACCGTTCGTTGCAATAAGTGATCTTGCCCTTGATGTCCGTAGCGGAAACTAGCGCATGTTGGTCAAGCGCAAATTTCTGGTTAGCCAACTCCTGATTGATCTCCTGCAACGCCTGCGCCTGCTGTTTCAGCCGCAATTCCACGCCATATTTGTAAAGCGCCATGGCCAAAGTGGTGCGGAGTTTGCCTTCCGAAAACGGCTTAAGAATGTAGCCGAACGGATCGGTGAGTTTTGCCCGCTCGAACGTCTGGTCTTCGCCGAAAGCCGTCAAAAATATCACGGGCAAGGCCAGGGTTTCCTGGATGGCGCGCGAGGCGGCCACGCCATCCATCTCGCCAGCCAACTGGATATCCATTAAGACCAGATCTGGTTTCAACTCGCGGGCCAGTTGCACGGCTTGTTCGCCGCTGACGGCATGGCCGACGGGTTCATAACCCAATTTGAGCAGTTGCTGCCGAAGGTCGGCCGCGATAATCGCCTCATCCTCCACCACCAGAATGCGCGGGCGACCAGCCGGAGCGGGCGTGAGAAAAGAATTCATCGAGCCACCCCGCTCGTTTCAGTTTGCGGGGCAATCTTTGGCGCAGCGACGGGAAAGCTCACCGTGAAAACCGCCATCGGCCCGGAGCCGATTTCCAATTTGCTGCCGAGCTGCTGCGCGAGGCCGTACACCAGTTGCAAACCGAGCGACTGCGCCCGCCGCGAGTCAAAATCCGCCGGCAACCCCACGCCGTCATCGCTCACGCAAAGCCGCACGTGCGGACTGCCGGCGACCGGCTGTAATTCTACTTTAATCTCACCGGCTCGGCCGTTCGGGAAGGCATGTTTGAGGCAGTTGGAAATCAGTTCGTTCACCAACAGGCCGCACGGAATCGCCTGATCCAGGCTGACGGAAATATTTGCGAGTTCAAGCCGCAGCTTTATCAGCTCGGGCTTTTCGCTCAGCGCACGCAGTGAGTGGTTGATGAGCTGCTCGAGATACAAGCCTAGATCCGCCGCTGCAAAAACGCCGGAGCGGTAAAGCGATTCGTGCAGCAGTGCCATCGAATGGATGCGGCCTTGCATATTCTTGAGCACAGAGATAGTTCCAGGCTGCTGCTGGCGGGCTTCCTCGAGCCGCAAGAGGCTAGTGATGACTTGTAGATTATTTTTCACCCGGTGATGAACCTCCTTCAATAAGGCGTCCTTTTCCACCAGCGAGTTCTGCAATTTGGCCTCGGCAATTTTGCGTTCGGTCAGCTCCTGCCGCAAGTGTTCGTTGCTCCAGACCAAATTATCACGCCCCCCCAACAGTCCCTGGCGGGCACCCTCCAAGCCGACGGCGGCGTGGCCGATTTCGGCCTGCAGCCGGTTGAAATTCCTGGCCATGTCTCCCACTTCATCGTGCGTATAAATTTTCAGCGGGACAAAATCAAAATGCGTTTTCGCGGCGGCAAGGTCGCCTGCTGCCAGCGCGTTCATGGATTTGGTGAATTGCGACAGCGTGCCGACAACTAATTTGTCCGCCGCCTGCGAAACCTCCACCACCGAGTGCGCGATCATGCCCGGCAAGATCAATCCCACGGCAACCGTCAGCAACGCCACCACCACAAAAATGTCCGACAAAATCGCCAGCAACGCCGGGTTATGCGGAGGGACATGCTGAAACGCGATCAGGTAGCCCACCGCATCAAAGGTCAAAACCAGCAACATCGCGCCAGTGAGTTTGAGATGTAACGTCCTCGCCACCAGCGGCAAGCCCTGCTTGCGCCGGTCCGCCGCCTTACGCCACGCATACAGCGCGGCGCCAGAATAGGCAAACATGATGCCCGTAATCACGGTGGGCAAACCGAATTGCTGGAAGCCCAGCAGCGTGGTCAGCCCCCAAACTCCGGCCGCGCACAAACCCAAGACGATGGTTCCGCGCGGCGCACGATACGGCCGCGGCAAATCCGGCTCGTTGCGACGCTGCAGCCAGACCGCGACATTAGGTAAAGCGATGCCAATAAGATAAGTCAGGTTCGCCGCGGCGATCAGCCACACCGGATCGCCGATGAGTAGAAAAGCGATGCCCATTCCGGCCGTCACCAACGTGGCCGTCCACGGCGCATCCGTGCGCGACCGCAAGCCGAGAAATTCCGGCAGCAGACCGTCTTCCGACAATTGGGCCAGCGTCCGGGACGAACCAGCGAGCGCCGCAATTGTGCCGTGGAACATATTAAAAATCATGAACCATACCGCCGCCGCCTGGGCCACGCCGCCGAGCAACGGCGCAAACGTCGGCCCCAGCACCGTCGCCAAATCTTTGCCCAACGCCTCCGGACCCAACACGCCGAGCCAGATGATGGGCAGCACGATGAAATAAAGTGTCGCCATGGCCGCACTGACAAACATCGCGCGCGGGACATTTTTGTTTGGGTCAATCGTTTCGCCGACGTGGCAGGCGGCCTGCTCAAACGCCGGGGCCGCAAAACCGATGAGATACAACCCGGCCATCACACTGGTGATTTCACCGAACCAGCCGGGAAACGGCACCGTCAGATGAAAAGTGAACGCCTGTTGCCAATCCACTTTGCCGCTGAAAATTGGAATCGTGGCCGAAAGAAAAGCCAGCAGCGCCGAAGTCGTGGCAATCGGCATGGCCAGACGCATGACCCATCTCACGCCGCAGAGATTCACGAACGTAAAAAACAATACGATCAGCGTCGCCATCAACGGCACGGGAAACCACGGCAACCACTGGTTAATGGCGGCGGAGGCGAGCAGCGCCGTGAGGCCGCAAGTGGGCACCCAACCCCACCAGTAACAAACACCCGTCAGATTCGCGAGCACCGGACTGTAGGGGCGAAACGCCTCGGCACATGTCGCAGCGATGCCGCCAACGCGGTTGGGATACATCAAGATCAATTCCGTCCAGCCCGGCGTGGCCGCCCAACTCAAGAGCAAGCCCACTGCTAGCAACACCACGGTCGCACTGCCCTGACCGGGAATCTCACCCTGACCGATGAACAGGGCACCGATGAGAAAAAGGCTTTGGTTGATGCCGCCCATGGCGACGGACGTGGTGCCAAACCAGCCCACGGTCCGCGGATGCGGACGCGACAGGGGTGTCGCTAGGGGTAGATGTAGGTCAGCTTTCATGTGGGCAACAAACCACCGACCCGAATTCGCTGTGGAATCAAGCCGAGAGTGGTAGCCCACAAGCCAAGAAGCTTGTTCGCCGCGGTAAATCTCATGCGGTTCTCCATCCGCAAACATTATCGACAGATTTACCGAATGGTAAAGTTAATTTCGTGTCCCCCCCTTTAACTGTCACCCATCCATCCAGATTACTTTTCCAAAAAAGCGCTATCCCAGTGCTTGGACCCCGTTCATTAAGCCACCTGTGATGGGATAGTTTCCGGTGGTTTCAGTTTGTTGTTTTGCTGCCACTCAAGGTTCCGGTGGAAGGCGGGCGTAGCCCGACTGGAACCGGAACCTTGCGCACGCTGATTCT
>CAIJNQ010000187.1 GCA_903822015.1 uncultured Verrucomicrobia subdivision 3 bacterium | reverse complement strand
CGGCAGAGTTTTGCCGGCGACGCCCCGCGCTTTCAACGGCCGATTGAAATGGAAATCCACGGTCTGGTTGGCAAACCGCTCACGGTGATCGCGCGCGACGAGTCCGGCCACGTTGTTCAAATGGATTCCGCCCTGCCGCTGGCGAAAGCCGAGAAACAACCGCTCACCACCGAGCGTTTGCGCGAACAACTCGGACGCCTCGGCGGAACGCCGTTCATTCTGGGCGAGTTGAAAAATAATCTGTCCAGCGAGGTGATGCTGCCCATGAGCGAATTGAACCGCCTGCGCCGGGAAGTCGCGACACAGCTCGAAACGTTTCGCGCGCAACCGAAGCGGTGGCAGCTCAATGATGGCAGGAAACGAGGTGACGAGTCTCAAAATGAAAAAACAAGTCAGAGCCGCCTTACGCCGGCGGCTACAAATCCGGAACTGATTGTTCTCGTCCGCAGCCTGCCGCAGCTCGTAGCCGCATTGAAATGCGGCGTGCAAACGGTGTACTGCGAGTTTGAAGACCCGAAGAAATATCGCGAGGCCGTCACGACTTTCCACACCGCCTACGGCTGCGCGGTTTCTGCATCAGGCGGCACGCAACCGGCCATCTTCGTCGCCCCGCCGCGTATTTTCAAAGCCGGCGAGGAATGGGTTTTGAATCAAGTCCGCTCCGGCAATGCCAACGGTTATCTGATCCGCAATTACGATCACCTGAAGTTTTTCGCCGGTTGCCGGATGCGCGGGGATTATTCTTTGAACATCGCCAACCGGCTGGCGGCGGATTATTTCAAAAATAAATCCGGCTTGGAGCTAATCACGCCGTCCTACGATTTGAATTTCACCCAGCTGGAAGCGCTGTTGCAGGCGGCACCGCCGGAATGGTTCGAGGTCACGATTCATCAGCACATGCCGATGTTTCACATGGAGCACTGCGTGTTCTGCGCGTTCCTGTCCAGCGGCACGGATTACACGAACTGCGGCCGGCCGTGCGACACGCAGGTCGTGAAGCTGCGCGACCGCGTGGGCGCGGAACACACGCTCAAGGCGGATGCGGGCTGCCGCAACACCGTGTTCAATTCACAGACGCAGACCGGGGCGGAATATATTTCGCGGATGATCGAGCTGGGCGTGCGGCATTTTCGCGTGGAATTCCTGGACGAAACGCCGGACACTGTCGAGCGCACCATCGCCAGATATCGCCAGCTGCTGCGCGGTGAAATTGATGGAACGCAATTGTGGCGCGAGCTGAAACTGATGAACCAGCTCGGCGTCACCCGCGGGCAGATCGCCAGGTAAAGACTTTACTTCTGCCAGGGCGCGACTTTCTCGCCGGACCAGATTTCCTTCATCGCCTGGCGTTCGCGCGCCACGGCGAATTTTTTGCCGTCCACCAGAACCTCGCAGGTCAGCGGCCGTGAATTGTAATTCGAAGCCATCACAAAGCCGTAAGCGCCTGCGCTCATCAGGGCCAGATGTTCGCCCGCGGCGAATTTCGGCAGCGGCCGGTCCTTGCAGAAGTAATCGCCGGACTCGCACACGCCGCCCACCACATCCGACGACATGGTTGGCCGAGCGCGCCGGGTCAGCGGCACGATTTCGTGGTACGCCTCGTAAAACGCCGGGCGGATCAGGTCGTTCATCGCCGCGTCCACGATGACAAAGTTTTTCCGGCCCGTGCGCTTGACGTATTCGACATGCGTGACGAGGATGCCGGCATTGCCGGAAATGAACCGGCCCGGCTCCATCAGGATTTTCAAGCCGAGCGGCTGCAAGAGCGGCAACAGCCGCGCCGCGTATTTTTCCGGCGTGAGAATATTTTTCGCCGCCGCCGATGTCCACCACGCCGGGGAACCGCTGGCCAGCGCGGGCTGATAGACGATGCCCAAGCCGCCGCCGATGCTGAAGAATTCCAACGCGTGGCGCTGGTTCAGCTTCTGCACCAGAGGCAGCATTTTTTTCACGGCTTTTTCAAACGGCGTCGACTCGGTGATTTGCGAGCCGATGTGCATTTGCACGCCGCGGAGACGCAGGTTCTTCAGCTTCGCCGCCCGGGCATACACGCCTTCAATCTGCTCGAAGGCGATACCGAACTTGTCTTCGTAGGTGCCGGTGGTGATCTTGGAGTGCGTCTTCGCCTCCACGTTGGGGTTTACCCGCACGGAGACCGGCGCGATCTTTCTCAGCCGCGCCGCGACCTGGTTGATGCGCTCCAGCTCCGGCTCGCTCTCGGCGTTGAAGCAATAAACATTCTGCTGCAGGGCAAATTCGATCTCCGCCGCCGTCTTGCCGGCGCCGGCAAAAACGCATTTCCGCGGATCGCCGCCCGCCTTGATCACCCGGTGCAATTCGCCGTCGCTGACGATATCGAAGCCGCTGCCGAGATCCGCCAGCGTCCGGAGCACGGCCAGATTCGAGTTGGATTTCATGGCGAAACAGACTAGGTGATCCACGCCCGCCATCGCGGCATCAAGTTTCCGGAAATGATCCGCGAGCGTGCTTTGCGAATAGACGTAAAGCGGCGTGCCGAACTTTTTCACGAGCGACTCGACGCCCACGCCTTCGCAGAACAGTTGGTTTCCAACGTAATGAAATTGGTGCATAAAGACGCCATTTTATGCACCTATGGCGAAAGTTCAAGGTCGGGATTCAGCGGCACCGGCGGGCAGCAATGGCCGGAGGACGGGGTGACTTGCCTGCCGGCCCCGAATTTTTCCGCATCGTCACCGGAGCCAAACCAAAGTTTCCGCTTTTTAGCGAAGTTTGGGCGATGACGGAATTTTTCCCCGCCCGCCCCGGATAAACGCCGTCCTCCTTGTTGCCCAGCAGACCGGCGTAAAGCGCGTCGACAAACGACGGCGAGGCGGCCACAGCCTGCAGGGTCCGGTTGATGCCGGAAATTAATTGCTCCGTCCAGTCTTTCACATGCGGACCGGGAACGATGTCCGATTGGCCAAAAAACCGGAACGTCTCCTCGATCCCGTGCAGCGCGGCGGCGCGGCCGGCGGAAGTGATCGGTCCGCGCGAAAACGCCTCGTCGGTCGAGGCGGTGGTTACAGCATCCACGCCCAGCGACGCGCAGAGCGCAGCGTGCAGCGCGGTCGTTGCCGCCGATTTCACCTTCTCCTCGTCGTGCGTCATGAAACCGATGGGTTCACCGGGCCAGATCGGAAAATCGGCGATGGTCTGCAGCGCGCGGATTTTCGCGAAGTTGTAATCCACGTAATTCTGTTCCATCAATCCCTGCACCATGAGGTATGGCCCGTGGCAAAGGAGTGGCTTCAAAATCGGTTTCGCGCCGAGCCGCCGGCCGAGCTGCGCCATGATCAACATTCCCGCGAAGGCCTTGTGCGGCGGCACGCCGGCGAGTTCCTCGTTCGTCGGTATGTCGAACGGCATTTTGTATCTCGCCGCGATGCGCATGGCTTCCACGCCGTCCACGGTGAGCCGCGCGGGATCGGTGCCGCCACAGATGGAGCCATAGACAATATTGATTTTCGTCAATCCCGCGCCGAGGTTGCCGGCGAGCACGGCGATTTCCGGTGTGTTCAACCCGCGATGCGCCCGCACCGACCACAGCGTTGCCTGGTCGAGCGAGCGTTTGATCAGTGACAGATTCGCATAGGTCACCGGCGTGCCGTCCTCGGCATTGGTAAGAAAACCGTCCATCAAACCCTCGGTGCGAGCGCCCCACGCCGGATCGAAATGCAGCACCCCGTCCGCGCCCCAACTCTCGGCGACCTTGATGTGCATGCCGTCCATCATCGGGCACCCCGTGCCGTATTGGATGAACACCAGCGGTTTGGTGCGGTCATGCTGGAGCACACGCGGATGAAAATTCCTTTTGGCGAGGTCAATGCGCCGGAGGTAGGCGGTCACTTCATCCTGCGTGATCTGGCGCACACTCGGCGGACAGACGTGCTTCTGGAAAAAATCCGCGACCGACGGGTCAGATTGCGCCAGATATTCGCGCGTGAACGGCAGCGCGGTGTAGTTTTCGACGGAGCCTTGGACGGTGCGCAATTGCGACTCGGTGATCTGCGCGCGCCGGACACCCGGTGAGGTCTTATCCGTCACCCAGTCCATAAGGCCGTCCACAATCTGGTCCAGGTATTTTTTCGTCTCCGGAATTTTCACCTGGTAGTCATGCGGAAACGGAAACTCCGGTTTGTTTTTGACCGGATGCGTGATGTGGCGCGCGAGTTCGGGATTGCGCTCGATGAGCGCGTGGATTTCCTCGATGCTGGTGTGCGGGCCGTAGCCGCCCTCAAAGCCGAGGCTTTTCGCCAATTCGTCATTCACCGCCATGCCCCCGATAGCCACGCGGATTTTGCCGAACACCCCCTGCCGCGTCAGCACGTCCTTGACGCGCTGGAAAAGCTGTTCCACGCCGTAGCCGACCGTGCGTCCGACAAAGATCAGGTCCGCCTTTTCCGCCAGCGCCGCCTCGCCGATTTCCTCGACCGTGATGTCCGGCGGCAGCAGGACACACGGGTAGCCGAGCACCTCGAGCTTGCGCTTGATGAGCTTCAGGCCGGCGTCATGCACCGGGTCAAGCGGAGCGAGCAAGATTTTCATAACGATTCAGAGGGAAACATCGAACATTCAACATTCAACGCTCAACATCCAACGAATGCCCGCAGCGAAACCCTTGGACGTTGGGAGTTGAATGTTTCTTCATCATTTCATTCTTTCAGCCAAGTGTAATTATCGCCGGGTTTGTTCAGGTAGGCGCGGACCCGGAAATGCGCGCCCGGTCCGTTGAAATCGAGCGATACGATGACGTGCCGGGCAAGGCCGAGCGACTGCATCAATTTCGCGATCAACTCCCTGGCCTCCGGCTCACTCTCGCACAGCAGGAAGCTTTCGACGTCCAGCGCATCAATGATGGTGTCACGGGCGGTGGTCATAAATATTCACACAACGCCCGCATATTTGCACGTGATGTTCATGAGGCCGACCATCGCTTTCACGATCAGTCGGGTTTCCTTTTCCAGAAGTTGGCCGTCGGCGTCGAGCGTGCCCAGGCCCAGCGAAATGAAAATGTTCGCGTCGTAGCCAATCGTCGGGATGATGCCCATCTGCGCCAGGCCGGCCTGGAAAATGTTCGTCCCGCCATACATATCCTCGATGGAAAAAATCGGGATGCCCGGCTCGCCGCCGCGCCAGGTGTTCTCGTAATTGATTTCCACCGCGAGCGAGTTGACGCTTTTGGCGATACGCACACCGGCGTGGAATTTTTTTGGCAGCGCCTTGAATTCCTCCTTCACGATTTTCAGCAGGCCGTCGACCGGTTTGGTCATCGTCTGCGGCTGGTCGCGGAGAATTTTCAGAGCGGCGATGAGGCCCACTAGCGCCTCCTTGCCCGGATCGTTCGTGACGTAGGCGGCCTTGCCGTAGGAATAGCCCGTGCCGAAACGGTCCGAATGATAACCGAGCGCGCGGCGGATGGGCACCATCACGTCCTCGCGGCCGATGATCAGCCCGACGGTCGGCGCGCCGGACGCCTTATCCATCGAATACGCCATCACGTCCGCACCGAGTTTGCGCGGGTCGGCGCCGATGAAGGGCGTGCCCCAGGCGTTGTCCACGATATACGGCACGCCGTAATCGCGCGCGAGTCTGGCCAAGCCGGTCTGCAATGCGGGCGTGCCGCTGGCGTCGGTGTCGCCGTAGCCGTAACCGTCCGTGTCGTAACCGAGCGATGAAAACGCCGTGACGAATGAAGCGTGGCGGGCCGCCGTTTTTTCAATGCGGGCCAAAGTTCTCTTCGCGTCAGTATTGCCCAGCAGCACGGCGGGATGCTGTTTGATGCCGTGAATTTCATAACGCGCGCCTTCCATCGGCACGAACACGGCGTCGGTGCTGTCGAGACGCTTGCCGGAGAAACCGAGTTCGCCCGCCGTCACGCCGCGGTCGGCGAACAAATCCTTGTAGCGCGGCGGGAACGGGCGGCCATAGCCGCCGTGATGATGCAAATGCCGCTCGAACGGTGCGAGGTAGCGGGCGCGGTAATTGTCGCCGCGACCGGTCAACGGCGGACTGGCCAGCGCGTCGAAGCTCGTCCACAGCGCGGCCTCGCAGGTGTTGGTCGGCGCGGCGTCAAAGCCGTCGCCGTAAACGTCCTTCACGATTTCGCGGATTTCCTCGATGAGAAATTTGTTTTCCACTACTTTGCGCGATGCGGCTTCAATGGCCCTGCCGACCCCGGTGGTGAGCAGGGCGTGGCAGCTCGACACCGCACCGGTCAAGCCGATCTGGCCTTTCAGCTCCGGCGTGATGCCGATTTCGTCGGCGAACTTTTTCGCCTCGGCATAAATCGAGGGCAGGTTTTTATGGAGGTCCTTGTAGATCTGGAAACGATATCTGGATGGCATAATTATTGGCCCGTGAATTTGATTTTGCTGCCGACGGAAATTTCCAACTGCGGCCCGGTCTGACGCGCGTTTACACCCACAATGATGTTGAGGTGATTCGGCTCGTGGGTTTCATCAAAGCCGAGGATCGTGCCGACGCGCCGGGAGCCCGCAAATAACGTTTCGCCGACGATGAGGCAGCCGCCGCGGGTCACTTCGAAAAATGCGAGGTAGGCAATGCGGTTCGCGGTGTCGCCTGGGATTTTATCCGTCTCGTCCGTGGCGATGAGTTCGTGGATGGAATTTTTTCGCAAGGCGCGGGAATAAGTGGGAATCAGCTTCAAGCCGCGTTTTTCGTGCGTCGAGTCGAGCACCGTAACCACCTGGCCCGTGACCGGCCGGTTTCCGGCGTAAGCCGCCAGCGTCACAAAACGCGTCGTCGCCACTTTTTTCGCCGGTGTTTTCATGCCTGCGGCAAGCGACGATCACCCGGTTTTTCTCCCGTCAGATTTTCAGGCTAAAAAGACCGGCGTCGCCTTTCATCGTGAGACTGGCATCACACTCAACGCAAAACAACCCCCCCATTTTGGGGCTATGGACAACCAAGTTCGGCTTTTGAAAATGAAGCCGCTTTGAGGATCCGCAGACTACCGCCGGAAAGAAGGCGGTTAAGGTTCGGCCAGAATCACCGCGCGTTGCTTGTGATATTCTTCCGGCGATATCTGGTCGGCTTTGTAACGCGCGAGCAGCGAATCCAATGCTTGCTGCTTGGTCGGGGAAACCGGCAGGGGCGGCGCAACAATCGGAGTAAAGCCTGATTCCTGTCCGATCACGGTGGTTTTGGCCGTCCGGGCGGTGGTTGCGGGCGGCGTTGCCGGTTTCACCGGCGCGGTTGCGGCAGGTGCGGGGGCAACCAACGGCGCGGGAGTCGGGGTAACGGAGACCGTTGGCGCGGGGGCCGGGGAGGCCGAGGGAGCCGGCGTTGCTTCGGGCGCCTGACCCATGGATTGCAACAAAGCGGCGCGCGCAGCGGCCTGGGCGGCCGAATCAAAAGGCGGTGTAGTCGCAGCAACCGGTTGGGCTGCCGGCGCCGCTGTCACCGGTGCGAGGGTGGCAACTTCATTGGTTTGAGCGGGCGAATTGGTTGGCGGGGCCACGACCCCCGAGGAATCAACTAAAACCGGTGCATCCTTGGCCGGGGTCGCCGGCGTGGCGGGTATCGCCGGTGCGGATTCGCCCATCGACTGCATCAATGCGGCCCGGGCGGCGGCCTGGGCCGCATTGTCCTGCGCAGGGAGGGAAAGAAACCCGGCGCAAAGCGTGATCGCACAAACGGCCATCCGAATCTTGGAAAGTTGCATGGTGTTTTTCTACGCCAATTTCCCGCCGGATGCAACAGCTTTTGCGCCGTATAATTTCCGCCACGCGAACGGGAGCGGGCATGCCAGCAGCGAACGGAAAATGATCCCCCGCACCTCACCGCGCGACACTTTCACGCGCTGTTGCAATTCGATGATGTCCGCCGCGCGCAGCTTCTCAATCGTCCGTACGCCGAGCAAAATCGGCCACGCACACGCGAGCCGGACGCGAAACTGCGCGAACGGCAGCGTGTTGGTGTAGGTCCACCCCGCGGCCAGATGCGCTTCCGCCTTGTCCAGATATTCGTGAAACAGCGGCAAAAATTTCGAGCCCGCCGCCGGTGATAGCAGGATTTCAGGATACAGCTTGATCTGGTCCAGCCGCTGCGACGGCAGATAACAGCGGCCGGCTTTCAAATCGGCCGGCAGATCGCGCAAAATATTCACCAGTTGCAAACCTTTGCCGAACCGGATGCCGTCGGCGATGAGCTGCTCCGCATCCAGTTTCGCGTGCGGAAACAGGTGCGCGCGGCAGATCTTCGTCCAGAATTCACCCACGCAGCCGGCCACGCGATAAATGTAATCGTCCAATTCCGCCGGTGAATCCAGCGCGATGATTTGCTGGCCGGCGGGGCGGGACTTGGTCGAACCCAAACCACCGAACCGGCGCAAATCCATTTCCTGCCCGCGCATGATGGTCGTGAGAACCTCGCGGACCAGCGTCAAATCGGCCGGGGTGAGCGTGGGCAGCAGGGCCAGACTGTCCTCGATTTTTTCCAGCAGGCCGCGCTCGGCAGGCGAACCCTGCGACTGCGCCAGTTCACCGAAGTTCAGCGGCGCGGAAGACTGGCCGAGAATCCGGTCGCGGAGTTTTTGCAGCGCGTCGAGCCGTTGTGCCACCGGCAGGATTTCCGTGTCGGCGATGGTGTCCGTCGTGCGGGCTAGCAGGTAGGCGAGGCCGATCTGCGGGCGCACCGCCGCCGGCAGCACGCGCAACGTCAGGTAAAACGAGCGCGAGGTTTGCCGCAGCAAATCCTTGAGGTCAAATTTCATGCACTCAAGACAGTTGTCTCCGCCAGCGCGCCAGTTGCCTCGCGACTTCCTTCGTGCCCGGGGCGCCGGT
>CAIJNQ010000186.1 GCA_903822015.1 uncultured Verrucomicrobia subdivision 3 bacterium | reverse complement strand
CCCCCATCCAACTTGGTTCACTATACAGGACCCCTCGCAATTTTCAGACACGCTCTGAGGGGGTGAAGGGTGAAGCCAGTCGTCAGTTGGCAGTCGTCCTTACCGACCTTCAACCTTCAACCTGCAACCTGCAACCTGCAACTTTCAACTTTCAACTTTCAACATCTAGACGTGTCACGACACCGCTTTCCCCCCTCCGAGGCGAGACATGTCTCGCAAAAGCAAAGCGCGGACATGTCCGCGCACTCCAAAATCAGGTGGCGAGTTTTTGGAAGGCGGCCACCAGTTTTGGATGCCGGTCAAACTGGTGGATGACGGCATAGGGCACCCCGGCGGCGTCCACAAGTTGGCCGGCCGCGTTCCACTGGAACTGGGCTTCCGTCATCAGGCCCACGGTCACCACCGGGCCGTCGCCGTTTTTGACGATCACCGGATGCAAATGATCGAACGCCCCGGTGTAAGCCATCGCGTTGTGGATGCCCTGGTCAGGGATGTACACCGGGCTGCGCGACAACAGCTCCGGCGCCATCGTTTCCAGGTAGCCGAGGATGTTCGCATAGCTGCCGATGGTGATACCGGCACAAAGGATGCGGTTGTGCGCGATCCGGCGCAGCACCGGTTTGCCGAAGGTCGCCTCCACCCAGCGGCGGTTGCGGATCTCCGAACCGAGCGTGAGCGGGCCCTCCTCCTGGAACATCCACAGCTGGTTGTCCGGTATCCGGGCAAAGGGATCCGTCTGGAAACAAACGTCGCGGACATCCGTCAGCATCACCTTGTCATACAGCGCCGACTGGTTGCGCAGAAAATCGAGGTATTGCACGAACCGGCTGCTGTAGGTGTGGACGATCAGCTTGCGGATTTCGTGGCGGATTTCCAGGCACTCGGCGCGCGTGTAGCCGAGGCGGACGAGCGGGTAGGCGGCGGCCATCACGGCGTTCACGAGCTTGATGCCGAGATAATTCCGGATGCGCTTGCGGCTCTCCTTGGGGTTGCGCTTGGCGGCGGATTTGCACAGCCCGTAATAGCAGTTGGTCAGCGGCAGGAGCTGGATGCGTTCCGCCGCCGCGAGTTGCCGGGCGGCGGGGCTGGCGTCCTTGGCCAGCAGGACGATATCCGCCGCGGGGCAGACGCGGCGCAGCGAACGGGAAAACAATTGCAGGTCCTCCAGCTGCAAACCCCAGGCCATGCCGAGGACCAGGTTCCGGCGGGGTGCGGTGGAATCCAATCCAGCTTGGGCTGCATGCGTCGGCATACTTTTCACACCTTGATTGCTCAAGACTTCAATTCTGCCACGGTGATGAAATTTTTACAAAGGGCAGGATTGACCATGCCCGCCATGGCCTGAACGCCCCACATCCCATGTGCCAGCAATTTGTGTAACGCGGTAGTTTTGTAAAAGAAAAGATTTTCGGCGACAAAATGATGGCTGACACACCGATAGCCGCATTTGTCTAGCATTACCGCCATGGTGGTGGGCGTGAATATGCAAGTATGGTCGGTGTTGTCCCATTCGCGTCCCAGCAAACAAGTTTCAATGAAGTAAATGATGTTATTGGCGTTCGGGCAGGTCAGAATCAGTTTTCCGCCCGGAACCAGATGTTGTCTGGCGCAGTCGAGCAGTTTGCCGGGGCAGGTAAGATGTTCGATGATTTCCCCGGCCACGATGAGGTCGAATTGCTCATCCAGTTTGAAGTTGGTTGCATCCGCGCATACCGCATTATAGCCCTCTTTCTTTAGGTGATCGACCTGTTCCTGCTCATAATCCAATCCAACCAGATGCGCGGCCTGCTCACGAAGAATCCCATGAAGCCAATACTTGGCACAGCGGGTTGACAAACTATGATTGACACAACCAATATCCAAGACGCGCTTGCCCTTGGCGAGTTCCGCGATGAATGTCGAACGGCGAGTGAGCATGTATAAGTGGTATTGACTTGAATTGGCGGGCTATTTAATGCGTAATCATGTGTGTAAAGTCAAGCCGGCTTCCTCTTATATTCCGGCCGGTCGGGTAACAGAAATCCGTTCCGCATAATCTTGATTGTAGTCTATGTCGCCATCCATGCTGGCATTGTAAATGAAGATCCTGCTCTCGACCTACTCCTGTTTTCCGTGCCAGACCTCCGAGCCGGGCTGCGCCTGGCGTACGATCAACGAGGCGATCAAGGAACATGAGGTCTGGGCGGTGATCGCTGACGCGTACCAATATCGTGAGCTCACCGACCCGGTGCTGGCCAAAAATCCGCTCCCCAACTTTCATCCGGTCTTTGTGAAGCTGTCGCCGGCGCTCGAGTGGATGAGCCGGCACGGGGCGACTAACGCCATCCACTATCATCTCTGGCAGGAACAGCTCCGCGGCGTCGTCCGCGACCTGCACCAAAAAATCCAATTTGACCTCGTTCACCATGTCACCTTCGGCCGTTACTGGACGCCGAGCGGGCTGCGCGAATTGGATCTGCCGTTCATCTGGGGGCCGGTCGGCGCGGCGGAAACGCCGCCGCGCGCTTTTGTGCGCGAACTGCCGCTGCGCTACCGGCT
>CAIJNQ010000185.1 GCA_903822015.1 uncultured Verrucomicrobia subdivision 3 bacterium | reverse complement strand
CGGCCGCAAATCCCCGGTGAGCCTCTACAATCCACATATCGCCACGATGGAAGCCGACCCGACCAAAGCCTACAACCAGGACGACGCCACCGGCTTCATCCGGCTGAATGCGCTACGCCTCAAAGTCGCGGCGAAAGTGCATGGGAAGAAGAAGTAATTGCAGCGGCATCAGCGCAATGTGTTATTCGCAACATGAGCGCGGTCGAAAAAATCAAACTCGCTGCAGCCGAACTCAACGCCGACGAAGAATTTGAATTGTTCCGCTGGTGGACGGAATCCGGCGGCTTCCGCCAGCGCCAGCTTGCCGGGTTGCAACGCGACCTCGCCGCCGGCATTGACGATTTGGACAACGGACGCTTTCATACCTATTCCGAGGAGAATGTCATGCAACTCGCCGAGGACATCGGGCGGTCAGGACGGGAACGCTTGAAGAAGTCCGGTGCATGAACCAGTTCCGGGTTTCAGCGGCAGCTAGAGCGGACTTGACTTAGCAGCGGCGGACGGACTCATTCAACACGTCGTTGCCAGGTTCGGGATATCTTAATTTTTTTGCACGACCTCCCTCACCTGTTTCCTCTCCCCAAGGAGAGGACAACATTGATCGTTTCCGGATTATTGCAAGCACTTGAACCAATCCAGTGGATCGGTGGCACAAAGCTGGGAGCGTTTCTCCTTCTCCCCGGGGGAGAAGGCCGGGATGAAGGCGGGCGTTGCACTAACTTTTCCTGAAGAGCCGTCGGCGCGCCTGCCTCACAGCACCTGCCCGCCGGAGGCTTCGATGCGCTGGCCGTTGACCCAGTAGCAATCGTCGGACAGCAGCACGTTGACCACGCCGGCGATGTCGTCGGCCTGGCCCACGCGGCCCAGCGCGATGTTCGCTTCCATCATCTTTTTAAATTCCGGATGGTTGCGGATGAAGCCGCCGCGGAAATCCGTCTCCGTCGCGCCCGGCGCCACGACGTTGACGCGGATTTTGCGCGGACCGAGTTCCTTGGCCATGTACCGCGTGAGTCCTTCCACGGCGGTTTTCAGCGACGCATAAATCGAATAGCCCGGCAGCACGAACCGGCTCGTGCCGGTGGAGATATTGACGATGTGCCCGCCGTCGTTGATGAGTGGCAGCAGCTTCTGCGAGAGAAAGAAGACGGATTTGAAATGGATGTTCGTCATCTCATCGAACTGCGCCTCGGTGGTCTCGCTGAACGGCTGCGAAAGGCCGATGCCGGCATTGTTCACGAGGAAATCAAACTTTCTCGCCCCGAGTTTTTCGAGCGAAGCCTTGGCGACGGCGGCGAAGTTCAGGTAAGAATCGCGCGACGCCACGTCCAACGGCACCGCCACGGCGCGCGCGCCGAGCGTTTCGATCCGTTTCACGACTTCGCCGGCCTCGGCCTGGGACGATTTATAGGTGATGATGGAATCAACGCCCGACTTGGCCAGGCGCAGGGCTATGGCTTTGCCGATACCGCGTGAACCTCCGGTGATGATGGCGATTTTGTGGCTCATAAAATGAGCCATACTTGTCGCATACATGGGTCATGGATTCCAATCGGAATTTCATTTGACGATTTTCCATCCTCGCCCCGGCATCGCTGCGCCGATTCAAATTGAACATTTTGGCACCGTTCCGGTCAATACACCGAACGCTTAACCATTAACCAATATACATTCTTCTATGAAAAAATTTATTGCACTGCTGGCCACGGGGCTTTTTGCCGCCTCGGTTTACGCCAGCGAATTTGCCGACATCAGCCCCGCCGACGTCCTGACCGATGCCCACGCCAAATCGGCGGTCATCATCGATG
>CAIJNQ010000184.1 GCA_903822015.1 uncultured Verrucomicrobia subdivision 3 bacterium | reverse complement strand
TGGTTGGGCGCCGTGACGCGATTCTTCATCGGGCTTTTCGCCTCCGGTTGGTTTCGCTGTTGCTGAAGGATGTCCCTCGCGCCTCCATGACTGTTCCCTCTCCCCAAGGGAGAGGGTTAGGGTGAGGGGAATCCGAAAAATATCGTGGAATTTTACTCATGACTGGCCTCCAGGATGACGGTTTTGGCTTCGCTGTAGAGTTTTAGTTTCACATTGCGCACATAGGCGTCGAGCGCGCCGGCGCTGTTCGCCTTCAAGTCGGTCAACTGGTCAGCCAGCGCGACAATCGGCTGCACCTCGGCCTGCGCCTTGAGCGTCTCGATCTCCACGGCGCGCTTGGACTGGACGATTTTCTGGTCGGCGGCGGCCTGCGCGAGGCTGATGCTGGAGGAGACCTCGTTGTAGGCGGTGTTGATGGCGGCCAGCGCGGACTCGACCTCCGGCGGCGGGTCAATGCCCGTGATGAGCGAGGCGTCCAGCGCGATGCCGTAGCGCGCGGCCGACCCGGCGCATTCCTTGTCCATGTGGTCGTTGATGTCGGAAAGGTTTTTGCGCAGATCGTTAATGGAGATGCCGGTCACGGCGGTGGCGGCGAGGTTGTGGAGGGCGTTGGGGTCGCCGGTCTTAGCCCCAGCAGGCGCCTCGAAGTTAGCGATGCGTTCGCGCAGCACGGAAACGAAATAGCCCATGACGTGGACGATGGGATGTTTGACGCCGAAAAGGTAGGCGTAAAGGTTGCGCTCGGAGACATGCCAGCGGATCTGACCCTTGAGGCCGGTGTTGAGCTGGTCCTTGGTGACGGCCTCGAGCATGGTGCCCTGGTTGTTGGCGTCGGCGTTCTCCGGGTCCACCGCCATGTTCATGGTCTGGGTGGCAACGGAAATTTTATAGACCTTTTCCCACGGCCACTTGAAGTAGGGTCCGCCCGGCGGAATCACGCGCACCTGCGGATAGTTGTAGCGCTCCCTTTCCTCATCGTTCAGCGACGCGGCGATGGGGTCCTGCAGGGTCATGGCGTCGCCCACGCGTTCGGCGCGGCCGAAGCTGGTCTTCACGGCACGCTCGTTCTGGTTGACGGTGTAAAAGCCGGCGGCGAGGTAGCGGACGAGGAACCACGCGATGAGGCCGATAACGAAGCCAAAGAATATAGAGCCCATAATTTTAGAGAATTATTCTTGATTGAGTTGGGCAGCTAATACGCCCGGCGCCAACAATTAACAAGAAAAAACCGGTTACAAATGGCGGCGATTTTATCACCGGTTTGATATTTCACAAAAAGCATGGAAACCGGGCTGGCAAGCTGTTATCAAATCCTGCATGAACCTGTGTTCCAGGCGGCAATTGCCGATCAGCCGGCCTGCGGGTCTTCCGGTGGTTTTGCCGTCATCCCGAAACAGTTTCCGGCCGGGAGGATTGATTTTACTGGCGCTGTTCCTGAGCCTGTCCGGCGGACTGCAGGCGGTCGCGTCCTCGACGGATGATCAGATTGCCACCCTCAAGGCACAGAAGAATGACGCCATTTTCCAAGTTCAGCATATCGTCAACCAGCCGGTGACCCAGTTGAAGCGAATGCCCGGCATGCATGTGCCGGTTTACAGTCCCGGCTGGTTTCATTCGGGTGCCGAAACGCCGGATTTCAACACTGTGGATGTCCGCACCACCCAGCAATTCCCGTATGTCGACCAATATGTCACTTCGGATTTAAATCCCGGCGTGGTGTTCCTGGGACAGGAACTGGAGTTCAACTCCATGACCAAGTATTTCATCACCGACCGCTCGGTCCCGAAAAAGAAGCTGACCGAGGCGGAGATGGTGGAAATCAACCGGCTTTACCGGGTCATCGGTCATTGCGAACAGCAACTGCATGAACTGCAAAATCCCGAACCGCTGCCGGCAAAAATCCAGCGGCTGATTAGTGAGCACAAGCCCATGGTGGTCGGGTGCCTGGTAGCAGTGGTGGTGATACTTTTGTTGCTGCGCAAAAGACAGACAGCCGGTTGAGCTGGAAACATCATGGCATTCACCGTAACACAACCGCTGGGACGGGTCCCCACGTTCGCCGAACTGCAAACCTTGGCCGGACAGCATGACGTCCAGATCCACGGCGACGAGCGGGTCGGCGAGTTTTTTCATCCCGACCGTGAACAACCGAAGGTGGCGGGAAATTATCGCTTCGAATCGGACGGCGGCCTGCGCGGGGAATTCACCGGCAACGTCCTCGGGAAACTGGCGGGGACGTTTGTTTTTCGAACCGGCAACGCCGAAGTCAGCATCACCGCCAAACCTTTCCTGCTGCCCGAGGCGGTCCTAAATTCGAAGCTGGCCGAGGCGCTGCCCGTAGTCTGCGCGCAATTTCCCCCGGCAATATAATCGGGGTGCGGCGCGACCAGGTTTCCGGCCGGGCGCCAGAGGCACACGCAGGGCACGGAGACAGGCGGCATTTTCAACCACCGCGCACAAGGACGCAAAGCCCCCCACCGTTGTTCGCATGCTGAAAGGCAGGGAAAAATCCGCGTTTTAAAAGGCATATTCTTTTGACCCTCTGGGCGGCTGGTCTTTTGGTCGTGGCCGGCATTGGCTCGGTTGGCACAGCCCCCTGCGCTCCTTCCTGAGGGGCACCCGCTCCAACCTCGCCGCCGGGCCCACAGTCAAAATCCCTCGCCGCCGATCCCCTCGGAATTCTCAGACCAGCGCTTCCTCGGCCAAGGCGGCGGCGGGCGATATTAAAATTGCATTTGCACCCGACGAGGATTAAAACTTTATAGCAAGCAGCCACCACAACTCACGCAAGGAAGGCTTAATCCGAAGTTTTTAAACAAAACAACCCCACAAAAAACATGGAACATAAATACATCCATTCACTGGCCGCCAGCGTGCTGCTTACAGCCCCCAGCCTTCAGCCTTCAGCCTTGCTCGCGCAGGGCGTGTTGACGCCGCCGGGCGCGCCCGCGCCGACGATGAAGTCACTGGCGCAAATCGAGCCACGCACCCCTATCGCCACGCTGCCGTTCACCATCAGCAGCCCCGGCTCCTATTATCTGACAACCAATTTGAACGGTTTTCCTTCTTACAGTGGCATCACCATATCCGCCAACAATGTGGCCGTGGATTTGAATGGCTTTGCGCTGCAAGGCGGGGCCTTGACCGTTGATGGCATCCATGTCGGCGGGGCCTTGACCAACATCAGTGTGCGCAATGGCGCGATCAGCGGCTGGGGTGGCGACGGCGTTTACATGGGTGGCTACGGCTCGGCTTCTCAAAATCTGGCTTTGGAAAACCTGTTGATTTCCGGCAACGGCGGTTCGGGCATCGAGGCAGCCAACTGCGTGGTTCAGAACTGCCAGTCCAGTGACAAAGCGTTTCACGGGATATCGGTCGCGCCCGGCACCGTTTCCCGCTGCCTGGTGCAGAATAACGGCTGGAGCGGCATTTATGTGAATGCGCCCGGCAGCGAAGTCATTGGCAACCGGTGCGTCGGAAATAATAATGGCACCGCCATTAGCAACGCGGGCATTTTCATTAATGACAGCTATAATCGCATCGAGGACAACCACATCTCCGGCGGTACCAATGGGATCATGGTGACAAGCGGGTATGTGAAAAATGTCATCATCAAGAACACGGTGATCGGGGTGGGGCTGTTCCCCATCTACAGCCCCACGCCGCAAATCACGGGCCCGACCATTTACAACACGGATGCTTTCGGCACCATCACCAATTCCAATCCGTGGGCGAATTTCTTGTTTTAAGGTCGGTCTCAAAATCGATTTAAAACATGAAAGTCAAAATCCTCCTGCTCATGGCGCTTTCAGCCTGCAGCCTGCAACCTGCAGCCTTGCTTCACGCCGCCACGACGATTGACGCCGTCAATAAATACGCCTACGGCGCGAACACCGGCTGGCTGGATTGGACCGGCGATTCCGCCAACGGCGCCGTCATCAGCCAATATTTCTGCTCGGGCTACATTTATTCCGCCAACGTCGGCTGGATTAATCTCGGCAGCGGCGCGCCCGCCAACGGCATTCAATATCAAAACAATTCCGCCACCGACTACGGCGTGAACCTCGATGGCTTAGGCAATCTGCGCGGCTACGCTTACGGCGCGAACATCGGCTGGATCAATTTCGAGGCCAACGGCACGCCGGCCATAAACCTGAGCACCGGCAATCTAAGCGGCTATGTGTGGAGCGCGAACTGCGGCTGGATTTCCCTCAGCAACGCCGTGGCTTATGTCCAAACGGACACCATTTCAGCCGGGCCGCTGGCACCGGATGGCCTGCCCATCGCCTGGCTGCTGCAAAATTTCGGCACCACCAACATCAGCGCCAGCGCCGACCCGACCGGCAAGGGCATGACCATCGGGCAGGACTATGTGGCGGGCACCGATCCGAACAACGTCAACAGCCTCCTGCGCATCACGTACGAAAGTTTTCTGTCCGGCGGAACCGGCGCCGCGCTTGCCTGGGAAAGCGTGCCGACGCGGTTCTATCACCTCCAGAAAACGACCGGCTTGAGTGCGCCTGTCTGGACCGACAGCGGCCTGGGCCTGGTTTTGCCCGCCGCCGGTGTCACGACCTCGGCCAGTTTCACCGACACCAATGCGCCGGCGCGGTTCTATCGCGTTCAGGCATTCCGTCCGCTCACGCCATAAATTCGAAGATCAGTCTCCGAGCCGTATAGAGCCCATAAGCTTGATTATGTCGGGCAACTAATTCTCCCGCCGCGAAAATAAAACGAACAAAAATCTTTGCGGGGCAGGCGCTTGATGGCCTGCCCCGATCCAATTTTACCTAGCCGATGGCGAATCACTCCGCCAAGGCG
This sequence comes from uncultured Verrucomicrobia subdivision 3 bacterium, assembly GCA_903822015.1. GTDB lineage: Bacteria > Verrucomicrobiota > Verrucomicrobiia > Limisphaerales > UBA11358 > UBA11358. Next base: position 84 of record CAIJNQ010000184.1, on the reverse strand, counting down.
GCGGCGGGCTGATCGCGCTGTTCAATCTTCACGCGCATCTTCAGCAGGGCCTGCTCCTGGATCTGCCGGATGCGTTCGCGGGTG
>CAIJNQ010000183.1 GCA_903822015.1 uncultured Verrucomicrobia subdivision 3 bacterium | reverse complement strand
TCTTCGATTACATAGAATGTTTCTATAATCCCAAGCGCCTCCATAGCGCCCTTAATTTCCTGTCCCCAGTTGACTTCGAATCCAAAAACAATTAACCAAATGACTCGATTTTACTGTCCGCTTTTTCGAAGCAAGCCCACCTGCCCTCTCCCTCGGGGAGAGGGGGAATCGCTCCCCGCTGGTGGGATTATTCGAGCGCGGGACAGGTCAAACACGGGTTTGGCCAGGTCAGGGTGTGGGAAAGGTCACGAACGAAAGCTTGGTGTGGCCACAAGGTAACGAGTGCCGGCGGTAAGCGTCGGCAGGGCGGCGCCCATGTCTTGACTTAAACATATATCGGGCGTGAAATGAAACGGATTCGGCAAATGAAAACCATTGGAACAATTTTCCTACTGCTCTGGCTGTCTTTTCACACATTGGCACAACCCGCTGTTGATCCAGCTACCGGCCTTCCAGTTAAAGCAAATTCCAAAGTGGCAGTCCGCACCAATGATCTCGACAGGCTGATTGCCGAGGCAGATTTGGTTTTCAAGGGCCGTGTCATTTCCAGCACACGCATCACCAACGCAGCATTTCAAATTTCAGATATGTTTGTTCATGCGACGAAGCTCAAAATAATTTCTGTTTTGAAGGGTGAGGTTTCCACAAATTTTGTCGTTTTTCAACATTACAACGAATGGTCGCCTGGAGGACATGGCTGGGATGGAGCGGAACCACCTGAATCTTTCAAGTTAGACGCGGGACAGTCTTACCTAATCTTCGCCGCAAATATAGCGAGGCCGGGCTTTTTTTATTCCAGACCAACTGCAAATACAAACCAGACAAATGAATTTCGGCAACTGACCGAAAATAGGAACAGCATCTTTCATACACTTGGTGCACGACCGCTCAGCGGCCTTTCCATTAGCAACGCCCTTTGGCTCGAACTCAACCTGCTGGTTAAAAATAAGAACCCAACCAATCAGCTTTACGCCATTCAACACTTGAACGTGATGAGCAAAAGTTGCCTCGCCTCTTGGGGCCATGAAGATTATTTCGACCGAAAAGCAGTGCTAGAAGCGGTCTCACCGTTTGTGAACAGTCCCGACGACCGAGTGGCAGTTTATACAATTGGTTGCTTTCAGCTTGGCGGCAATGCCGGGACATTTGTAACCGACCAAGGTGGTTGGATACCCGTTTTGCGCGGCGACTCTGAAATTCAAACTGAATGTGTGACTCAAGTATTTTCCTATGCAACGAACCTGGTTAATATAGCAAATAAATCTCCGTCCGTTTCACGCCGCATCGCCTCAATTGCCGCCCTTTCCGGCACTAAATTTCCAATCGTGAGCAATTCTCTGCCTCCATGGCTGGATGATGCTTCGGAAAGAGTTCGCGGTCAAGCAGTGCTGCTTCTGCCTGATTTCCCGGGCGAAAGGTCGGAGCAGTTGCTGCGAAAAAAAGATATGGATTCGTCGCCCAAAGTTCGCTCAATGGTCGCCATGGCCATAGGCAACGCACAACTGGAACGGCTTGTTCCGGTTTTGGTGAAACAGTTTTCAGAACCTTTTGGCCCAACAAATCCGATTCCACCGTTGACGCTAGAAGATTTGCAATCGGGTGGCCAGCTGTTAGATGAGAATGTAGGCGATGTGCATACCAGCGCCGGGTATGCGCTATTGAAATTCGATGTCAATCAAGTCGGTGAAATCCTAAGAACGAACTTAAATGATGTTGTTTTCCGGATGCAATTCCTTTGCAAACTTGCAGAAAATGACCCCGGCCCGTGGCTGACAAATTTGGTCGGTGAGTTAAAGACGCGTCGTGAACGAATTTGGAAAGAAGTCGAAGCCAGCGTCAATGAGCCGAAAACAAATTATTACCGATCTCGAATGACTCTTTCAGGCGCATACTTTACTTGTTGGAACATGATTTATCACCATCTCGCCAATCTACCTGATTCGGCATTTGCAGGCGGCAAGCTGGATTGGGCTTTGGATGAACTCGAAGATTCAGGATGTGCCGATTCAAATAGACCAATTGAAATTTATCAGCTTTACAGGTCAAAAGGCTTAAACGACCGCGCGGCGAGGCTTCGTCGCGAAAATGGAAAATATTATGGCAGCTATGACCTTTCTCCATTTTTCGACAGAGTTGATGCGCAAAAATCCCAAAAGAAAGAATAACTTCATCGGTCGTCGTTTATTCGCTCCAACACTTCACGGCAGACAGCTAGCGCCGCGTTGGCCCGGCCCAGGGATTTTGCCAGCTTGCCCATCTCCCCCAGTTTCTTCGAGCCGAGCAATTGTTCAACGCGATAAGGCAGATCCTCAACCCGATTCGGCCGGAGGCCGAACGCTACATATCCCCAGCACCATGCGCGCGGCATATTCCAGTCCTTGCGGACAGCCATCCCTTACCCGGCCCAAGGATTTCGACACTTTACGGAGAACGAACCCGATAATACCGCTGCGGGCTGCCGGCGGGGGGCGTGTCGCTGAATTGGAAGTGGCCGGCGGGAAATTCAACGGGGTTGCCGAGGACGGTCCAGCTGGACAGCGGCGCCGTCAGGTTGGTGCTGACGAGAACGGTGTAACTCACGGCGGGCGTGTTAGTGAAGCTAAACTGCACGCCGCCGCCGGCCAACGCCACGCCGGTCAGTCGCGGGGATGGAATCCGCGCCACGGTGTAACCGAGGATGTCGAGCGCCGTGACGTCCGCCGGGGAAAGCTGCAGCTGCTGGCCGGAATTAACGTAGGCATCAAAGGCGTCTGACTGAACGGCCGAAGCCCAGTCCTGCACATCGCCGGTGGTGACGTCCGAGTAAAATTGTTTCAAGGGCGTTACGCCATTATCAACGGAGAAATAAACGCCGGTGTCGGTGGCATTCAAACTTCGCGTGCCGCTGGCGGTGAAACGGAAAAGATCGTTGGGATAGTAACTACCATCACTGAGGGCGTAACCCAGATTGTAGGAACGGCCCAGCACTTCGGAGATTTCATGCTCGGCAACGCCGATGAAATCCCATTCGCCGGCCACCGCCCGGTTGGTGGAATCATAGGCGTAGATGGTGGACGCACCGGGCGTGGCGAACATAACCACGCCGTCATTGCCCGGATCCGTGGGGGACACTCCCAGCAGATTCAAAACCTTGGCTTCGGCGCGGGGAATCCACCACGGTCCGCCGCCCGTGGGGTCGCTGGCCGGCAGGCTGGCGACGGCGTTGGAGTCGGCGGCGCTAGTCCGAGCGCTGCGCAAGGCGGCCGTCAACTGGCTGTATGTGGGATTACCCACCAGCTGGTAGACGTTCGCGCCGAGGTTCACGTTCGTGAACCAGACCGCAAGGTTGACCGTGATGGGATTGGTAAACTGGTTTTGAAACATCTTCGTCGCCACGACAAAAGCCGCCTCGATCTGGGCGGCGTTGGTCTGGCTGGTGATGGAGGAATCATAAGTCACATTGAAGGTCAACGCGCTGGCGGGCAGGACCAGACCGATAGCCGCCAAAGCCAGCAGAACCCGGGGTTTCCAAGGAAATATGAATTTCATCAAATTAAACAAATTTTAAACAGATTTTGATTCCTCAATTATCGTCGAATCAAGCATCCGACGTGCCGCAATCAATTGAATGGTTGAAATAATGAGACATAATCGACGTTTTGTATTAGCATGACCCAACCACTTGCCGATAAGAGACTTTTTGCAGAGCGCAAACCACGCTTGAGATCGCAATCCACCGGATGTCGCAACGAAGGACCTGAGGTGGCTGAATGTGCAGGAATTATGGGACACGCGCCAAGGCACCAACGACTTCGCGCCGAGCCGGATCCATGGCCCGGTCAGGAACCACGATGGCGGCTGGCCAGAGCCGCTGAAACTATTTTGCCGGCGCGATCAACTTCACGGCCTCGGCGGTCAGCGCGGTGATTTTGGGCCAGGCTTTTTCGGCGACGAGTTTTCGCTCCGCCATCCACGAACCGCCAATGGCGGCGACCTGGGGTAGCGCCAGATAATTCAGCAAAGTCGTCGGCGTGATGCCGCCGGTCGGCACGAATTTCACGCCGGTGTGGCCAAATGGACCGGCCAGCGCCTTCAACGCATTCACCCCGCCGAACGTTTCGGCCGGGAAAAATTTCAGGATCTGCCAGCCGAGCTCAAGCGCGCGCATGACTTCCGTGGGGGTGACGACACCGGGGAAAAGGGGCAACTGGTTCGCCCGGGCGGCGCGGGAAACCGCCTCACTCAAACCGGGCGAGACGCCGAACTGAGCCCCGGCGTCCACGGCCTGCTTGACCTGGTCGGCGGCGAGCAAGGTGCCCGCACCGACGCACATTTGCGGAACGCCCCGGCGGATGCGCGCGATGGCGTCCGCAGCGCCGGCCGTGCGGAAAGTGACTTCGATGGTGTGGAGACCGCCGGCGAGCAGGGCCTCAGCCAGCGGCACTGCATCTTCTGCCTGGTCAATGACCGCCACGCAGATCAGCCGCTGGGTCAAATAAATCGGGTCTGGCATAAAAATAACTTTTAACCCGGCCAGCCAAAAAATCAAAGCCGGGATTATTTCGGCTGGCGCGCCGCCTTGCGGGCTGAACGCGCCTGGAACATTTGATCCGCGAGCACGCCCAACAGCACCACCGCGCCCATGACGGCGTAGTTCAGCGAACTGGGGATGCCGAGCAGGTTGACGAGATTCTGCAGCACCAGCAGCAACGCCGTGCCGATGAGGATGCCCACGATGGAACCCTCGCCGCCGCGCAGACTGCAGCCACCCAGCACAGCGGCGGCAATGCCATTCAGCTCGTAGGAATTTCCCTGGGTCGAAGGGGTGACGGAATTTGTGTAAAACGCAAACAGGATTCCGGAAACCCCCGTGAGCAGCCCGGCGAGAACGTAAGCCCCGGCGACCACCCAGCGCGTGTTGATGCCGGAAAAGCGCGTGGCTTCCTCGTTGCGACCGATGGCAAACAGATAGCGGCCATAAATCGAACGGTGTAACACGACCCACATGACGACCGAGATAACGATCAAAATCACAAACGGCATCGGCAGACCGAGAAAATTTCCATTGGCCAGGTTTTGCAGGGTCTTGAAACCTTCCGCGCCGCCAAAACCCTTGGTCGTATCGTTGGCAATGAAGCGCGCGATGCCGCGATACAGCAGCAGGCCGCAGAGCGTCACGATGAACGGCTGCATTTTGAACCGGGTGATCAGCACCCCATGGCCCAGCCCCAGCAGCATCGGCACCGCGAGCGCGAACGCCACCGCCACCGGCCAGGCCCAATGCCACTCGGTCAGCGCGAGCACGAGCAGCATCCCGTTCAGGGCAATCATCGAGCCGATGGACAGGTCAATGCCGCCCGTGATGATGACCAGACCGACACCAATGCTGAAGATGCCGAACAGGCCGATGAGGTTCGCGGTGTTGATCAGGTTTTCGTGCGAGAAAAAACGCGGGTTTTCAAAGCCGGTCACGGCGCACAACCCGACCAGCAGCGCAAAAATGCCAATTTCCTTTTTCATTTCTTTATTTTTTTAACCGCGAATGAACGCGAATGAACGCGAATAATATTTTTGCAGGTCCAGTGATTCGATTGATGGCACCAGCCGTTCAGATGCCAACACGATTCTTTTCCATTCAAGTTTGGCGCGTTTGAAATTCAAAATCACCCCGACGGTGAGGCCGGTAATTTTCAGATAATTCAGCATCTGGCCGCGCTCATGGTCGCTGATGGCCTCAATGACTTTTACATCCACGACCACGGCATTGAAGGCAATCAAGTCCGGCGCGTATTCAGCGACTTTGACGCCTTTATAAAGCACATCGAAATGCCGCTGCTGGACAAACGCGCTGCCGCTCCGCTGAAACTCGACCACCAAGGCGTTCTCGTAGGGCTTCTCAGGCAAACCATGGCCCAACCCGTTGAGCACCTCCATCGCCGCGCCAACGATGCGAAAAACCTCATCCTTCAAAATCAGGCTGGCGTTAGTTCTCATCCGCGGTTCGAAATTCAATTGAAAGCCGGTTTGGCGGCGGGGATGGTTTTGCCGACGGCGAGCTGCATCACATTTTCCTCCCGGCAATCAGCACGCTCCAGCACGCCGGAGATCTCACCCTCGTGCATCACGGCGATGCGGTCGCTGACGTTCAAGATCTCCTCCATGTCACTGCTGATCATCAAAATCACCGCGCCGCCGTCGGCCAACTCGCGCATCAGCCGGTATATCTCCGCCTTGGCGCCGACATCAATGCCGCGCGTCGGCTCGTCCAGGATCATCACCTTCGGCGCCATGGCCAGCCATTTGCCCAGCACGACCTTCTGCTGGTTGCCGCCGCTCAGGTTCAGCACGCGCGCCTCGGTCGTCGGCGTCTTGATTTTCAGGGCAGCCACCTGCCCGGCCGCAATTTGACGCTCGTGCCGGCGGTTGATGAGGCCGAAGCGGGAAAATTTTTCCAGCGACGGCAGGCTGACATTTTCGCGGACGGTCAGCTCCACGACCAGTCCCTCGGCGCGGCGATTTTCCGGCGCGAGATAGATGCCGTGGTCAATCGCATGGCGCGGCCGGGTGATGGCGAGGAGCCGGCCATCAAGAAAAATCTCCTGTTGCGGCGAATCCTCCAGACCGGAAATGGCCTTAGCCATCTCCGACCGCCCGGCGCCAACCAGCCCGGCAAAGCCAAGAATCTCACCCCGCGCCGCGTCGAAGGAAACTTTTTTTCCGGGATGCAGCGACGACGACGCGTTGCGCACCTTGAAATAGCCCGGCGTCTTCGAGCCTTTGGGCGCGACGTAAAAGTTTTTGATCTCGCGCCCGACCATCAGGTTCACCAGCCGGTCGTGCGACGCCTCGGCATGCGCCAGTTCACCGGCATTTTTCCCGTCGCGCAAAACCACGACGCGATCCGCGCAGGTGTCAATCTCACCCAGCCGGTGCGAAATATACGCGATGCTGACGCCCTGCCCGCTCAATTCACAGACCAGTTCGAGCAACCGGTTCGTTTCCGTGAGGGTCAAACTGGAAGTCGGCTCGTCCATGATGATGAGCTTGGAATTAAGCGAGAGCGCCTTGGCGATCTCGACCAGCTGCTGCTGCGCGATGGACAACCGGTCCAGCCGCGTGCGCGTGGAGATATTGAGGCCAAGCCGCTGGATGAACGGAGCGGTGTCGGCGTGGATTTTTTTTGAGTCAATCAGGCCAAACCCGTTTCTGGGCTCGCGACCGAGAAACACGTTGGCCGCCACATCGAGATTGCCGAGCACATTCAACTCCTGATGAATAAAGGCGATGCCGTGGCTCATGGAATCCGTGACGCCATGGATTTTCACCGGCCGGCCGTCGATGAGAATCTCCCCGGCGTCGGGCTGGTGCACGCCGCCTAGAATCTTCATCAGGGTGGATTTACCCGCACCGTTCTCGCCGCACAGCGCCACGACCTCGCCGCGCCCGATGGTCAGGCTGACGTTGTCCAGGGCGATGACACCGGGAAATCCTTTGGATATCCCGCGCATTTCGAGTAATGGAGTGGCCATGTTTTTTTACCGCTAATCTGCGCTAATTGACGCTAATCTTTCCGGCAGGAATGAACCCGGACAAAATGAAACGCTTCCATTCGAGGGTGTCCTGGTGACCGAAGTTGATTAGATAACCGACCGGCTGTTTGGTGATCCGCATATAATTCATCAGTTGCGCCTCATGTTCCGGAGCAAACTGGGAAACCGATTTCAGCTCGACCACCAGACCGTCGAAGACAAACAGGTCAGGCACGCACCGTTTCATTAACTCGCGCTTTTTGTAGAAACATTTCAGCTCCTGCCGGGAGCGAAACGGAATCCCGCGCGATTCCAGTTCGATTTCCAGACTCTCCTGATAAATCTCCTCGGCCAGACCGAAGCCTGATTCGTTATAGACCTCAAACGCCGCGCCCATCAATTTGTAACCTTCATCCGTATAAACTTCAGGTTTCATTAATTAGCGCGGATGAGCGAAGATCAGCGGTTCGATTTTTATTGGCCGAGAATCTTTTTCACCTCGGCCTGATAATCGGCCACGTTATCCTTTTTGAGGCTACGCGTGGGGATGAACATTTTCCCAGCGAGCTGGGTCTTGTCGCCCTTGAGATATTTTTCCATGCGCGTGACGGACTGTTTGCCGAACTCGAACGGGTTCTGGACGACCGTGCCGTAAATGTCGCCGGACGCAATGCCCGCGAGCGTGTCAGCCTCGTCGTCGAAACAGACAATTTTCACCGCGCCGGTTTTGCCCGCGCCGCGAACGGCGTTCAAAATCGCCGGGCCGTTGTAATTCCAAAGGCCAACGAGGCCGGCGATGCCGGGATATTTCACGAGCGTGTCCTCGGCGTTTTTTTGCGCGCGAACCGGATCGGTGTCGTCCGTGCGGATATCAATGATTTCAATATTGGAACCGGCCAGCGCCTTCTTGATACCACCGGAACGGTCCACGGCATTTTGCGAATCGCTGTGACCGACGAACAGCATGATCTGGCCGCCGTTGGGCAAGGCTTCCTTGATCAACGCGCCGGCCTGCTCGCCGGCCGCCTCGTTGTCCGTGCCGATGTAGGCGACCCGCTTGCTCTGGGCCGCATCGCTATCGCAGCACACCAACAAGGTTTCGCCGGCAATCTTGTCCAGAAAATCCGTCTGATTGTCCGGGTCGTTCACGCTCACGGAAATGCCGTCCGTGCCCTTGGCACACAGGTCGTCCAGAATCTGGCGCTGGGTGGCGGAACTGCCGTCCTGGGTGATGCGAAAATCGAGGTCCACATCGCCCAACTCCGCCGCGGCGGCGTTGCAACCCGCGCGGGCGAACGACCAGAAATTGGCGGCGTTGTTGGAGACGAAGGCGAGCTTCAGTTTTTTGGTCGGCGCGGCGCCCGAACCGGGATTTTCCGCCGATTCCTTTTTACCGCAGCCCGAGGCGAGCAGGGCGACACAGATTGACACCGTAAGAACGTGGATGTTTTTCATAATCAATTGAGGGTTAGCGATTGGATTTTTATTCGGTGGAGAATTTATAGATGATGGTGTTTTTATAGGTTTGGCCGGGTTTCAATTCCGTGGTGGGAAAGGCGGGATGATTCGGGGAGTCAGGAAAATGCTGGGGTTCCAGGCAGAACGCATTGCGGAACTGATAAACCCGGCCGCCCTTGCCAGTGATCGTGCCATCGAGGAAATTCCCGGTGTAGAACTGCACTCCCGGCGAAGTGGTCCAGACTTCCAGGGTCCGGCCGCCGGCCGGTTCCGTGACCCGCGCCGCCAGCGTCAGTTCCCCGGGCGATTTTTGGTTCAACACCCAGTTGTGATCGAAGCCGCCAGCGAATCTGATCTGCTCGTTGTTCGTATCGTTGATGTGCGCACCGATCGGGGTCGGCGTGCGAAAATCAAACGGCGTTCCCGCCACCGGCGCCAGTTCGCCGGTGGGGATCAAGCCGCTGTCCACCGGGGTGAACCTGTCGGCGTTGATCTGGACGACGTGACCGAGCACATCGCCACCGCCCGCGAGGTTGAAATACGAATGGTGCGTCAAGTTGCAAACCGTGTCCTGGTCGGTGGTGGCCTTGAATTTCAACTGCAACGCATTGTCATCGGTCAACGTGTAGGTCGCCTTGACCTTGAGGTTACCGGGATAACCCTCCTCGCCATCCTTGCTCAAATATGTCAACTCGAGCTTCGGGCCGTGTTCGCCAACCCCGGCTTCGACCACCGTCCAGACCACCTTGTCAAACCCCTTCAAGCCGCCGTGCAGGGCATTCGGCGCGTTATTGACCGCCAGCGTGTATTCCACGCCGTCGAGAGAAAACCTTCCCCTGGCGATGCGGTTGCCGTAGCGGCCAATGAGCGCGCCGAAATACGGGCTGGATTTGAGATAACCGTCCAAGGTGTCGTAACCCAGAACGACGTCGTCAAACCTGCCGTTTTTGTCCGGCACCTTCAGCGAGGTGACAATACCGCCGTAAGTCATGATGGTCGCTTCCATGCCTTTGGCATTGCGCAGGGTGTAGAGATCGACAGCGGTGCCGTCCGGCGTCCGGCCGAAAGCCGTTTTCGTGATGGTTCCAGTGGAGTTGTTCGACATAGAGTGGCAACCGGTTAAATACGCCGCAATGATTCCGAGCGTCGTCACCGTAATAAGTTGAATGGTTTTGTTCATGGTTTTCGGTGGAAATTATTGCTGGCCATAGTAAGCGTCCGGCCCGTGTTTGCGAAGAAAATGTTTGTCCAAGAGTACCGCTGGCATGGGTTTCAAGTTCGGGTTAAGCTTCAAGGTTTCACTCGCCAGCTGCGCGATGAATTCCAGCACCCCGGCGTTATGAACTGCGTCCGCCACATCCGCGCCCCACACGAAGGGCCCATGACTCGCCACCAAAACCGCCGGATGGTGCAGCGGATTTAATTTCAATTTCCGGAAGGTTTCCACAATGACCTCGCCGGTGTTCGCCTCGTAATCATGCTTGATTTCCGCCGGTTTCAGCAGCCGGGTGCAGGGCACGTCGCCATACCAATAATCCGCCTGGGTGGTGCCATAGCTGGGCAGACCGCGCCGCGCCTGGGCCCAGGCCGTCGCGAACAGGCTGTGCGTGTGGACCACGCCGCCGATCCCGGGGAAGGCGCGGTAGAGAACCAGATGCGTGGCCGTGTCCGAACTCGGTTTCAGTTTGCCGGCCACCACCTTGCCGTCGGCGAGCGAGACGACGACCATGTGCCCGGGCTGCATGCCGGCATAGGGCACGCCGCTGGGCTTGATGACCACCAACCCGCGCTCGCGATCAACCGCGCTGGCGATACCCCAGGTTTCGATCACCAGGCCTTTGCGAACCAGATCCAAGTTCGCCCGGCAGACTTCGGCTTTTAATTTTTCTAGCATATTTTTGAACCGCTAATCCCCGCTCAACTTCGCTGATCGAAAATTGATGGGTGCCAATGTGCAAAAATCAGCGGTAAATTTTATTTCCTAACGCGACTGCGGATCTCAATCAGCCGCTTCATCACAGCATAAAGATTGCCGCCGCCGGCTTTCGTACCAAAGGCATCATGTAATTGTTTGTAGAGCGCGTAAAGTTCCCGGTAAGTCGCGTGCGCCCGGGCGTTCGGTTTATAGACCACGGACTTGAGGCCGGTCATTTTCTTCTGCGCCGTGGCGTAATTCTGGTGGGCGCCCGCCACGACCGCCGCCGCGATGGCCGAGCCGAGGGCGCAGGTCTGCGCCGAGCGGCTGACTTTCATCGGCCGGCCGGTCACGTCCGCGTAAATCTGCATGGTCAGCGCGCTCTTGTCCGCGATGCCACCGCAATTGACCACCGACGAAATTTTGACGCCATATTCTTCAAACCGGTTGATGATGGTCAGCGCACCAAATGCCGTCGCCTCGACGAGCGCGCGGTAAATCTCCGCCGGCGTCGTGTAGAGCGTCTGGCCAACCAGCAGGCCGGTGAGTTTTTGATCCACCAGAATCGTGCGGTTGCCATTGTTCCAATCCAGCGCCAGGAGCCCGCTTTCGCCGGGTTTCAACTGCAACGCCGCGGCATCCAAATCGCGGTGCGATAACCGGTTTTTCCCGCCGGGCTGGATGTAATTCACCAGCCAGTTGAACAAGTCGCCCACGGCCGACTGGCCGGCTTCGAGGCCGAAATTTCCCGGCAGCACGCTGCCGTCCACGATGCCGCAAAGACCCGGCACGTCGGCAAGTTTCCTGGTATTCGGCGTAATCGCGATGTCGCAGGTACTCGTGCCGATGATTTTCACGAGCGTCCCCGGCGCCACCCCGGAACCGACCGCACCGAGATGCGCGTCAAACGCCCCAACCGCGACGGGAATTCCCGCCGTCAGCCCCGTCTTCGCGGCCCAGGCCGCCGTCAGTCCGCCAACGGATTTGTCGATGGAATGAACGCGGGTCGTGAGCCGGGAACGCAGTTGCGCGAGCTTGGGATTCAGCCGGGAGAGAAATGGCGCATCGGGGTAACCACCCCACTTCGCGTTCCACATCGCCTTGTGGCCGGCGGCACACACCCCGGCGACGAATTGATCCGGATGCTCCGTGCCCGTGAGCGCAGCCGGGACGAAGTCCGCGAGTTCAACCCACGAATGCGCCGCGTTGAAAACCGCCGGAGCGGTGCGCAGACATTTGAGAATCTTGCTCCAGAACCATTCGCTGGAATAGGTGCCGCCGCATTTGGCGAGATATTGCGGGCGCAGCTGCCTGGCGAGCGCGGTGATCTCGGCGGCCTCGTTGACCCCGGTGTGGTCCTTCCACAACCACGCCATCGCCGCCGGCTGGTTCGCGAATTTTTTTTTGGAACGCCAGCGGACGACCCCGGACATCCACGGGCAGCGGCGTGCTGCCGGTCGTGTCCACGCCGATGCCGATGACCTGGCCGGGACCAAAGCCGCGCACATTTTTCCGGGCCGCGGCGAGCGCCTGCCGGATGGTGATTTCGGCGCCTTTGACATAATCGGCGGGATGCTGCCGCGCGAGATTCGGATCGCGGGACAAAATCACGCCCTGCGTACCGTGCGCGTAAGTCCAGACGGCCGCGGCGATTTCGGCGCCGTTGGCGACATTGACGATCAGGGCGCGCACCGAGTTTGTGCCGTAATCCAGACCGATGGTGTATTGAACTTTCATTTTAGTAGTTCTAGGGGGCCTTCATAATAGAGCAACCGAAAAGTCCGCCCGCGAAATTACCCGGCTGCGCCGAGAATTTCACAGTGACCTTCGTTTGGCCCTGCGTGAGCGCGACGGGAATGGGATAGGTCGCGTCCCAGAACCCGCCGGGCTGATTGTGCAGCAACTGCTGCGAGGCGATTTTACTGCCATTCACGAGGATGTCGAAATTGCGGTCGCCGCTCTCATCGCCCCACCACGTGCAGACCAGCTGGTTGGCCACGGCGGGGTCAACTTTCAGCGTGTAGGAAAACCAGCCGCCAGCGTAGGCATGGCGCAACTTGCGGCCGAGCGCCTCGACCGGATCGGATTTCACCCCCTGAACCTGGTGATCAATTTCCGACTGCGGCTCGCCGGGCCGGATCACATCCACCGTGCGCGCCTCGGTAGCGATGCGCCGGGCCTCAGCGGCGGCGAGTTCGGCCGCCTGCGCCCGCCAACCGGCTTCGGAAAGAACCCGCCAGTAAACCGAGTAGCGCTGGCGATGCACCTGGTAAAACGGAATCAACGTCACGTCCTGCGGCCGCCCGAGGCCGTGCGTGCGAAACGCCAGCGGCTGACCGGCAACCGGCTGGATATGCCCGAGCAATTTTCCCGAGTCGCAAACCAACACGGGCACGACCGGATCCGGCACGTTGTTGTAATCATTCTGATTGCGCGCCAGCGGCACGGGCATGGCGTTCGTGCCCAGTTCACCGGCGAGCACCACCGGCCCGTAAAACAAGGCGACGTCATTGCTGACGCCGGGCAACATTTCAGTGCGCAACCGCATCGGCAGCCGGATTTTGACGGTGTCGCCGTCGCGCCATGCGCGTTCGAGGGTGAAATAACCGCCGGGCGCAGTTTCAATTTTTTGTTTCCGGCCATTAACCGACACCGTGACGCCGTCGACCGCCCAGAGCGGATGACGAATTTTCAGCAGCAGTTTCACCGGCCGGTCCGCCTGGATTTTGAGGACGGTCGTGTCGCTTTCCGGAAACCGCGTTTCCTGGCGCAAAGAAATTCCTTTTTCCGGCCACGACAGCTCCGAGGCGATGAACAAATTCACAAACAAAGAATTCGCGGCGTGAGAGTAAATCGTATCGCCGTATTTGGAATGGTTTTCCATGCCGGTGCCGACGCAGCACCAGAAGGAATTTTCCGGCGTGGAATACACCTTGAAATGGCCGGGCTTGAGCGACATGAAATACGTGAACATGCCCGAATCAGGATCCTGCGAGGCGAGGATGTGGTTGTAGAGCGCGCGCTCGTAAAAATCCATCTTCACGGCGGACGGCTCCAGGGCGAACAAATTTCGCGTGAGCTTGAGCAGGTTGTAGGTGTTGCAAGTTTCGCAGGTCTCGGGGCTTAAATGCCTTGCGAAGTCGTTGGTCGGGAAAAAATGCTCGTTATCGCTGTCGCCGCCGATGGCGTAGGACCGGTTCAGCGCGACGGCATGCCAGAACGTTTCGGCGGCGGTCAGAAACTGCGGGTTGCCGGTGAATTCAAATTCGCGCGCCAGGCCGATGATTTTGGGAATTTGCGTGTTGGCGTGCAGCCGGTCCAGCCGGTCGCTGCCCTGTTCCAGCGGGCCGAGCACCCGCTGATGATTGAAAGCCCCGGCCAGCAGCAGATAATTCGTGTCACCCGTCACGCCGTAAAGACTGGCGAGCACCTCGGTCATGCCGCCCTGCTCGTTTTCCAGCGAGCTTTGCATTTGCGCCGGGGAGAGGCGATCCACGCGGAACTTCACCCAGTTTGCCATATTCGTCAAAACGTCGAGCGCCTGCGAATTGTCGCAAAGCTGGCTAGCCGACAGCAGGCCCGCCATGATTTTGTGCAGGGCATACCACGGGGCCCAGACGGGCCGGCCGTTTTCCACGCGATCAATGAACGATTCGGGAAACGCCGACAGATAGCCCGCATGAAAACCGGCGCTCACGGAATGGCCCTGGCATTCCGCCAGGCCGGCAACCAGGTGATCCACCCGGTGCTTGAGCCCGGCATCGCCGGTGCTGACATACATTTGCGAACAGGCCGTGAGATAATGTCCGAGCATCGCCCCGCGCTGTTCGCAACCGGGAGCATCCCATCCGCCATAGGGCCGCGCGGAGGCATTCAAGCCGACGTTTTTCCGGAAGTTAAAAAGAAACCGGTCGGGATCCAGACTCAATAGATATTGTTGATCCCGCAGCATGTTATCGCGAAACGGCCCATCGAGCAGGCGCACTTGCGACAACGGAAACGGCTGTGCGAGCGAGGGAACCATGGGCGTGATTTCGCCATGGGAAACGACCGCCGCCAATACCAAGGCGGCCACCCAAGTATCCAATTTAAGAGCGTGTCTGAAAATTGCGAGGGGCACTGTTATCAGGGAAAAGGCCGGAGAGTAATACGGTACGAAATTTGAGATTTCGATTTGAATTTTGGGCATAGAACAAAGTGGTCTTATGGTATGTGGCGGGAATACCCTCTGGGCGGCGGGTCTTTTGGTCGAGGCTGGCGTTGGCCCGGTCGGCACAGCCCGCTTTGGGGATGCTCCTCCCTCGCCGCCTGGGCCACGACCAGAATCCCTCGCCGCAGTTCCCCTCGGAATTTTCAGACAAGCTCCAAGAGCGTGTCTGAAAATTGCGAGGGGTCCTGTATTGTGAACCAAGTTGGATGGGGGAGACGCCCATAAAGCTGAGATTTCTGGCAGACCTTCGGCTACCGAAAACCAAAGACTGGTGATCCGGGGCGGGAAAACCCTTGGGACGGCGGGTCTTTTGGTCACGGCCGGCGTTGGCTCGGTCGGCACAGCCGGCTTTGGGGATGCTCCTCCCTCGCCGCCTGGGCCACGACCAGAATCCCTCGCCGCAGTTCCCCTCGGAATTTTCAGACAAGCTCTAAGAACTTTCATGGCGTTTCTTCCGGCAAATGAGGTTTCCGCATCAGGAAACCCAGCCACTCTTCAAGCCATAGGCGCAATCGTTCCAGACCAGTTCCTGTTTGAATGAGCGCAGCTTCGTGTCCGCGTCAATCACGACGACTTCGATGCCGGCGATGGCGGCAAAATCTTCGAGCATTTCCGTGGTGACCGCCTGGCTGAAGCCGGTGTGATGGGCGCCGCCGGCGTAAATCCACGCGGCGCACGCGTCCTCGAAATTCGGGCGGCATTGCCAGACGGCCTGCGCCACCGGCAGCTTCGGCATCGGCTGCGGCGGCTTCACCACATCGACTTCGTTGATGAGCAGACGGAAGCGGTTGCCGAAATCCATCAGCGACGCGTTCACCGCCGGACCCGGGGGGGTGTTGAAGACCAGCCGGGCCGGATCAGCCTTGCCGCCGATGCCCAGCGGATGCACCTGCAGGGACGCTTTGCCGGCGGCGATGCTCGGACAAATCTCCAGCATGTGCGCGCCGAGCACGACCTTGTTTCCGGGCGCAAGATGGTAAGTGTAATCCTCCATGAATGAGGTGCCGCCATTCAGACCGAAGGCCATGACTTTCATAGCCCGCACCAGGGCGGCCGTCTTCCAGTCGCCTTCGCCGGCAAAACCGCAGCCATCGGCCATCAGCCGCTGCGGGGCGAGCCCGGGCAACTGCACGAGGCCATGCAAATCTTCAAACGTCGTGGTGAAGCCCTTGAAGCCGCCATTCCCCAAAAACTTCCGCAAACCAAGCTCGATGCGCGCGGCTTCCCGGACTGATTTGTGGCGTTTGCCGCCCTTTTTCAAATCGGCAGCCACTTCGTATTCGGCTTCATAATTTTTACACAGCGCGTCCACTTCCTTTTCCGCCATGTCGCCGATGACTTTCACCAGATCGCCGACGCCGTGCGTGTTGACGGAGAAACCAAACTTCATCTGAGCAGAGACCTTGTCGCCTTCGGTCACGGCCACTTCGCGCATGTTGTCGCCGAAGCGGCAGAACCTGGCGGTCTGCCAGTCGGCCCAGGCGGCGGCGGCCCGCGCCCAGGCGCCGAGTTTGGCCTGCGTGGATTTCTCCTGCCAGAACCCGACCACGACCTTGCGATTCAGCCGCAGCCGGCTCCAGATGAAGCCGTGCTCCCGGTCGCCGTGGGCGGCCTGGTTCAGGTTCATGAAATCCATGTCGATCGCGGCCCAGGGGATGTCGCGATGGTATTGGGTGTGCAGGTGAGCCACCGGCTTGCGAAGCTGCTTGAGACCGTTGATCCACATCTTCGAAGGTGAAAACGTGTGGCACCAGGTGATTAGGCCGACGCATTTTTCGGAATTGTTGGCGGCCTGGCAAAGTGCGGTCACCGCTTCCGGCGTGACGAGGACCGGCTTGAAAACGACTTTCACCGGAATCGCCGGGGCGGCGTTGAGCGCCCGGGCGATTTCCTGAGAATGGGCGGCGACTTTTTCAAGGGTTTCCGGCCCGTAAAGGTGCTGGCTGCCGGTGACAAACCAGACTTCGCATGATTGGAGGTTGATATTCACAATTATTTAGAACGGGCACATTTCCGTGTTTACCTGGATAGGCATACCAGTAATGCGACAAACCGGCCGGAAAACCGCCATAAATCCGGCGGGCCAGCCGGTTTTCCTCAAATAAACTCGTTGATGAGGTTCTCCAGATATTCCTGCCGGCCGCTGGTATTGGCAGAAGCCTCGCCCTTTTTCAGGATGTAGGTTTCGATTTCCCTCAACGACGCCTTGCCGGATTCGATCCGGGCGCCGATGCCGGTATCCCAAGAGGCATAGCGCTGCTTCACGAAGTCGGCGAGGCGACCGTCCTTGCGGATGGCGGCGGCGATCTTCAAACCGCGGGCAAAGGCGTCCATGCCGCCGATGTGCGCGTAGAACAAATCCACCGGCTCGAAACTTTCGCGCCGCACCTTGGCGTCGAAATTCACACCGCCAGTTTTCAAGCCGCCATATTTCAGGATGGCCAGCATCGTGTAGGTTGTCAGATAAATGTTCGTGGGGAACTGATCCGTGTCCCAGCCGAGCAATTCATCGCCGGTGTTGGCGTCAATTGAGCCGAGCGCACCGGCGGCACCGGCGGTTTCCAGCTCATGCTGCATCGTGTGACCCGCCAGCGTGGCGTGGTTGGTCTCGATGTTCAGTTTGAAATGCGGCAGCAAGTCAAATTCGCGCAAAAAGTTCAGGCATGCGGCCGCGTCGGAATCGTATTGATGCTTGGTGGGCTCCTTCGGCTTAGGCTCGATGTAAAACTGGCCCTTAAATCCGATGGCCTTCTTATGTTGCACGGCGAGATGGAGAAATTTCGCCAGATGCTCCTGCTCGCGCTTCATGTCGGTGTTGAGCAGCGTCATGTAGCCTTCGCGGCCGCCCCAGAAGGTGTAGCCTTCGCCGCCGAGTTCATGCGTCACT
>CAIJNQ010000182.1 GCA_903822015.1 uncultured Verrucomicrobia subdivision 3 bacterium | reverse complement strand
GATAAAACCCAGGATTAAAAGCAATGCAACAGCTACAAGCTCAAAACCCACGTTTTGTTTGTGGAGAACGAGAAGGAGAGGTAAGGTGGTTTTGAATAATTGTTAGTCAAATCGGGCGTCACCAGGATCTGCCCGTCACAATCCGGCCCGCTGCCGATGCCAATGGTCGGCACGCTGATGGCCTCCGAAACTTCCTTCGCCACCGGCGGCGTTACCAGTTCCAGCACGATGGCAAAAACGCCCGCCTCCGTCAGCGCCTTGGCGTCTTCCAGCAACGCCTGGTGTTCCGCGTCCTTTTTGCCTTTGATATGATAGCCGCCTTCCTCCCGGACGTGCTGCGGCAGCATGCCGAGATGGCCGCAAAAGGGTATTCCCGCCGCGAGGATGGCTTGGATCTGCGGTAAAATTGCCTGTCCGCCCTCCGCCTTCACGAATTCCGCGCCGGCGGCGGCCAGTCGCCGGGCGTTTTCTACGGCGCCGGATACGGTCCCGTAGCTGTTAAAGGGTAAATCCGCGCCCAGCAAGGCCTTCGGGTTCGCGCGGGCGGCGGCGCGGACGTGATGCTCCATCTCCGCCATCGTCACCTGCGTCGTGTCCGGATAACCGAGCACCACCATTCCCAGCGAATCGCCAACGAGGAGCAGGGGAATGCCCGCTTCATCCAGCAGTTTCGCCATCGGAAAATCATACGCCGTGAGCGCGGCGATCTTCTCCCCGCGCCCCTTCATCGCCCGGATCGTTTCGACTGTGATTTTCATTTGTTCAATCGTTGAAAAGTTCAATGGTTTGATCGTTGCAGTTTCCGCCCTTTTAACGATTCAACAATTTAACGCGTCATAAAACTTTTCAGCAATTCCTCCGGCGTCGTCGTCGCCGTGCCGACTTTGCCGACCACGATGCCGGCGGCATGATTTGATAGGATCGCCGCCTCGATCGGCGACGCCCCCGCCGCAATCGCCAGCGTGAAACTGGCGATCACCGTGTCGCCCGCGCCGGACACATCAAACACCTCCTGCGCCACGGTCGGGATGTGAAACGGCTTCTGCCCACGCTGGCACAGCAGCATGCCCAGCTCGCCCAGCGTGATGAGCAGCAGCGCCGGCCGCAATTCGTTCAGCAGCCGTTCCGCCACCAGCATCAGGTTTTTGTCGGTGAACGGATTGGCGTTCTTTGTTTCGTCCGGCAGATCCGCCAGTTCAAACGCCTCCTTGCGGTTCGGTGTGATCAGCGAAAGATTGCTCAGGTTCAAATGGTGCACCGGCTTCGGGTCCAGGCTCAGCCACACGCCGCGCTCGCGGCAGGCGGATTTGATCTCATTCAGCAGCCCCTGCGTCACCACGCCCTTGCCGTAATCCCCGACGATCACCGCATCCGCCTGGGCCAGCTTGTTTTTGAATCCGGCCAGTAATTTCCCCGTGGTCCGGGCATCCAGCGCGGCCCGGGTTTCGCGGTCAATCCGCACCACCTGCTGCTGGTGCGCCACGATGCGGGTCTTGATGCTCGTGTGCCGCGCGGGATGTTTCACCAGGCCGGCGCCGCCGATGTTTTGTTCGCCCAAAAGCTTCAAAAGTTTTTTGGCGGCATCATCGTTGCCGATGGCCCCGAAGAGTTCCGTCGGCGTGGCGAGCGATACTAGGTTGCGGGCCACGTTCGCCGCGCCGCCGGGCATGATACTTTCCCGGACAAAATCCACCACCGGCACCGGCGCTTCCGGCGAAATGCGAGACACGCCGCCCCAGATGAACTGGTCCAGCATCACGTCGCCCACCACCAGCACGCGCGTCTTTTGCGCCGCGCCCAGGATCTGCCGCGCGCGCGCCGCGGATAAAGTTTTGCCGTTCATATTTTTTTGCCAGTGATCTTCGCTTGTCGGCGCTTGTCTTTTTTGAAGATTAGCGTGGATTAGCGTGGATTAGCGGTTCAAGTTTTGCGGTTCAAGTTTTTCAATCAATCCAAAAACGCCGTCAGCGGGCTCGTCGCGCTCGCCGTTTCGCTGGGCGCGCCCAGCCCGATTTCAAACGCGCTGCGGCCCGCTTCCACTGCCAGCTTGAATGCGACGCCCATTCGGTTCGGATCGTTGGCCACGGCAATCGCGGTATTCACCAGCACGGCGTCCGCGCCCAGTTCCATCGCTTCCGCCGCGTGGCTCGGCGCACCGATGCCTGCATCTACGACCACCGGCACCGTGGCTTGTTCAATGATGATGCGGATCTGGTCCCGGCTTTGAAGCCCGCGGTTCGACCCGATGGGCGAGCCGAGCGGCATCACCGTCGCACAGCCAACCTCCTGCAGCCGTTTCGCCAGCACCGGATCAGCGTTGATGTAAGGCAAAACCGTGAACCCTTCTTTGACTAGAATTTCCGCGGCCTTGTACGTCTCAATCGGATCCGGGAGCAGGTACCTCGGGTCGGGATGGATTTCCAGCTTCACCCATTTCGGCAAACCGGCGGCGACGGCGAGGCGCGCCAGGCGGACGGCTTCCTCCGCGTTCATCGCCCCGCTGGTGTTGGGCAGGAGTAGGTATTTTTTCGGATCGATGAATTCCAGGATGTTCGCAAACGGATCTTTCTTGCCGCTTAAGTCCGCGCGGCGCAGGGCGACCGTCACCATTTCCGTGCCGCTGGCCGCCAGCGCGTCGCGCATGGCCTCCGGCGATGAGAATTTTCCCGTGCCGAGAATCAGCCGCGAGTGGAATTCGCGTCCGGCAATGACCAAAGGTTTGAACGACATCCCGCATAATTTAGAAAATTGCCATGAATTGTCGAGGCGCGACGCAGCGGCGTCTCGGCAGAGCGCCGCCTAGCGCATTCGGGTCTTTCAGTGCTGCCCAAGTCGCCAACGGTCCATTTGGACTGCGCCGGCAGAGCGCTTGCGGCGACGGCGCTTTCGGGCGGATGATGCGTTTTGTAAATTACAAGTCGTCTCGTGCGTGCTAATGTATGCAAAAGCGTGTTGCGTGGCGCTTGCCACCGACGTCCTTATTCGTCAATTTTGCTTCATGCCTGTCGCTAAGATTTCGTGGCCGCATGCGCCGGAGCATCGTCTCTGTGTTCGCGGAACATACTTTGTTACGGCCAGCACCTATTTGCGCAAGCAGCACTTTGCCGGCCTGGCCCGTCTTGCTGTTTTGCATCGAGGACTGCTCAAGGTTGCCACCGATTTCGGCTGGCGACTTGAAGCGTGGGCGGTTTTCTCGAACCACTACCACTTCGTCGGCCACTCGCCCGCCGGTCTGGATACGGCGGAAAACTTGTCGCGCATGCTTGGATTGCTTCACGAGAATATGGCCAAGTGGGCTAATAAGCTCGACTCCGCTCCCGCCCGTAAAGTCTGGCATAATTACCGCGAGACTCGTTTGACCTATGAAAGATCCTATCTCGCCCGGCTCAACTATGTGCATCAGAATCCGGTGAAGCACGGTCTGGTTGCGGTGGCAAATCAATATCCCTGGTGTTCCGCCCGCTGGTTTGAACGCACTGCCACGCCTGCTCAAATCAAAACCATTTACCATTTCAAAACCGATCAGCTAATGGTCCCGGACGATTTTGAACCGTCGCCTGTCTGGTGATGTTTTTTATGGACTGCGCCGGCAGAGCGGTAGCGGCGACGGCGCTTTCGGATGGCCAAAAGCCGTCGGTACTCAACGCGCCTCCGGAAAGTGATTCCGCCACGCTATCCACCAGCTTCCCATAAACCCCCGCCTTCACCCGAGCTGAACATCACGGCTTCACCGTCACATTATCAAACAGCGTGGAGTTCAGCACCGAGTTGTTATGCGCGGACAAGGCCAGCCCCGCGGCCAGATTTTTATTCATCGGAATCCTCGTGTTCCCCACCGCCACCCAGTTGGTTCCGTCCGCGGAAACATAGCCCGTGAAGATGTTGCTGTGGCGCGTGAGTTTCACCCAGTGGGGCTGTTTCGCCGCCGGCCCGTCCGTGCTGTCGCTGCTGCCATCCGCCACCAGCCGTGACTGCAGCAGGGACCCCCCTTGGCCGGTCAGGCCCAGGAACACATATTTCGACCCGGCCGAATCATTGTCTCGCAGCATCACGCCGGCCTTCGCCCACGGATCGGTGTATTGGATGGAGACCACCCGGGCCACAATGCTGCCGTCGCCGTTCAGCGGCCGGCTGGCAAAATGAAACGCGTCGGCGCTCTCCCAGATGTCGCTCCCGGACGCCAGCAGGTTGTAATTGCCGTTAAGGTAACTGGCGTCGCCGGCCACCCCCACATTGCCGATGTCCGCGTCCGCCCAGCCCTTGGGCAGGGACGCCGCGGTGGCGTGCAGGGAATTGATCCATTTCCCGATGACCGCCACCGCCTTGTCGTCCACCACGTTTTTCCCGAGCGGCGGCATCTGGTTTTCGCCCACCCGGCTGACGCGATAAAACAAAATGGATTTGTTCGTGTCCCCGGGCACGATCACTTTCGCGCCGGCAATGTTGAGTTGGTTCGCCACCGCCCCGTTGATGAGGTTCTGCTTTTTGAGCGGCGTGTCGAACCGCGCGTCGAAGAATGCGCCCGCTCCGCCGGGGCGATGGCACATCGCGCAGTTGGCGTCCAGATACGAGCGGACGCGGAGTTGGAGCGCGGCGGCGGTGTTGGTGACGTTGACGAGGTGCGCGTAGCGGAAAATCTTCCGGTCATCGAACGCACCGTCAAAGATTCCGATATGGCCGAGCGTATGCAGCTGGTTGCCGGTCACGCCGTTGGGATATTTGAAACTGCCGTTGAGCTGGCGCGTCTTCAGTCCCAGCACGCCGCCGGCCGCGGGGGTGTGGCAGGTCAGGCAGTCCTGGCGTCCGGGATAAAACCATTTCTGGGTGCGGCTCCCTTCGGCGGTGGCGATGGCGATGTCCTCGTTGAAACCGGTGGTGACGATGTCCGCGTCGGAATGGTCCGCGCGCCATTTGTAGCTCGCGCCATAAACATAGCCGCTCGTGTCGCGCACCAGGAGGCGCGTTTCGAGGCGGCGCAGGATTTGCGGCTGCGTGTCGTCCACCGGCAGATCAAAATGCTTCACGAACACTGAGCCGGCAGGAAAGGTCCATTCGCCGTTCGCGGCAAAGCCGATGACGGAATTAGTCGGCAGCGTGAACCAGCGGGTTTTCACCGCGCCGTCGGACCAGAGCGGCGAATTGACGGTGTAAGGAATCAGAAAATTCGCCGGCGACAAATTCGTGAGGTCGGCAAACACGCCGGTTTGGGAAAGGAGCAGCGGCAAAGTTTTTTTTGGCGGCGGCGGACCGCCGCGTTGCAGCTTGAAAATGCGCCCGCCGATGCTGCTCATCTGGCAGAAATAGATTTCGCCGGCCGCATCGGTGCCGAAGGACGACAGGCCGGTGTAATCCGTGCCGGAATTCGGCCCGGTGCCCTTGGGCATGACGCAGAGCAGCGTTTTTTTGACCGGCGTCGCGGTTTCGTCCAACGCCCAGACGGTGCGGAAAACATTGTCGCCAAAAATATATTTGCCGCCGAGGTCG
>CAIJNQ010000181.1 GCA_903822015.1 uncultured Verrucomicrobia subdivision 3 bacterium | reverse complement strand
GCTCAAAAGCTATCGCCGTGTCTTTTGCCGTTTTGACAAGCTCGATACCCTTTTCTTGGGCTTTATCGTCTTGGCACTCATCGTAGAAGCTTTTCGCATTAGTGTTAACAGGCCCTAGGGCCTTTGAAGAAATACTGTGGCCGCTAAAAAGTCTGAGGCATGGTTTGACCGGGTGCGTCATGGACTGCGGCGGGAAGCGAAGCGCCACGCCGCTTTCGCCCGCACACGGGAGTTTATGCCCTTCCACCACATCGCCCGCTCGCATTTCGCGGCGCGGTTTCCCGCCTTATTTTCTATAAACAAAAAGGCGGTTCTGGAATCACCAGAACCGCCGTTCAAAATTCGGATTTCCCTTAGAATTTGTAGGAAATGCCGCTGACGAGTTTGACGTCGTTCTTCTGGTGGCCGGCCGCCGGTTGGTTGTTGAAATTGTCATCCAGAAAGGTTTTCAGGCTGAAGTGGGTGCTGAGCGCGGCCTCGATGCCGATTTCCGAATTGACGACGTAATTGTCCAGCTTGTTGACCTGCGGCAGGATTTCGGCGTTTTCCCAGACGCGCGCGCCGTAATTTTTGAACTTATGCTCAAACCGCTCGGCTAACCGGAGGGTGTCGTAGTTGTCCGTGACATTGCCGAGGCGCTGGGTCACAAAGCTGGTGCCGAATTCACCCGCGAACGTGGTGTTTTCCTGCTTGACGAAATAATAACCGGCACCGGGACCGACGGTCAGGCGGTATTGCAAATCGGCGATGCCGTCATGCAGCCCTTCCACGCGGCCGTAACCATAAAACCGGTCGGTGAAGAGATGGTTGTATTGCGAAAAAGCATGTTCGGTGTCCACGTTTTTCACGCCGCTGTTCTCCCCGTAGGCGCCATCGGCTCCCAGGGTGATTTCATTGTCCGGCGTTTTCTTGTGCGTCTGGATGCTGCCGGTGAGCAGCAGGGTGTCACTGTTCCCCCGGGTCAAAGTCAAACCGGTGCCCACGCTGCTCTCCCACGGATATTTGGGCGGCTGAACCACCGCCGGGGCGGGCGCCGGGGCCGGTTCGGTCTTGGCCACGACGTTTGTGACCGTGACAATGTTGGTCACCGTCACCGTCACGATGTTGGTGATGGTGGTGACCTGGGTTTGCGCGGAAGCGCAGGTGGATAATGCCATCCCGGCGCTGACGGCCATAAAAAGGCTGGCGAGGTGTTTTTTCATATAAAAAGGCCGCACAAAAAACACGATTTGTGCGGCCGGTTCAAGTGTTTTTTAAAACTTATTTTGCCGGTTCCGCCTCAATGGCGGAATCCGCCTTGTCCTCGCCGATCACCTGGGCGATGGCCTGCAGTTTGTCACCCGCGTCCAGGTTGACGAGCTTCACCCCCATCGTATTGCGCCCCGCTTCGCGGATGCCGCCCACGGGAATCCGCACCATCTGGCCGCCGGCGGTGATCAGCATGATGTCGTCGGTGTCGCGCACGGTGAGCGCCCCCACCACCCCGCCGGTCTTGTCGCCCGTCTTCATCGTGATGATGCCCTTGCCGCCGCGGGATTGGACGCGGTATTCGTCAAAGCCGGTGCGCTTGCCGATGCCGTTTTCGCCGGCCACCAGCAGCGCGGCGTCCGGCACCACGATCGTCGCGGCAACCAGGGCGTCGCCCGGTTCCAGATTGATGCCCCGCACGCCGCCGGCGCCCCGGCCCATCGACCGCACGTCGGCTTCGCTGAACCGGATGCTCATCCCGTCCCGGGTGATCAGCACCACGTCGTCGCCCGGATCTTTCACGTCCTCGTTTTCCACAATGCTCCCGCGCGTCAGCTTCACTTCGATCAACGCGTCGCCCGGCTCGATGCCGATGGCGATGATGCCGCCCTTGCGGACGTTGGAAAATTCATTGAGCGAGGTTTTCTTCACCGTGCCCTGCCGCGTCGCGAAGAACAATTCGCCGGACTGCGACCACGTCACGTCTTCCTTGTTCGCATTGGTTTTCGAGAGGATGCGGATCAGGGCGGTGATCTTCTCGTCGGCTTTCAATTCGAGCAGATTCGCTATGCTCCGGCCTTTCGCCGCCCGGCCCATGTCGGGGATTTCATGCACGCGCTCCACATAAACCCGGCCCGTGTTCGTGAAGAACATCAGGTAGTCGTGCGTGCCCGCGGTGAACAGGTGTTCCACGAAATCATTGTCGTCCGGGGTTTCCCCCTCCTTGGTCGTCATCCCGATCACGCCCTTGCCGCCGCGCCGCTGCGCCCGGTACTGGCTCACGTTTGTGCGCTTGAGCAGCCCGTTGTGGGTGAGCGTGATGATGACGCCCTCGTTCGCAATCAGGTCTTCAATGGCGATCTCGCCTTCGTCGGGCACAATTTCCGTTTTGCGGGCCGTGGCGTGTTTTTCCTTGATGGCCGATAATTCGGCCTTGATGATCGCCATCACGCGCGATTCCTTCGCCAGAATGTCGAGCAGATCCTTGATGACTTCGATCAGCGCCTTGTATTCCTTGTCCACCTTGTCGATTTCCAGGCCGGTCAATTGATACAACCGCAGTTCCAGGATCGCGTCCACCTGCCGTTCCGTCAGCGCGTACCGGCCCGCCTCCAGCCGGGATTCGCTGCGGATCAAAATCCCCCACTTCTCAACCTGCGCGCGCGACCATTCAAACGCCAGCAGCTTCACCCGCGCCTCCTCCCGGTTCTTGCTCGACCGGATGATGTGGATGAACTCGTCCAGGTTCGAGAGGGCGACAATAAACCCCTCGAGCAGTTCGGCGCGTTCCTCGGCTTTCCGCAGTTCAAAGCGGGTCCGGCGCAAAATCACCTCGCGGCGATGTTCGATGTAGCACTGGATGATCTGCTTGAGATTGAGCGTCTTCGGCCGGCCATGGTCGATGGCCAGCGAATTGACGCTGAACGAGACCTCCAGCTGCGTGTGCTGGAAAAGTTTGGCGATGACCACTTTGGGCGTCGCCTCGCGCTTCAGTTCGATCACCAGCCGGCAATGCTCGTCGGACTCGTTGCGCATCGCGGAGATTTCCGTGATGATCTTTTCGTTGACGAGGTTGGCGATCTGTTCCTCGAGCGCCGCCCGGTTGACGTTGAACGGAATCTCCGTGATGACGAGCTGCTCGCGGTTGCCCTTCATTTC
>CAIJNQ010000180.1 GCA_903822015.1 uncultured Verrucomicrobia subdivision 3 bacterium | reverse complement strand
TCGCCCAGCCGCCCGCGTTCAATGTTTTTCCCCGTCCACCCGGACACGCCCAAATCTTCGTAGCGCGTCTCGTTGAGGATCAGGTTGTTTTTCTTGCAGTATTCCTGCGTCCGCTCCAACTGGCGGCGGTGGGAATCCCCACCGGCTGGAGATCCTTGATTTACCGATGAGAAGCGGATATAGCTGATGGCATGTGTTTTCGATTTCACTATTGTTTCGGCGTTCATAATAATGTGATTTACTGGTTTTGTAAATCACCCGCCCAATAGTGTACATCTGTGGCTAAAATAACTCCCATGAAAATCGAATCCCTTCGCATTGGCCAGCGCGTGCAGCACCCGCAGTACGGCACGGGCACCGTTCGCGGCCTCGCGCCGGTGGCCGCGCAAATCCAGTTCGACGATGGCAACGAGCGCACCGTTGCGCCGGAGTCCGCCGGTCTCGAGGCCGCCGAACCGCAGGCGGCGGTGAGCGGCTTGAATCTGCCGCTGAAACAATTCGTCGAGCAGACCCTCGAGGCCGCCATCGCCCAACTCGGCTTGCAAAAGCCGGATTCGGTCGTGGAACAGCTCGGCCTCCGCTGGCACGGGGGCAAGGCGGTGCTGCATCCCGCCGATGTGGCCTTGCAGACCAAGGAAGTGCCGCTGGAAGTCTTCTTCCACAAAATCGTGATGGTCCGGAACAACCTGCGTGTGCTGGAGCAGAAGATCAACGCGCACGAAAAATTGTCCGATGGCGAGAAGGTGGAGATGCAGCAATACATCACGCGCTGCTACGGCTCCCTCACCACGTTCAACGTGCTGTTCAAGGAAAAAGAAGACCAGTTCTGATGGGTCGTCGGGAATTGTCGCCGTTAATTGGAGCCTTGCCCC
Source organism: uncultured Verrucomicrobia subdivision 3 bacterium (assembly GCA_903822015.1). Taxonomy (GTDB): domain Bacteria; phylum Verrucomicrobiota; class Verrucomicrobiia; order Limisphaerales; family UBA11358; genus UBA11358. The sequence goes on along the minus strand of CAIJNQ010000180.1, from coordinate 2,978 downwards.
ATTGACCGGTAGGGCTCGCTGTCCTCAGCGAGCCGTTTCTCATCATTGAATATTGGGCGTTGAATGTTCGGTCTTCCGACTTCTGCCTTCTTACTTCGAAATTCGTCCCCCGGAGATCATTGGTTCTGGCCTGCCGAAATTTTTAGCAATGCCGCGTAGTTGCTGTAATCAATGCCATAGTGCCGCAGATCCGGGAAGGTTTCCACCTCGGGCGGATAAAATGGCTGCCACAATTTCTGGCGGTTGCGTGGATCCACATACCATTCCGCGCAGACCAGACTCTGGATATGCCGGTCGGGCGTGAGCGCAATGCTCAGGCACGGCCAGGTCCAATCAAATTCCCGCCCCCGGCTTTCCATCGAGCTGCTGGCCAGAATGGTGGAATGCAGGGGAATGATGGCACCGTGCGAACTCAAAAGGCCTTGGAGTTTGCCGACATCCTGCTGCCATTGCCAGGTCGCCCCAATTTGCCAGGTGGATTGGACGATCAGTAAAACGGCGGCCATGCATTCAAGCCGTCTCCCGCGCGCCGCCAGCCAGAGCGGTCGGTATCTTGAAATCAACACCACCGGTAACAGTGCCAACGGCACCAGTAAATCCAGTGAGCGGTTGTAGTATTGTCTCTCCGGTTCCAAATCGGTGGGCGAGAGCAGTGGCCACAGCCCCCAAATCGCCAAAGCCAAACCGACCAGCGTTTGCGCCAGCCGCTGCCGCAAAATGTTCCAGGGCTTTTCTGAAAGCCCGACGGCCAGCATCAGGCCGATCCACAGCAGCGTCCAGGTCAGCGTCCAGCCCGTGTGAGTCAGCAGCGTGCTCAGGTTGGCCATGAAACCCTCGTAGTTCACCGGTATCTCCGGTCGCAACGCGGCGTGCAGCCCGATCGCTGAGCCGGCCAGTAAGAGGATCCCCGCGGCAGCCAGAACCGCCCAGGATCCCAACCGCTTTCCCTGCGGGGCCGGTTCCCGCTTTTCCCCGGCAATCCGCCCGAAGCTCAAAACCGCCAGGATCAGGCACAGGATGAATTGTGATTCATAGCTGAACAGTAGGCCGGTTGCGGATGCCAGTAATATGAGCGCCGACCAGGGTTTCAAGGGCCGCGCAAACAGGATCGCCATCAGCGCGGGCCAGTAAAAAGCGTGGGCCAGTATGTGTTCGCCCACCGCCATGGTGGCGGCATTCAGATAGCCGGCGGCGCAGCCGGTGACGGCCATCCAGAAATTCTCCGGCGACAGCCGGCGGCAGGCAAACAAGATCACCGGCCAGGGCAGGAAGCAGCCCAGGCCGAAGGCGATCCGCAGCCAGAACAGGTCGGTCACGCCCAGCTTGATCGCCAGTACCAGGGGGCATTCAAACACGTGAAAGGCAAAATGCCGGGACCACATGAAGGAAACAAAATCCTGGGCCGCCAGCGTCTTGATGAATTCGTGGCTGCCGTCGGCATAGAGGCAGCGCGCGGAAAAAATGGCCAGCCCGATCCACGCCGCAAAAACCCAGACCGCGGCGGGTATGAGGCCTTTTGGCGTCGCCGGCGGGATTTTATCTTCCCTCACCATGGATGGCCTGGCGGGATGCCGGTTCACTTCACCGTCAGTTCGCGCGTGATCCCGAATTTGTCAATCCGCTTCCGCAGCGTCGCCCGCGTGATGCCGAGCAGCTTGGCGGCGTGCACCTGGTTGTCGCCAGTTTCCTTGAGCGCCTGGATCACCAGCTCGCGCTCGACGGCGGGGATGACTTTTAATTTCGGGTCGCGTCTCGCCCATTGGAACAGCTGGCGGGCCAGGGCGGCGGCGTCGGTGGCCGCGGCATTGCCGGCGGTCCCGGTGGTCGTGGCGGCGGGGGCAGCACCGCTGCCGCTTTGGCCGGTGATTTCCGGCGGCAGGTCGCCCAGTAGAATCGCGTCGCTCTTCGCCATCACGATCGCCCGGCGGACCGCGTTCTCCAGCTCGCGGACGTTGCCCGGCCAGTGATATTTCTCCAGCGTCTTGATAACGCTCGTGGCGATCGATTTCGGCGGCTGCTGTTGCTCGCGCGAGATTTTCTTCAGGAAATAATTCACCAGCAGCGGAATGTCGTCGCGCCGGTCGCGCAAAGGCGGGATGTGGATGCGCACCACGTTGAGCCGGTAAAACAAATCCTCGCGGAATTGTTTGGCGGCCACGGCGGCTTCCAGTGGCTTGTTGGTCGCCGCAATTACTCGCACGTCCGCCTGGATCGGCTGGTTCCCGCCCACCCGTTCAAATGTGCCGGATTGCAGCACGCGCAGGATTTTCGTCTGGGTCGCCGGCGTCATGTCGCCGATCTCGTCCAGGAAAATCGTCCCGTGGTTGCATTGCTCGAATTTGCCGATGCGCTGCAGGGTCGCCCCGGTGAACGCGCCGCGTTCGTGGCCGAAAAGTTCGCTTTCCAGCAGCTGCTCCGGAATGGCCGCGCAATTGATGGCCAGGAAAGGCTGCGTGCTCCGCTGGCCGTGGCTGTAGATGGCGCGGGCCACCAGTTCCTTGCCCGTGCCGCTTTCGCCCGTGACCAGCGCGGTGGCGTCGCTCGCCGCCACCTGGCCGATCAGTTTGAACACCTGCTGCATGCCCTCGGTGCGGCCCACGATGCCCAGCTCGTAATCTTCCGTCTCCAGCATCGGCTCATAGGAGACCACCTGTTTCATGTCGCGCGCCGCCTTGAGCGCTCTGCCGACCAGCTCCTTGATCTTCACCGCGTCGAACGGCTTGAGCAGATAATCATACGCGCCCAGCTTCATCGCTTCGATCGCCGTCTGCGTCGTGCCGTAGGCGGTCATCAGGATGACCAGCAGCTTCGGGTTGGTGGTCCGGATGCGGCGCAGGGTCTCCAGGCCGTTCATGCCGCCCATCCGCACATCCATCAGCACGAGGTCCGGCTTGAACTTGGGGATGACCTTCAACCCCTCCTCGCCGCTGGACGCGGTGGCGAACTCAATTTCCGGCGATTCCAGAATCCGCTGGAAC
>CAIJNQ010000179.1 GCA_903822015.1 uncultured Verrucomicrobia subdivision 3 bacterium | reverse complement strand
TCATCTGCGACCCCATCTCGCCCAAAGGCATCGCGTTGCTCCAGCAACGTCCCGAATTTAATGTCGTCGTCCTGCCCAAACGTCTGCCCGAGGCGGAACTGCTGCCCCTCGTCGCCGATGCGACGGCGCTGGTCGTCCGCTCCGAAACCAAGGTCACCAAAAACATCATCGCCGCCGCGAAACAGTTGCGCGTCGTCGGCCGCGCCGGTGTCGGCGTGGATAACGTGGATATCGAGGCTGCCACGCAAAACGGCACGGTCGTGATGAACACGCCCGGCGGCAATACCGTGACCACGGCGGAATTGACCTTCACCATGCTGCTCTCGCTCGCCCGCAAGGTGCCGCAGGCCGCCGCGACCATGATTGCCGGCAAATGGGACCGCAAACAGTTTCAGGGCGTCGAACTGCAGGGCAAGACCCTCGGCGTTTTGGGCATGGGCCGCATCGGCACGGAAGTCGCCCGGCGCGCCATCGCCTTCGGCATGAAGGTCGTCGCCTATGACCCCTATCTCACCGAGGATCGCGCCAAGGCCATCGGCGCGGAGTTCGCGCCGGAAGTCGATAATGTTTATCGCGTCGCGGATTTCATCACCGTCCACATGCCGGTCACCAAGGAAACCAGGGAAATGCTTAACGCCGCCGCCTTCGCGAAAATGAAGCCCGGCGTCAAAATCGTGAATTGTGCCCGCGGCGAAATCATTTCGGAAACCGATTTGATCGCGGCGTTGGAATCGAACAAGGTGGCCGGCGCCGCCCTGGATGTTTTTGCCGTCGAACCGCTCCCCGCCGATCATCCCTATCGTAAACAGCCCAATTTGATCCTCACCCCGCACCTCGGTGCGAGCACGGAGGAAGCCCAGGAAAAATGCGGCATTGAAGTCGCCGAGGTGATCGCCGGCTATCTGCTCACCGGCGAGGTCCGCAACGCGGTCAACCTGCCTTATCTCGACGCCAAAACCTATGAGCAGGTGAAGCCCTATCTGCCGCTCGGCGAGGCGCTGGGCAAATTGTTGGCCCAGCTCGCGCCGGCCAGTGCCGACCGGCTCCACATCACTTACGGCGGCAATGCCCGCTTGTTGCCGAATATTGACCCGGTCACCCGTGCCGTTTTGCGCGGGTTCCTCTCCACCAGCAATTTGAAGGACGTCAACAACGTCAACGTCCGCAGCGTCGCCCAGAGCATCGGCATCACCGTCGAGGAAAAGAAATCCGACGAGCCCGTGACGTTCAACGAATGGGTTCATGTCCAGGCGTTCAGCAACGGCCAGAAGCTCGTCTCGGCCGGCGGCACGTTCTTCGGTTCGCCCAACAACCCGCGCATCGTCCGCCTCTTTAGTCAGTCGGTGGAGATTCCGGTCACGGGAACTTTGCTGCTGCTGAACAATGCCGACAAGCCGGGCATCGTGGGACACCTCGGCACGCTGCTGGCGAAGCACAAAGTCAATATTGCCAGCATGAGCCTCGGCCGCGACACCGCGGGCGGGCGGGCGTTGACCGTCTTGAGCCTGGATAGCGCGCCGCCGCCGGCGGTGCTGGATGAATTGAAGAAAGACGCTGACATCAGCAATGTGAAAGTGGTAGTCTTGTAAACATTTTTTGAACTTAATTTAAACAAACCAATCGAACGAACACATGAAATACCAAACCAAACTGATTTTACCCGCCGCCTTGGCCGCGATTATGTTCGGAGCTTGCTCCGTTTTGGCGGCGGCCAACCCGTCGTCCACCAATGCCGCGCCCGCCGTCGCGGACACCAATGCGACGCCTGCGGCGACCATGGCGTCGCTATTCGGCGATCCCATCATCGCCAAAGGCCAGGGCGTTGAGGTCAAACAGAGCGCCTTGGACGAAGTGGTCCTCGGCATCAAGTCCGCCGCCGCCGCGCGCAACCAGACCATCCCGCCCCAGCAATTGCTCGGCATCGAAAGCCAGATGCTCAACCGGTTGATCCAGATTCAGCTCCTGCTGCAAAAATCCACGCCGGCCGACAAGGTCGTTGGCCAGGCCAAAGCCGAGCAGCAGCTCACCAATCTGCTCGCCCGCGCCGGCTCGCCCGAGGCCTTGGCCCGCCAGTTGAAGGCCGTCGGCATTTCCTCCGATGAGTTGCGCGCCAAAATCCTTCAGGAGGCCACCGCCACCGCCACCTTGACCCGCGAATTGGGCGTCACCGTCAGCCCGGCCGATGCGACCAATTTTTACACCTCGCACCCGACGGACTTCGAACAGCCGGAAACTGTCCACGTCCGTCATATCCTGCTGCTCACGATTGATCCCACGACCCACGCGCCCCTCACCGCCGACCAGATTGCGGCCAAGCGCAAGCAGATTGACGACATTTTGAAGCGCGCCCGGGCCGGCGAGGATTTCACCGTTCTGGCCACCCAATACTCGGAGGATCCCGGCTCCAAGGACAAGGGGGGCGAATTGCCGCCGTTCGGCCACGGCGAAATGGTGCCGCAATTTGAAGCCGCCGCGTTTTCCATGAAGACCAACACGCTCAGCGATGTCGTCACCACCGATTACGGCTTCCACATCATCAAGTTGCTCGACATCACGCCCGCCCAGAAAGTGCCGTTTGCCAAGGTGGCCGACAAGATTACCGATTATCTCCTGCAGCAAAAAACCGAAAAGCTCGCGCCCGTCTATCTGGCCGGTTTGAGCAAGGCGGCCGGCGTGCAGATTCTTGATCCCGACTTGAAAGCGGCGGCGGCGGCCGCGGCGGCCGCGGCCTTGACCAACGCGCCGGCCCTGACGCCTTAAAGGGCGCAGGCTTGCCAATTCCGCTCAAAAGCGGCATGTTGGGTAGGTTATGAAATTAAAGATTGGAATTATCGTTCTCGTTGTCCTCAGTGTCGGCTTGTTCGTGGCCTTGCTTGCCACAAAAAAGCAGGCCGAAGACATCCACGTGAAGGATACCACTTCGATTCTGGAGTTCTCCAACCAGCTCGATACCGCCAATCTGAACCTGAACGACGAGCGTCAGGTCAACCTGATGTTGACGAATGACATCGTCGCCACCCGGCAGGCGCTCCAGTCGGTCTCTAACAGCCTCGTGGAAACCTCCAGCCAGCTGGCGGGCGCCAAGGTCGAGATCGAAAGCGACCAGAACCAGATCACCAACCTGAACGGGCGCATCGGCGATTTGGAGGCGCAGAACAAGGCTTTGGATGATCGCGCCACCATGCTCTCGAACAACATCGTCGCTCTGGATGCCCAGATCGCCGCCACCCGGCAGCAACTCGCCGTCGCCCAGACCAATAACGCCTTCCTCTCCGCCGAACTCCAAAAACAGATGGCGCAAAAGGCCGAGCTGGAACGTCGGTTTAATGACATTGACGCCGTCCGGGCGCAGGTCAAAAAATTGCGGACCGAGTTGTTTGAAGCCCGCCGCCTCCAGTGGATTAACGACGGCACCGATCCCAACATTCAGCGCAAGGGCGGCCAGTTGCAGATGCAGCGTACCCCGCCGCGGCCGGTTAAACCCTCCGTCATCAAGTCGTCGCCCGGCCGGCCGGCACCGCAATACGACCTAAACGTTGAGGTGGGTTCGGACGGCTCCGTCCATGTCATTCCGCCCGCCGCCAGCTCGCCGGGCTCGGAGGATTCCGCTGCCCAGGCCGCCGCCCGGGCGGCCTTGTATCAGGAGATGAATGGTACCAACACCGCCTCTCCTTCCGGCGCGGCCCATTGATGCGGGTGCCGTGAAAAATTTGCCGATCCCCTGTCATGCCGACCTACGAATACGCCTGCAAAAAATGCGGCCACGAGTTTGAATTTCTCCAGTCCATGAGCGCCAAGCCCTTGGCCGTCTGCCCCGAGGCGCTGTGCGCCCAAAAAAAATGGGGTCGCGGCCGGGTGGAAAAAAAAATCAGCGGCGGCGCCGGGTTGCTGTTCAAGGGCAGTGGCTTTTACATCACGGATTATCGCAGCGAGGGTTATAAGCAATCCGCCAAAAAGGATGCCACGCCGGCCACCCCCGCGGCGCCGGCCAAACCGGCCGCCGCCGATGCCAAGCCCGCCCCGGCGAAACCCGCCGCCAAAGCGGACAAAAAATGAAGCCGGGGTTGCCTCGTCGCCTCGTTGCCTCGTTGCGCACCTTGCCCGATTCAGCCTTTCAGCGGTTCCCCGCGTTCACGCTCCGTCGTGCGCTCCTATTTTGCGCCCTGCTGTTGCCGCTGCCCGCCGGGGCGCAATTTTCTCCGCCGGACAAGGCGCCCACGTTCAGCATTTCCGGCCAGTTTGTCGCCAGCGGCCCGGCCCGGTTTTCATCTTTGGCCGGGCAGGCCCGCATCGCCGCCGATACCAATCTGGTCCGGCTTGACCCCGCCCTCTTGGCGGTTTCCGCCGAGCGCATCAAGGATTCACTCTATCGCCGGCTCGAAATCAAAAAGGATGCGCCCTGGCGCGGGCAGATTTATCTCGTGGTGCATCCGGCGCAGTCGCTGGACGAGGAGATCACCATTTTTTCCCGGTTGAGCGCCGACCGTGTCACTTACCGCGTCGAACTCCCCGATGTGCTGACGCAGCGCAAATATGTCCGGGCCTTGACGGGCGTGATCCTGATGGAATATGCGAATCGCCGGGCTCAGATGCATTCCGCCGAGATCCCCGCCTGGCTCACCGATGGCTTGGCGGAAGCCATGCTCGCCGGCGGCGGCCCTTCCGCCGTTTTGTCGGCGCCCGATAAGGTGGTGAACGGCCTGCCGGTCGCGCGCCTTAACGCCACGCAAAACGGTCTGGATTCGCTGGCCCGGGCGCGGCGGGTCCTCGAAAGATCCTTGCCGCTTTCCTATGAGCAATTGACCTGGCCGACCGCGGCGCAGTTGGCCGGCGACGATGGAGGCGCTTATCGCGCCAGCGCCCAGTTGTTTGTGGCGGACTTGTTGGATCTGAAATCCGGCCCGCTCCACGTGCGGACCCTGCTGGAATCATTGCCCCGCTGTTACAATTGGCAGACCGCGTTTCATTCCGCCTTCCGGGAAAACTTTCCGGCCCCGTTGGATTTGGAAAAATGGTGGGCGCTGCAGCTGGCCGGTTTCGCCGCCCACGACGGGGGGCCCGGCTGGACGCTAGCCGTCAGTCGCGCCAAACTGGATGAAATCTTAAGGGTGCCGGTGGCAATCCGGGTCTCATCGAACAGCCTGCCGTCGCGCGCCGAAATTTCCCTGCAAACCTTGATTCTCAGTATGGACTTTGTTCGCCAGGAGCCGATCCTTCAATCCAAGCTGGGTGATTTGGGGCTCGCCCAGCTGCGTATGGCTCCCCAGCTTGCGGCCCTCACCGACGGCTACCGCCGCGCGTTGGCGGGTTACCTGGGCGCGCCATTCGCTCCGGCGCCGGGCCAGCCCCGCTCCCGGCACGCGTCCGGGCCATTGAAAAAGACGGGTGCCGCGAAGACGCTGAAGACCCTGGACGCGCTCGACGCCCAGCGGCGGAAAATCGAATCCGCCATTAAACCGTTGATTCAGCGATGATCCTGGCGTGCCCGGGCGGATTAAGCTTGAACGTCGCCGCCGGCGCACGGTCAACTTGACAGGATGAAAATCAAACCTATAGTGCGCATACTTGAAAATGCAGGCTGAAAATCGATCCCCTCAGGCCGGCGAACCGCCCTCGGGCGGTTCGTTGTCGTCCCTCAAAAAATTCTCTTCCGCCGGGCGCGGTTTCTGGCGCGACGTCTCCGCCGCCGACTGGAACGACTGGC
>CAIJNQ010000178.1 GCA_903822015.1 uncultured Verrucomicrobia subdivision 3 bacterium | reverse complement strand
TCGACGGAACCCTGCGTGTCGGCCTTGATGACCACGCGCAAAACCTTACCTTGAACGTCCTGCAATTTCTCGAACAAATTCTCCAGCGTGACTTTCGATTTGTTCTGCTGATCCAAACTTTTCGCGGCAAACGCGCGTTCTTCCGCCATCGCTCGAGCAGCTTTTTCATCGGCCACCGCGCTAAATTCCAAGCCGGCATCCGGCACGCCATTCAAACCAAGCACACTCACAGCCACGGACGGACCAGCTTCTTTCAAACGCTGACCTTCTTCATTAATCAGCGCACGCACCTTGCCGTAAAATTCGCCGCACAAAATCACATTGCCCAAGCGCAGCGTGCCTTTGCGCACGAGCACCGTCGCCGTCGAACCACCGGCGGCAACACCGGATTCGATGACATTCCCCTTGGCGAGCCGGTCGGGATTGGCTTTGAGTTCCAGCAAGTCAGCCTGGAGCAAAATCATTTCGAGCAATTTATCAATGCCCTGTTTCGTCAGCGCGGAGCATTCAACAAAAATCGTGTCGCCGCCCCAATCGTCCGGCACCAGGCCTTTGTCTTGCAACTGCTGGCGAACTTTCAACGGATTGGCGTTCGGGTGATCGCACTTGTTAACCGCGACCAAAATTGGAACTTTCGCCGCCTTCGCGTGGGCGAGGGCTTCGAGCGTTTGCGGCATGACGCCGTCGTTCGCCGCGACCACCAGCACGACAATATCCGTGACATTAGCACCTCGGGCGCGCATCGAGCTGAATGCCGCGTGACCAGGCGTGTCGAGAAAAGTGATCTGCGCCATTTCCTTTTTACGCTCCGGATGCGGCACGGTGATCGTGTAAGCGCCAATGTGCTGCGTGATGCCGCCGGCTTCACCGGCGACGACATTCGCCTTGCGGATCACGTCGAGCAGCGACGTTTTGCCATGGTCAACGTGACCCATGATTGTGACAACCGGTGCGCGCGGCTTGAGCGTTTCCGGCTTGTCCTCAATATCGAGTTCAACTTTTTTCTCAACCGCGACAACCCCGGCGCCTTTTTCGCGCTTCTCCACTTCAAAACGGAAACCGTATTTCGCGCAAAGCTGGCCGGCATTTTTCTCATCAATCGTCTGGTTGACGTTGGCGAAGACGCCGAGTTCCATCAAGTCGGCGATGATTTTGAAAGGTTTTTGCTTGAGGCGTTCCGCGAGTTCGCGCACGGCGATCGGCGGCTTGATGATGATGACTTCGCCGCCGGCGGGCACGGCGAATTTCGGCTGCGGCGCGGCAGGTTTGGCCGGTTCGCGCGAAGCTTGCGGAATTGGACGACCATCGCGACCGCGCTGAAATTGCTGGCGACCATCGCCGCGTTGCGGCGGCTGGCCCGGACGCGGCGCCGGAGCTTGGCCGGGGCGCGGCGGCGGCGTGGAAGTTCTGCCACCGCGATCACTGCCGCGATCGCCCGGACGACCGCCGGACGGCCGCGTGGGCAATTGAATGAAACCAACTTTATCGCCGACGCGAGGCGCAGGCGGCACGACGGGAATCGGCGGCGCGGGCGGGGCAACTGGTGCGGGCGCAACCGGAGGTGCGACAAACACGGGTGCTGGCGGCGCGGTTTCGACGACGGGTTCAATCTCCGGTTCGGCGATGACGACCGGTTCAGAAATAATTTCCGGCTCGGGTTCCGATGCGGGCGGCGGTTCCGGCGCGTGGATAATGACGATTTTCTCCTCAACGACTGGCGGCGGCGCGGGATGTTCCTCCGGCGGTTTGGGTGCGAGCCGGGCGGCGAGCGCGGGATCGCCCTTGATCATTTCCTCTTCCAACCATTCGGCGCTGATCTTATCGAGCGAACTGGACGGAACCTTGGCGGCAGCAATGCCCAGCAACTTGGCCTTCGTGATGACTTCTTTGCTCTCGAGGCCGAGTTTCTTTGCTATGTCGTAAATACGAACGGGCATAAATATTTTTCACCGCCACCGACCGAAATGTGTCATTGGCCTGCATGGCTCAACTCACAAAAATCAACTGTGTTCCATTCCGCGCCATAAAAATCACGGATTCACGGGCGCTTCGTTGACCTTCAACGAGCGGCGTTCCGCCTCGGCGCGCGCGGCGACCAAAATTGCCGGCGCGTTTTCACCGATTTGCGGGATGTCGGCAATATCACCGGGTTCGGCCAGCAATAAATCTTCGAGGCGATGAACGCCGTTATGCACGAGCGCGCTGGCCTGTTCGCGGGTCACGCCCGGGATCGCCGCGAGGGACTCGACGGCATCGGCGATTTTTTCATCAATGCCTTTCGTGACGATGTGTTCTGCGTCAATGTCCACTTCCCAGCCGACCAACCGCGCCGTCAAACGGGCGTTCTGGCCGCGCTTGCCGATGGCGAGCGAGAGCTGGTCTTCGGCAACCAAAATTTTCAACCGCTTGCGCTGCTCGTCCAGTTCCACGCTCTTCAGCTTGGCCGGTTCGAGCGCCTTCGTCACATACGCCTTGATGTCCGAGGACCACGGAATCACGTCCACCTTTTCGTTGTTCAGTTCGCGGACGATGTTTTTAACGCGCTGGCCGCGCAAGCCGACGCACGCGCCGACCGGATCCACTTTCGGATCGCGCGAATACACGGCCATCTTCGTGCGGAAACCGGGTTCGCGGGCAATGCCTTTGATCTCGATGGTGCCGTCACTGATCTCGGAAACTTCCACCTGAAACAGCTTGATGACAAATTGCGGATCGGCGCGGGACAAAATGATTTCCGGTCCGTGCGGGCCTTCCTGCACGGCTTTGACGAGGCAGCGGATGCGTTCACCGACCTGATATTCCTCAATGGACACGCGCTCTTTGTTCGGGAGCAGCGCCTCATATTTGCCAAGGTCCAGAATCACGTCCGAACGATCAAACCGGCGCACCGTGCCGCTGATGATGTCGCCAACGCGATCTTTGAATTCGGTGAAAATCAGCGCCTTCTCGGCCTGGCGGACTTTTTGCATCAGCGCCTGCTTGGCGTATTGCGCGGCGATGCGGCCGAAACCTTGCGGCGTGACTTCCTTTTCCACTTCGTCGCCGACCTTGGCGTCCGCCTTGATGCGGCGCGCGTCGAAAACGGAAATTTGATCGTGCTGCGAAACCACGCGGT
>CAIJNQ010000177.1 GCA_903822015.1 uncultured Verrucomicrobia subdivision 3 bacterium | reverse complement strand
TAGAGCGTCTCGTTCGCAATGAGAAGGTCAGGAGTTCGAGCCTCCTAGGCTCCACCAGCTTTCGCTTTTGAAGGTTAAAGCGAATGCTGCCGGCAAAGGATGTGCAATCTTTCTGTTTTTATTTTCTTCTTAGCGGATTTAAGACCGCCAATGCAACCGCGCCACTCAGAAGCTGTCATTTTTTCCGCCAAGGCCGCTACCGCAACCGTGGTGGCGGCTTCCTGCTACGAGTTTATCAATTTGCCCGGCACAGCCTGGGTCGCGGCGGTTTCTGCCGTGCTCGTGACCCAGCCCAGCCTCCATTCCTCTTTCAAGGCGTCGTTGATGCGCGTCGTCGCCAACCTGGCCGGTGCCTTTGGCGGTGCGGCGCTAAGCATCCTGATCGGCCAGCCGTTGCTCGCCGTGGCCATCGGCGTCATGGTCACGGGGCTCGTGTGTTACCTTTTGAAACAGGACGACGCGCTGCGCCCGGCGTTTGTGGCGGTCATCCTCGTGACCCTCACCGGCGACAATGACAAATGGCACAGTTCAATGAACCGGGTGGCGGCTGTTCTCATCGGCTGCCTTGGCGCGTTGGTCGTCGGTTTTTTGTTTGATAAAATTTCCGGTGTGCCGGGGCTGATCAATAAAAAAGGCGGTGGTGAACCCGACGTTTCGGAATAGCATTAAGCCATGAAATTGTCGCTTGAAAATAAGTGGGTGCTCATCACCGGTGCATCGAGCGGCTTTGGGGCGGCCGCCGCCCGGGCTTTTGGCGCGGAAGGCGCGAAATTGCTGCTCGGTGCCCGCCGGATTGACCGGTTGAAAACGGTCGCGGCGGAATCGTGCGCGGCCGGCGCCGCTGGAGCGCACGTTCATGCGTTGGACGTTTCAAATACCGCCAGCGTCGAAAAGTTTGTTCGTTGGGCGCGAAAGAAAATCCTCGATCCGCGGTCAGAATTCCCCAATCTCCAGGTTCTCATCAACAATGCCGGCGGCGCGCATGGCATGGACACTGTGGCCGAGGGCCGGGACGGGGACTGGGAGGCGATGATTCAATCCAATGTGCTTGGCGTGGTGCGGGTGACCCGCGCGGCGCTGCCCTTGCTGGGGCGCGCTGCCGGCGCGAGCATTATCAACATCGGCTCGATCGCCGGCCACGGGGTTTACGAGGGTGGCGCCGTGTATTGCGCCGCCAAGGCGGGTGAATTGCAAATCACCCGCGCCTTGCGCCTGGAACTGCTCGGCTCCGGTATTCGGGTTGGCACCTTGGATCCAGGCCTGGCGGAGACGGAATTTTCCCTGGTGCGGTTCAAAGGTAACGCCGCCAGCGCCCGGAAAGTTTATGCCGGCATGAATCCGCTCACCGCCGGCGACATCTCGGAAACGCTCGTCTGGATGGCTACCCGTCCGGCGCATGTCAACATTGATGAACTGATCATCAAACCGGTTGACCAGGCCGATTTTGGGAAAGTTTTCCGGCGATCGGAATAAGACAGGTTTGATGGATTACTGGATAATTGGAGGAGCAAACGCGAGATTTTCCAGTTTATCCATCAGTCAATTATCCAATTATCCATTTTCAAATTCCCCGGTTCGCGCGCCAGAGCAGCACGATGCCGACGGCTTGGAAGATGAAATTCGGCAGCCAGACAATCAGGTGCGGCGCAAACTCGGGCCGCGAGTCCAGCGCTTTGGCGGTCAGAATGAAGGCATAGTAGATGAACACCAGGCCGAGGGCGATGGCCACGCCGACGTTTGTCTCACGCCGATGAACTCGAATACCGAGTGGAATCCCCACCAGCGTAAACCCGAAGCAGGCAAACGAAAAAGCGATCTGCCGGTTCATCTCCACCCGGATCGGCTCGGTCAAATCCTTCCGTTGCTGCCGGGCTTCCTTGAGTTGCACGAGCCGTTCGATGGAATTCGTGGCGGCCGGCGGCGGCAGGCCGAGTTTCTGGTCCAGATCGGCGAGTTCCGCCCGCAGTTGCCAGAAGGTCATGTCGCTGATGCCGGGTGTGAACTTCCGGCCCGCGCTGCTGCTCATGTCCAGATTGTAAACCGCGTCGGGCGACGCGCTGATCGTCACGTGGGCGTCGGAGCTGATACTGCGGGCGTCGATCAGATGCAGGACGAACTGCTTGTGCGGCGCATCCACCTCAATCGTTCCCCGCGGTGCGCGGACCGTTGTGGAGACATTGGTTTCGTTCTGGAGCACGAAAATCATCACGTCTTCCAGCTTGCCGTCGTGATTCTTCCCCGCATAAAAAATGAAACCCGGAAAATCCCTGATGAACTGGCCTTCCGGCAGCTGCGTGCTGTTCATGAGCTCGCCGCTTAATTTGAAGAATAAATTAACATAGGCCACGCGGCATTGCGGTCCCAGCTGCATGTTGATCCACGCGCTCAAGCCGCAACAGAGCAGGCTTAAGAGCAGCACCGGGGTGATGAGCGAAAGCAGGCTGATGCCGCTGGCTCGCGCCGCGGTCAGCTCCTGGTCCGCGCTGAAACGCCCGAAAACCAGCAGCATGGCGGTCAGCAGACCCATGGGTAGCGCAAAAACCCAGACCCACGGGATCAGCAGGCCGAAGGCCTGGGCGATGGTGTCCAGTCGCGCGTGTCCGCCGATGAGCGCCGGCAGGATCTCCTTGAGCACATTGCCGATGAGCAGCACGAACGTGAACACCGCCACCGTGAGCGCCAGCGAGGCGAGGACCTGGCGCGTCAGATAATTATGCAGGGTTTTCACGCGGTTGGTTGGATGTTTATTGAACGTCAGCGGGCACACGTTTAATGGAATTCACCTGCAAAGTCTACTGGGGATTCCCTTTGGCCCGGGCAAATTTCAAGATTATCTGGAAACCGGCAGCCAATTCTCCGGCCAAATACGCTTGCCAAATGCCGCCACTTTCTTACATTGTCCGGCCTATTTTCAAATTATGCACCTGAACACATTGTTGGCGCAGGCCGCCGCCCCCGCCGCCGGAGCCGCCGGTCAACCCCCCCAGCAGTCCCCGTTGATCAGCTTCCTCCCGATGATCCTGCTGGTGGTCGTTTTTTACTTTGTCCTGATCCGTCCACAGCAGAAGCGGGCCAAGTCATTGGCGGCACTGGTGAACAGTCTCAAGTCCGGGGACAAGGTTGTCACCGGCGCCGGCATCATCGGTACGGTCATTTCCGTTAAGGACAAAACCGTCATGCTCCGGTCCGCCGACACCAAGCTGGAAGTCACCAAGGCTTCCGTCACGGAGATCCTCGAAAGCAATGCGGCGACCGAAGCCTAAGTCATCATGAAGCAAAATAATCGTTGGAGATTCATTCTCGTCATTCTCATTGTTGTCTGGTCGCTTTACGAAATTTACCCGCCCACGTCGCGCAACCTGGTGCAGGAATTCACGTCGCGTGCCGAAAACACCGACGCGGGCTTTACCAACATCCTGACCCGGCTCTCGCCATTGCAGGCGGCCCGGCCCGACCGCGCCTTCGCCAATCTTCAGGAGGCCATCGGCACCAATATCATCGAGAATTATTTCCCGTTCATCAGCGCGAAGAATGAGCTGAACCCGACGACGTTCATTCTGAATCAGATCCAGCGCGACGCCTCCGGCAAGATCAAGCTCGGCCTCGATTTGCAGGGCGGCACGTCGTTCCTCGTGGAGATGGACACCAACGCCCTGGCGAGCGCGGCTGATCAAACCGGCACCAACGCGGTATCCCGGGCGCCGGACATCAGTGGCGCATTGTCCCAGGCGGTCGAAGTGCTGCGGAAACGCGTGGACCAGTTCGGCGTGGCTGAACCGGTTATCCAGCCGGCCGGCGGCAACCGCATTCTGATCCAGCTGCCCGGTCTGTCGCAGTCGGCCAAGGAAAGCGCCAAGACGCAAATTCAAAAGGCCGCGTACCTGGAATTCCGCATGGTCAAGGATGACAGTCCGGAAATCGTCAACGAAAAGACCGGCCAGGTCCTGCAGCCGATTCCGCCGGGCTACGAAATGTTGAAGAAGATTGAGCAGCAGCCCAGCGGTCCGCCGATTGCGGAATTTCTGGTGGTTCGGAAAAAGGCCGAAAACGGTCTGGCGGGCGACATCATTGAAAGCGCCGGGGTGAGCCGTGACAATCTGGGTAATGCCGTGATCGAATTCCGGCTTACCAAAGACGGCGGCATGCGCTTCGCCGACGTGACGCGTAACAACATCGGCCACCGGTTGGCAATCGTGCTGGACGGCGATTTGTATTCCGCACCGAATATTCAGGGTGCAATTGAAACGGGTAGCGGCGAGATCACCGGCCATTTTACCGATCAAGACGCCTTTGCGCTGGCCAACGTCCTGCAAAATCCGCTGCGTGCGCCGTTGAGCATTGTTTCCTCCGAAGATGTGGATCCGACGCTGGGCAAGGACTCCATCCGCAGTGGTATTTCCGCCTCTGTCTACGCCATCATTTTCGTTTCGTTGTTCATGCTGGTTTATTACCGGTTTGCCGGTCTCGCGGCCAACGTCGCGTTGGTTACGAACATCATCATCCTCATGGGCGTCATGTGCTCCATCGGGACGACGCTCACGCTGCCGGGCATTGCGGGTATCGTGTTGACCGTCGGCATGGCCGTGGACGCGAACGTGCTGATCTATGAGCGTTTGCGCGAGGAAATGGCCAAGGGTAAGTCGCTGCGCGGCGCGATCGCCGCCGGTTACGCCCGTGCCTTCGGCACCATTTTCGATTCGCACGTCACGACGCTGATTTCGTCCATCATCCTGATTTTCATGGGCACCGGCCAGATCAAGGGCTTCGGCGTAACCCTCACGATCGGTGTGGCGGCGAGTTTGTTCACCTCCCTCGTGGTGACGCGGCTCATCTTCAATTTCCTGCTCGACCGGAACCTGATCAGCTCGCTCTCCATGCTGCACCTCATCAAGAGCGCAAAGGTCAACTTCATGAAGCTGGCCACGCCACTGTTCGTCCTGACGTGGACGTTCATTGTCATCTCGCTGGCCTTCGGAATATTTGCCCGCGGTGAAAAATTGTTTGGCGTGGACTTCCTCGGCGGCGACAGCACCACCTTTAGCTTCGCCCAGAAACTGGACGTCGAGCAGATCCGCTCTGCGCTCACGGCTGACGGCGAAAAGGATGCACAGATTCAATATCAAAAAGACGTTTCCGGTGGCACGGAAACCCTGCGGGTGACGACGGCCATCGGCACTTCCAAAAAAGTCCAGCAGCTGCTGGCGGATAAATTTGCCGACGCCCGGCTGAAGCCTTTGAGCGAACAGAATGTCGGCGCCGTGGTTGGCCAGGAGATTCAGCGGTCGGCCATCATCGCCTCGCTGCTCTCCCTGTTTGGCATTCTGATTTACGTGGCGTTCCGCTATGAATTTTCGTTCGCTGTCGCCGCCGTCGTCGCGGTGATCCACGATGTGCTCCTCACCATTGGCTGCTATTGCATTGCCAACGCCACTTCGGGCCGCGAATTCAATGCCACCGTCGTCGCCGCCGTGCTGACCATTATCGGCTTCTCCATCAACGACAAGATCGTTATCTTCGACCGTATTCGCGAGGATTTGAAGCTGGGCGCCCGCGGCTCGTTCAAGGATATCATCAACCAGGCGCTCAACCAGACCTTGAGCCGGACCATCATCACCTCCGGCACGGTGTTTCTCGCCACGCTGTCCCTCTATATCTTCGGTGGCGGTGTGATCAACGACTTCGCGTTCACCTTCCTCATCGGCATCATCACGGGAACGTATTCGTCCATTTACATAGCCAGCGCGATCGTATTGTGGTGGCACAAAGGCGAACGTCCGAATATCGGAGCGTCGGCGGTGACGCTGCAAAACGCCCCGTCGGCGAAGGATTGATTTTTCTTCGTAATCCGCAGTCTTGATCTTAATCTGAATCGTGTTCGGATTAAACTCAAGATGACCATGGCAATCAAGCACCCGCGGGCGACGGAGTTTCATCCATGATGGCCCTGATTCAAATCACCCCGTGGCACTGGGCGGCTTTCATATTATGCATCGTGTTTTTTCTCGCGCTCGACCTGGGCGTGTTCCATCGCGGCTCCCACGTCGTTAAGTTCCGGGAAGCGCTCATGTGGAGCCTGGTTTGGTTCGCTCTCTCGATGGCGTTTGCCGTCGTGATCGATCATGCCCGCGGCCGGGAGGAGGCGGTTCAGTTCACCACCGGCTATCTCATCGAACTTTCCCTTTCGTTGGATAATCTCATGGTGATCGCGCTCATTTTTTCCGCGTTCCGCGTTCCGCTGCAATACCAGCATCGCGTCCTTTTTTGGGGGATTCTTGGCGCGCTCATGATGCGCGGGGCGATGATAGCCGCCGGCGTGGCTCTCATCCGCGAGTTTGACTGGGTACTGTATGCCTTTGGTGTTTTTCTGGTTTTCACCGGCATCAAAATGCTGTTTGCCGGCGAGCAAGTCATTGAGCCGGACAAAAATCCCGTGCTCCGGTGCGTGCGAAAACTGTTGCCCGTCGCGCCGGAATTTGATGAGAATAAATTCTTTACCCGGTTGGACCATCGCCTTGCGCTCACGCCGCTGGCTCTGGTGCTTGTGCTGGTGGAGACGACCGATTTGATCTTCGCCGTGGATTCTGTGCCGGCCGTTTTCTCGATCACCAAGAACGCCTTCATCGTCTTCACCTCGAACGTTTTTGCCATCCTCGGCTTGCGCTCGTTGTATTTCCTCCTGGCCGGCGCGCTCGGTTATTTCCGCTACTTGAAAATCGGCCTGTCCGTCGTGCTGGTTTTTGTCGGCGTGAAAATGCTCATTGACCCCCATGGACAGCCCGAAAAATGGTTCCAGCTTGAAATCCCGACGAATGTATCGCTGATGGTGGTCGCCGCCGTGGTGTTGATCGCCATCGTTTTATCCACCATGGTCGCCGAACGCGAAAAGCGGACCGTGGCGGCCCCGCCTGAGGCAAAATGAAATTTCGCTGGATGTTGGCGCCCTCGCAGCCGCTCCTCGCGGAAACGCTCGCGGCGGAATTGAATATATCCCCGTTGTTGGCCCAATGCCTGTTCAACCGTGGTTATCGCGAAACCGCCGCCATGGAAACTTTCCTCGCGCCGCGATTGAAAAATCTTGATGACCCATTCTTGCTGCCAGGCATGGGGGTAGCCGTGGAGCGTCTGTTCCGCGCCCGCGAACAAAACGAACCCCTGGTCATTTTCGGAGATTACGATGTGGACGGAGTGACCTCCACCGCGCTGCTTGCGGAAGTGTTGCGCAATCTTGGCTGGGTGGTGGATTTATATCTCCCGCACCGGCGTGACGAAGGTTACGGCTTGAGCCGCGACGGCGTGGAAAATTGCCTGAAGAAATTTCCTGTGAAACTGCTGCTCGCCGTGGACTGCGGTTCGACGGCCGTGGAAACGATCGCCGGGCTCCGCGAGCATGGGGTGGACGTCATCGTCCTCGATCATCACCAGGTTTCCCATCCCGCGCCCGCGGCCGTAGCGCTGGTGAATCCGCATCTGGCGGTGGTAAACGGAGCTGCGTTCTGCGAGCTATGCTCGGCGGGGCTTGCCTTCAAACTCGCCCATGCGCTCGTGAAACGTGGACGCGAAACGGGCCTGCCCGGCGCGGCGGATTTTGATTTGAAGCCTTTGCTGGACCTGGTCGCCCTTGGCACGATCGCTGATATTGTTCCCCTCGTGGGCGAGAACCGGATTTTGGTTGCCACCGGCCTGGAAAAACTGGGCGTGACCCGGCGACCGGGACTTGTTGCGCTCAAGGAAGTTGCCCAATGTCCGCCGCAGCCGGGCGTTTATGAGGTGGGTTTTCAACTCGCGCCGCGGCTTAATGCCGCCGGGCGGCTGGAAACCGCGGAAGCCGCTTTGAACATGGTCCTCGCCCGGGATTTGAAAACCGCCGCGCCGCTCGCCCGTGATCTGGATTTGCGAAATCGCGAGCGCCAGCAACTTGAACGCAGCATCAGCGAGGAAGTCATTGGTGCGTTGCGTTCGAAGTTTGATGCCCGGAAGGATTTCGTCATCGTTGAGGGCCGAATGGAGTGGCACATCGGCGTCGTCGG
>CAIJNQ010000176.1 GCA_903822015.1 uncultured Verrucomicrobia subdivision 3 bacterium | reverse complement strand
GCCGGCGGACGTGCCGTTCGGTTTTGTGTTCTCGCATTGCAAAGTTGACAGCGCGCCCGCGTGAAAATCATTCTTGGCCGCCCGTGGCGGATTTACGCCAGCACGGTTTATCTGGACTGCGAAATGTCCGGGGCCGTCCGTCCCGAAGGCTGGAACGACTGGAAGAAAACCGGAAGCCACGCCACGGCGCGCTATGCGGAATTTAATTCCACCGGCGATGGTGCCAGTCCGGCGGACCGCCCCGATTGGACGCGGCAGTTAAAAAATCCGACGCGCAAAAAATCACGGTTGAAACCGTCCTCGGCGGCGCGGATAACTGGAATCCTGACTTGTGTCGGCCGTTTAGTGCCGTCCGCCGGAAACTTAAATGGGGTGAGACGGGTGGCGAAAAACTACTGCTCGACACTTGGCGGCGTGCTGGCGACGATTGTTCCCGCCGACAAAAAAATGTGCACGGCATGGCGGACGCGGTGCTGGCTCCGTGTTGCGAATAAAACTGGCCTTTCTGCCCGGCCGACTTTCGGACACAACTTCTCACAGGAAAAAATGCGCGCCCGTTTTTTGGAGGTCAATTATTTAAGATAGAGCCGAACCGATAGGTTCCCGACCCCACTTCATAGCTGGCCACGCCATTTTCCTGACGCAAAAATTTAACCCCTTCCGCCGACGCGGCGGGCCGGCCCGACTCGGTGACGTGCAGGGCATCGGCGGCGGGGACATAAACCGTGGCCGTCGTGTTGGCCGGCACCGTCACGACCAAGGTGAACGCGTGACCGTCGCGTTTCCAGGACGTAGCGATGCGGCCATGGATGGAATCGTAATTGCGCTGGGCATAGCCGAGTTCATTGCCTGGCTGCGGACGGATGATGATGTGCTTGTAGCCGGGCGCGTCCATGTCCCAGCCGATGCCGGCGACGCTGTCGTAGAGCCATTCGCCGCAGGATCCCAACGAGTAGTGGTTGAACGAGTTCATGCCGGGATTCTGGAAGCCTTTCTCCGGGGTCCAGCCGTCCCAGCGTTCCCAGATGGTGGTGGCCCCGTGTTTGACTGAGAAGAGCCAGGAGGGAAACGTGTCCTGAAGCAAAAGATTATAGGCGGTGTCGAGCTTGCCGGCGCGGGTGAGCACGGGCAGCAGATAACTGACGCCGACAAAGCCGGTGGAAAGATGATTTCCCTTCGCCTTGATGTCCTCGTCAAGATACTGTGCGGCCTTGGAACGAAGTTCGTCGGGCAACAGTTCAAATTTCAACGCCATGGCGTAGTCGCATTGCGTGTCGCCTTGGATCCGCCCGTCAGCGGCAACAAACTTTTGGTTGAAGGCGGCACGGATGTCTTCAAACAACTGCTGGTATTTGGCGGCGTCCGCATCGTGACCAATCACCTTGCACGCGTTGGCCACCAGATGCGTGGAGTAGGCCAGGTAGGCCGTGCCGATGAGATCCTTCGGGGTGTTGGCGCCGATGGCCAGCCAGTCGCCGTAGTTGCCACTGAGGCTCTTGTCGCGGATCAGGCCGGTGCTGTGGGCGCGACACCGCTCCACCCATTTGATCATCGCGGGCAGATGCCGCTCCAGGATGCGCTTGTCGCCATAGGCTTGATAGATGGTCCACGGGCAGATCACGCCGGCATCACCCCACGCGGGCACGCCGCCGCCCCAGCCGCTTTTGCTGGGCGACACATCCTTGAACATTCCTTCGGGCGTCTGGGCATCATCCACATCGGCCAGCCACTTGCTGAAAAATGCCTGCACGTCGGCATTGCCCGTGGCGGTGCGCACGAAAACCTCGGCATCGCCCATCCAGCCGAGGCGTTCATCACGCTGCGGGCAGTCGGTGGCTGTCTCCAGATAGTTGCTGCGCTGGCCCCACTGAATGTTACTCTGCAGCTTGTTGAGCAGCTTATGGCTGCAGGCGAATTCCCCGGTAATCTCCATCGCAGTATGCAGGACGATACCGGTTACCTCCAGAACCTCAAATGGGGCTGCCGGACCGGGATTGGAAACATCGATATACCGGAAGCCATGGAAGGTGAACCGCGGTTCCCATTCCATTACACCGTCATCGGCGAAGGTATACATATCCGTGGCCTTAGCCGAGCGGAGGTTGGCGGTGTAGAGGCTGCCGTCGATGTCGAGCATCTCAGCATGGCGGATGTTGATGGTTGTACCGGCCTTGCCG
>CAIJNQ010000175.1 GCA_903822015.1 uncultured Verrucomicrobia subdivision 3 bacterium | reverse complement strand
GTAAATTGCTCATGCCAACGTTGCCTCTTTGGCGTGGCAGGCAATCAGCAATCCGTTGAAACTGGTTCTCAGTTAGCTCCATGCCCGGCAAGAATGCCGAAAACCCCCAGTTTGTCAAATAGTGTTAACAGGCCCTAGAGCGAATCAAATAAAAGTGCGGCCAATTTGGAGGTTTCATGGACCCTGTTGGCAAGGCGGGAACCGCGCCATGATATGCGAGCGGGCGAAGATGGTGGAAGGGTATACCCCCCGTGGGCGGGCGAAAGCGGCGTGGCGCTTCGCTTCCCGCCGCAGTCCATGACGCGCCCGGTCAAACCACACCCCAGACTTTTTAGCGGCTACAGCATTTCTGCAAACGCTCCAATCCCGAAAATAAAAAACCCCTTCCAGGGAGAAGGGGTTTTTGAATCAAGATTGTTTATTCCTGCACGAATTTGATCACGCGCGATTTTTCGGAACGCTTGCGCTTATTTTCGTCGAGTTCTTTTTTACGCAAACGCAGGCTCTTGGGGGTGGCTTCCACGAATTCATCCACATCAATGTATTCCAAGGCGCGCTCCAGCGAGAGCTTGAGGGGCGGGGCCAATTGGATGCCTTTACCGTCGCCTTGCGAGCGCATGTTCGTCAAACGCTTTTCCTTCACCGGATTCACCGGAATATCGTTCTCGCGAGTGTTCTCGCCGACAATCATGCCAATATAGACGTGGTCGCCGGGTTCGACCATCAGGCGGCCGCGTTCCTGCACCATGTTGAGGGCGTAACTGGTGGCCTCGCCCGCGTCCATGGAGACGAGCGAACCGGTTTTGCGGGCGGCAATCTCGCCGCAGTCCGGGCCGTATTCGTGGAAGAGATGGCTCATCACGCCCATACCCTTGGTCGAATTGACGAGGTCGGTCTCAAAGCCGATCAACCCGCGCATCGGCACGAGGGCCTCAACGGAAACCTGGGTGCCGACGTGGTTCATATTCGTGATCTGCGCCTTGCGGTTGGCCAGATTTTCCATGATCGTGCCGAGGTTTTCGCTCGGAATTTCCACGAACAGCTTCTCGATGGGCTCAAGCAGGCTGCCATCGGCGTGCTTTTTCCAGAGCACCTCCGGGCGCGACACCAGGACTTCGTAGCCCTCACGGCGCATCTGCTCGACCAGAATGGCGATCTGCATTTCGCCGCGGCCGCTCACGGCAAACACTTTCGGGTCGCTGGTTTGCGCGATGCGCAGGGCGACGTTGGTGCGGATCTCCTTCACCAGCCGGTCCCAGATATGACGCGCGGTCACGAGTTTGCCGTCCTGGCCAGCCAGCGGGCCGTCATTCACGGCAAATTCCATCTGGATGGTCGGCGGATCAATCGGGATGTAAGGCAGGGCGGCACGGGCTTCCGAATCACAGATGGTTTCACCGATGAAGACGTCCTCAAAACCGGCGAGGCCGATGATATCGCCGGCGTGGGCCTCCTGGATTTCAATGCGCTTCATGCCTTCAAAATGGTAGATCATCGTGATCTTGTTCTTGGTGATCTTGCCATTGCCATGACGGCAGATGGCGGAGTCGCCAATCTTGACCTTGCCCTCGACGATTTTTCCGAAGGCGATACGGCCGACATAGTCGTTGTAATCCAGATTCGCGACGAGCACCTGGAAACCGTCACCGGCCTTGGCGCGCGGCGACGGAATGTATTTCACAATCGCGTCGAACAGCGGCTCCATGGTGCCGGTGACGTGATCCAGTTCGGTCTTGGCGTAGCCCTGCTTGGCGGAGGCGTAGATGAACGGAAAATCCAGCTGCTCATCGGTGGCGTTGAGCGAGACGAACAATTCAAAAACCTGGTCGAGAACCTTCTTGGGATTCGCGTTCTCGCGGTCAATCTTGTTGATGACCACGATCGGTTTCGCGCCGGCCTCCAGCGCCTTGCGCAGCACGAAGCGCGTCTGCGCCTGCGGGCCCTCGGCGGAATCCACCACGAGCAGCACGCCATCGATCATGTTCATGATGCGCTCCACCTCGCCGCCGAAATCCGCGTGTCCGGGCGTATCCACGATGTTGATGCTGTAATCCTTGTACTTGAAGGCGGCGTTCTTGGCGCGGATGGTGATGCCTTTTTCCTTTTCCAAATCCATCGAATCCATCAGGCGCTCCTCCGACGATTCATGCTGGTTGGCGCGGAAGGTGCCGGATTGCTTGAGCAGGCAGTCCACGAGCGTGGTTTTGCCGTGGTCAACATGCGCGATGATGGCAATATTTCTAATGTGCTTCATAGATTCCAAAATAGTCGAATAGTTTGCCTTTTGGCCGGCGAAGGTCAAGCTGTGTTTGCGGGAAAAATTGATCCACCCCGGGGATGCGGCGTCAGCCGGCCTGCCCCATTCGCGCCGTCACTTCCTCCAGCCAGTCGTTGCCGGGCAGCGCGTAGGGCCGGAACGTTTCCAGCGAACCTTCGCGGTCGTTGAACAGCACCGCGCGGTGCAGGCCGAGCGTGGCGGCATCCGGCGCGTCGATCAGGCTGGCGGAATCGCCCGCGCTCATCTGGAACGCCACGCGCATATCGATTTCGCCGAGCGCCTTACGGCCGAGAAACCGGTTCACGTTGCCATAGGAATCACAGGTGATAACGACGTGGAGGCCGCGGGCCGGGCCTTCATTGATCAGTTCCAGCAGGATGGCGGCGGGCGTGGCTTCCGCCGGACCGGCGGAAAAACTGAATTCATCTTCCGGCCGCAGTTTCTTGAAATTTTGCAAGTCGTGGATCAGCACAAAGATTTCGGGCGCGGCAGCCCCGGTTTCCTCCCGGCGCTTCAGTTCCGCCGCCAAAGCGCCCATGACTTCGGCCAGATTACCATTACCCGCGAGGGTCACGGATTGGGGAACCGCCTGGAGGACACGCTGTAAAAAATCAAATTGAGGGAAACCGGGAGCCACATTGTGAAAAACAAAAAACTGCGCGCCATTTTTCGGGAATTGGACCGACAACGACACGAGGGCGACGGACACAATCGTGAGCCCGCGTTCATCGCTTTGACCCACGACGAGCAGATTGGAGGCGCTTTGCCGGCGGAAAACCGCCTCGGTCGGCCCCTTGATGGAATTCGGCGCGCCCAGCCAGATGCGGGGGGGCAAGGAAGATTTACCGGGATTTTTCAACGCGGCAGACAATAGCAGGTTTTCCCGCACGTCCGCCGGGGCATTGCCTTCAAACACGATCGGACCGGGATATTCGCGTCCGGACATGTCCGCCTGCGCGCGTATTTTGGCGAGATAAGTTTCGCGCACCTGGTCGGAAAGCCAGACGGCTTGAAAGGGCGAGTTGCCCTCGATGGAGCCGGCGGTGTCATTATAGATGCCTTCGCCGGGACGCGACAGCAGGCGCGGCGCGGGATTATCCTGATCCATGATCAGGTAGGCGTCGGCCTCATTGCACTGGAGCGCGATGCGGATGACCATCTGACCGATCGTTGCGCGCGCCAGCGTATAGGCCCCGCCAAGCGTCTGCGAGCCGAGGATGACGTGGATGCCGAACGCGCGGCCCTGACGCACGATGCGATCCAGCAATACGGCGGCGCCTTGGGATATGCGGTCTTCCTCCGTGAAAAATTCCTGAAACTCATCGATCATCAACAATACCCGGGGCATGGGTTCGCCAGCCGGCGGCGAGGCGGCGGCCGACCGCAAGGACCGCTGGTAACCGGCCAGATCCTGCGCGCCGACTTTACGAAACAAATCGCCGCGCCGGCGCAACTCGTCATCCACGCGCTGGAGCACGCTCAAGCCAAAGGCGCGGTCGCTCTCAATGGCCACGACTTTGGCATGAGGCAGACGATGATTGCCGTAACACTTGAACTCGACGCCTTTCTTGAAATCCACCAGATAAAATTCCACCTGCTCGGGGCTGCACCGCAGCGCGAGATTGGTGATGATGATGTGAAACAGGGTCGATTTGCCCGAACCGGTCTTGCCCGCGATGAGCGCGTGCTGGCGGGTGTCGCGGCCAATGGCGAGATATTGCAGCTTCGTCGCGCCAGAGCGCCCGATGGGCACGCGCAGTTCGTCCGTGGTTTCATCCTTCCAGAAGTCCGCCGCCGCGGGGGTGATCTGGGCAAACGGCACCTCCACGCGATTGGAATTTTTTCCCGCATCGCCGATCTGATGCAGCAAATGCGTGGTAAATTCCGCGGCAGGCAGCGGATCGAGGGTCACGGTCGTGCCGGCGACGCGGCCGCCGGCAAATTCAAAACCATTTTCCGCGAGTTTCAGACACACCCCATTTTTGCGCAGTTCATCCGGAACGAAATCCGGCGGGGCCGCATGGCGCTGGTCCCACTGGATGAGGGTGAACACACCACAGCGCGCGCCATTCGCGGCGATGTTGCGCAGCCGCCTGGCGGCGGTGTCGCTAAAGTTCACAGGGAACGAGGCAATGACGAGGAAATGATATTTCTCCGCAACGCTGCCGGCCTGGGCGTTGTATTCGGTGATGGTGGCGTATTCATTGCGCAAGTACATCTGGATGATTTTTTCCATGTGCTCGTTGAGGTCCGCGAGCTTCTCCTCGAACTGGGCCGTCTGCGTCCAGATGCGGCTGTTGATGGTGTTGGCCGCGTAATCGGCCAGGTGCATCAGCGCCGCGAAACTCTGCCCCAGCCCGACGGGATCAAAAATGGTCAACTCCAGGCGGCCCGGCGGCGTGGCGGCGAGCAGGCGCAAAATGATATTGTTGATCGCGCGGACCGCCTCATCGCCGCCGTCCCGGCCGGTTTCAAACAGCAACGAACCCGGTTGCGGCTGCGTCAGCAGCAACGGCAGCGAAATCGCGGGCGGCAAAGGCAAGGCGAGGCGCCGGTCTTTCGGCGGGTTGGGAATGAATTTCTCCGTGACCACTTCCAGCCGGGCAAACTTCACGGCATTCAAAAATACTTGCGGCGGCGTCCAGTCATTCCATTCCGGCGCCGGCCAGTCGGGGAAAAGTTTATCCGCGGTCGCCCCAGCCGATTGAATCGCGCCCCAAAGCGGCAGCAGCCGGCTTTGCCACTCGGATATAAGCGTCTGCCAGCCGGATTGAAAATCCCTTTCCAGCCCGGCCAGCCGGGTCTGGCGCGCCGCGGCGAGCTGCCGCGCCTGATCGCCGGCTGCCTGACGCAGTTGCACCATCATTTCCTCATGCGCCGATTGCAGCCGCTGCAATCGGGAGTGGTGGAAATATTCGTTCTTTTCCTTGAGCCGCGCATCCCGGGCGTCCAGATCCGTCGGCTGACCATAGCGGCGGCGCCCGATTTCTTTTGATGCCCGTTTCCACTCCTGGTTGATTTCGTTTTTGCGCTCTTGATAATCCTGCTCGATCCGGTCCAACCCGGATTGATGTTGAACCGCCGCGGATTCCGAAGCGAACTGCAGCAAATTACGCGCCCGGAGAAAATCCTCAGCGATCATCCCGGCGAGCGGCCCCGCGGCGCGAAGGCCGATCACATAAGCCACGAGCACGACCGCCAAGATAGCGAGGGCAATGAACGCAGGCAGCGGCGTTAAGTTCTGATGGCCAAAATGTCGCAGCACCGGAACCGCCAGCGCGAGTCCCAGCAGCAATGCGGCCGCCAGCCAGACCGGGACGAAGCGGAATAATTGCGGCAGCAAAAATTTCTTGAAGCGGTCCAAATCGCCGCCGAGCTTTTCGCTGACGCGCTGAAGCTCGATCAGCGATTCATTTCCGCCACGCGAAAGATCCGGCGACGGATGATCCACCTTGAGGAGCCGGCGGAATCGGCCATAGCCGCCGAGAGCGCCGCGCACAGACATTTCCAGCCTTTGAAAGGCGGCGGCGGCTTCGGCGAGGCGCTGCTGAAAATTTTCATCTGCCGCCGCTGCCCGGGCCAGTTCCGCATCGCGCCGCTGCCCGGCGGCAATCAGGTCCTGCTGCGCCCGTCGCTTGCAATCGTCGTCTTGCGCGCTGACTTCGGCCTGCATTTGTTCGCGGATGGCGTGGTAGGCGCGATTGATCCGGGCCTGCCGACGTTCGAACGAGGACGACAACCGGTCTTTGGCCCGGGCAAAATCGTCCGTTGCCTCACCCAAGCGAACGGTGCTGACAGAAATCTGCTCCTGCTCCTGCGAATCAAAACCGTCGCGTTCCTTCGCCGTCTGGATGCGAAAGGTGGTGTTCAACTGCTCCTCACGAGCAGAAAAATCCCGAACAAGATTTTTCAGTGAATCCAGCTGCGCCAGCAAATCCTTGCACCCGGTGATATTACTCACATTCGCTCCTGATTTTGTTCAATTGCTCGTCCAGTTTCTCCAGGGCGGCGGTCGCCTGGTTCACCTGCGGAAACAGCTCCCGCATATACCGGCGGTCGAACTCCGCGCCTTTGGCGTCGCGCCAGTATTCTTGCGTGTCGGCCCAGCGAAGCAATATCTCCTTGGTCAGCCCCGCCAGCCGGCTCTTGTTGGCCTTCAAGCTCATGTGGTTGTCCTCGCGTCGCCGGCGGAAGCGCCGCCGGCGCCCGGTGCCGCCGGAGGCGCCACTTTCTGGTAGGCTTCCAGCGCCGCAATAGCCTGGTTCAAATAAGAAACCGCCTTGGCCATGTCGGTGGCCAGAAATCCCCGCAACTGGTCCACCGGTTTCAACAATGGGCCGGCCAGGTTTTCCAGTTCACGATCCCATTTTTCCAGCCGCCCCAGTTTGCGCTCGGTTTCCTGGATGGCCCGCTGATTTTTCTGGACCGCCATGGTCTGGAGAATCGTGGACTCCTGCAACGTGGAAAGGCGGGCATTAAACAGCTCGGCCTGCGCCTCCTCCAACCGGCGCCGGCGCTGGCGGGCCTGGCTTTCCAAGACCTGGCGCTGCTCATTTTGCAGCCAGAATTTCAGGCGCATGATTTCGCTCGACACTTCGTCAATGACCGGCTGCATCTGGCTCAAATAAACGATCAAGTCCGCCCGGAACGCTTCGAGCGCCGCCACCGAAGTAATCTGGGCTTGTCCGGCCATCGTCAGGGGGAAACGGACGGGTGGATGAATGGATGAGTGGATAAATGGATGAATGACTCGCCGCGGCCAATCCATTTATCCAACAATCCAATAATCCAATAATCCAGTTTTTCAGTTGGTGCGGTTTTCATGGTCGCATGTGGTTACCGCTGGCCGAGGTATTCCTCGATACGCTGCGCCTTGCGGAGCAGGTAGGGCGTGTGCGCTTTCGACATCTCGGTGAATTTTTTCAGCGCCTTGAGCGCCTGCCGGAATTCCTCGGCGAACTTTTCGTGCTCCTGGTCCTGCCAGGTGTCACCCAACGCCGTGAACCGCGCATGGAGCAGCGACATCCGGTTTTCAATTTCGGTGTTGAAACGGTGGAGCTCCTCGGCGAACCGCCGCACCTTTTCGGGATCCATGATTGCCTGGGCCATAAAATAATATCCATCGGTACCGCGATCACAAGATGCCATAGCGACAGCCCGGGCGCCACTGCAAGCACCGCATACGGAAATCAAATCAGCTTTTTCAGCCGCGCATCCCCGGCAAGCTGCTTGACCAGGTCCTTGATTTTTTGCGCCTGCGATTTGTGGGCGAGCAGCACCGCGTCGTCCGTCTGCACGAGGATTGAATCGCGCAAGCCCACCACCGCGATGGGCGTGCGGTTTTTGGTCCGCGCGTCGTAGATGATGTTCCGCGCCGCATCCACATGGATGAAATCCGCCAGGGCGCAGTTGCCCTCCGCGTCGGCCTTGATGTGCCGCGCCAGCGCCGGCCAGGCGCCGAGGTCGTCCCACTCAAACGCGCCGTCGGCCACGATCACGTTTTGCGCCTTTTCCATGAGCGCATAATCGATCGAGATTTTTTTGATCGCCGGATATTCCTTCGCCAGCACCTTCGCGAGCCGGGCGGGATCGTTAGCAACCTTGAACCACCGCTGGCACGCGGCGAACATCTCCGGCTGATGCTTTTCCAGCCCGTTGGTGACCGTGATGAAACTCCAGACAAACATCCCGGCGTTCCAGCGATACTGCCCGCTGTTAACGTAATCCAGCGCCGTGGCGAAGTCCGGCTTCTCGACAAATTTTTCAGCCTTGAAGAAAATCGTCTTCGTTTTTCTGGCACCCGCCGGCGTGGGCAGCCCGGCTCCGGTGTGAATGTAACCGTAACCGGTCGCCGGCTCGCTGGGCTTGATGCCAATGGTCACAATGGCCTGGCCCCGGGCGGCCACATCAAAGGCGTCGGACAAAACCTGCTGGAATTTTTTCGCCTCGGGAATGACATGGTCGGCGGGCAAAACGGCCATCACGCCGGTCGCCGAACGCGCACCGACCAGCGCCGCGCCCAGCGTGACGGCGGCACAGGTGTCGCGGCCCACGGGCTCGGCGACCACATTGGCCTTCGGCAATTTCGGCAGCTGCTTCCGCACTTCGGCGACCTGCGCGGCGTTGGTGATGATGAAAATGTTTTTTACCGGCACGATCGGCAACACGCGGTCAACGGCGGATTGCAGAAAAGAGCGCTTGCCCAGCAGGGTCAGGAGTTGCTTGGGCATTTTCTCGCGGCTCAACGGCCAGAACCGCTCGCCGCGCCCGCCGGCCATGATAATGACGTACCGATCTTTGATGTCAGGTTTGGATTTTGTGCTCATAAATCAAATGGTTTTCACCGCATCCGCCAGCGATTTAACAAACACGCCGACCCGGGCGACGAGGTCCGGCGATTTTCCATGGGCGGCGATCTGGTTCACGATGGCACTGCCGACGACACAGGCATCGCCCGCCTGCGCCACCGCCCGGGCTTGTTCCGGATTGGAAATGCCGAAGCCGATGGCGATAGGCAGATCCGTGTGGGCACGAATTTTCGCAACCTGCGACGCAAGGTTCGTCGCCACGCTGGTTTGCATGCCGGTGACGCCCTCGCGGGAAATGTAATAGATGAATCCGCTGCCGCGCTTCACGATGGTGCCCATGCGATCCTCCGGCGTGGTCGGGGCAACGAGATAAATATGGCAGAGTCCGGCCTTTTTCATCAGCACCTCGTAATTATCCGATTCCTCCGGCGGCAAATCCAGAACCAGCAATCCATCCACGCCCGCCTGGGCGCAGTCGTGGATAAACCGGTCCAGACCGACCTTGTGGATCAGGTTGAAATAAATATAGAGGACAATGGGAATCGGCGATGCCCGACGGATCGCCTCGATGGTGGCGAGCAGTTTTGGCGGGGTGGTCCCGGATTCCAGCCCCCGCTGCGCGGCCAGCTGGTTCACAAGCCCGTCGGCCAGCGGATCGCTGAACGGCACGCCCAGTTCCAAAATGTCCACGCCCGCGTGGTCGAAGGCCAGCGCCAACTGCCGAGTGGCTTCCAGATCCGGGTCGCCCGCACCAATGTAAACGACGAGGCCTTTTTTGCCGGCGCGTCTCAGTCGGGCGAAGCGTTCAACAATGCGGTTCATTCGCGGCAGTTTCAGGTTTCAAGTGCCAAGTTTCAAGTTTTGAAAATGCCGCGCGGAGATGGCGAGGTGGCGAAGCAATCAATTTTCACCCCGCGCCGGAGGGCATCTTGCGCGGGACACATTCGTTTTTGCGTTACAAGGGAGATTTGACCGGGTGGCAAAAATTTAGCATCATCACCCCATGGCAAGCAGCTTTGGGCAACTCTTCCGCATCACGACGTGGGGCGAATCACATGGGGGCGGGGTGGGGGTTGTCGTGGACGGATGTCCACCGCGCCTGAAACTTTCCGAGGCTGACATCCAGCCCGACCTGGATCGCCGGCGGCCCGGCCAATCCAAAATCGTGACGCCGCGCAAGGAATCCGACACGGTGCAAATCCTTTCCGGCATTTCCTCCACGGGCCTCACCTTGGGCACGCCGATTTCGCTCTGGGTCAAAAATGAGGACCAGCGCTCCGAGGCTTACAACGAGATGAAGGATAAATTCCGCCCCTCGCACGCGGATTATGCCTACTTTGCCAAGTATGGCATCCGCGCCTGGCAGGGCGGCGGCCGCGCCAGCGCGCGAGAGACGGTCGGCCGCGTCGCCGCGGGCGCGATTGCCAAAAAAATCCTGCGCGAGAATTTCGGGGTTGAAACCCTGGCTTATGTCAAACAAGTCCAGCGAATCATCGCGGAGGTGAATCCGGACAAGGTTAAAGCAAAGATGGTCGAAGCCAACATCGTCCGCTGTCCGGATGCGAAGGCAGCGGAGAAAATGATCGGACTGATTGAAAAAATGCGCCGCGAAGGCAATACCGTGGGCGGCGTCATTGAAGGCATCGCGCGGGGCGTCCCGGCGGGCTGGGGCGAACCGGTGTTCGACAAACTCGAAGCCGACCTGGCCAAGGCGATGTTGAGCCTGCCCGCGTCAAAGGCGTTTGAGGTCGGCTCCGGGTTCGGCGGGATTTTACTGACGGGCCGCGAGCACAACGACGCTTTCCGGGCCAGATCCGGAAAAGTGTTCACGACCACCAACCGCTCCGGCGGCATCCAGGGCGGCATTTCAAACGGCGAGACGATATTCTTTCGCGTCGCGTTCAAACCCGTGGCCACCGTCATGCATGAGCAAGACACGGTGGATGAAACCTTTCAAAACACCACGCTCAAAGGCCGCGGCCGCCACGACCCGTGCGTGCTGCCGCGGGCCGTGCCCATGGTCGAGGCCATGACCGCGCTGGTGCTCGTCGATCACGCCCTCCGGCAGCGGGCGCAATGCGGATAGTTTGGCAGCTTTTGGCAGCGTCGAGCCGGCGGCTCGAATCCATCGGCGCACAACGCCGACACTGCATGGTTGAAATAGTCGCAGTGGGCGCAATATATTATCATTACCTGAAATTTTATGGCTGAAAAAACGATTAACGAACTCCCCCCCGATTTGCGGCGGCAGCACTCGAAGGCGGTGGAGGCGGTGCAGCGGGAAAATACCGAATACGCCATTGCGCTGTTCTGCCAGATTCTGGAAAAGGAACCCGCGGTTTTGGAGTGTCGCAAGGCACTGCGCGCGGCGCAGGTGAAGAAGGCCGGCGCGACCAGCACCGGTTTTTTCAAAAAAATGTTGAGCGGCGCCGGTTCCTCGCCGCAAATCGCCAAGGCCAAGATGGTGCTGGGCAAGAATCCCGGCGAGGCGATGGCGATCGCGGAGCAGATTCTGAATGCCGACCCGCACAATTCCGCGGCGCACCGCATCATCGTGGACGCCGCGCAGGTGCTGGAGCTGCCCCGCACGGCGGCGATGTCCTTCGAATCACTGGTCAGCAATTCGCCCAAGGACCGGAGGCTCGCCATTGAATACGCGGAGGCGCTCGCGGCGTCCGGCGACATCAGTCCGGCCGAGCAGAACCATTGCGAAAAAATCCTGATGGATCTGCTGCGCGATCATCCCCAGGACGGCGACCTGAACCAGGCGCTCAAAAACCTTTCCGCGCGCAAAACCCTGGATCAGGGCGGCTACGCCGCGCTGGAAGACGGCTCCGGCTCTTTTCGCGACATTCTCCGGAATAAAACGGAGGCGGCCTCGCTCGAACAGGAAAAACGGGTCGTCAAGACCGAGGATGTGACGGAGCGGCTGATCGGCGAATACGAGGCACGGCTGCACACGGAACCGAACAATTTGAAGCTGGTCCGCTCGCTGGCCGAACTTTACTCGCAGAAAAAACAATTCGACCGCGCGCTGGAATACTACGAGCGGATCAAGACTTCTGGCATGGGCAACGACCCGTCGCTCGACACCGCCATCGCAAGCACCATTGTCCGCCGGTTCGACCTGCAGATCGCTTCCGTGAATCCGTTTGATGCGAACCACGCCGAGCAGGTCGCGGCCATCCAGGCCGAAAAGCTGGCGTTTCAACTGGCGGAGTGCCAGAAGCGGGTAGAAAAATTTCCAACCGACCTGGCCATCCGGTTCGAAATGGGCGTGCTGTATTTTCAGGCCGGCAAAATCAGCGAGGCCATTCAAGAACTGCAGAAAGCCCAAAGCAACCCCCACAAGCGGCTCGGCGCGATGAGCCTGCTGGCACAATGTTTTGCCAAGCGCAAGATGTTCGACCTCGCCGCGCGCACGTTGCAAAATGCCCTCAAGGAAAAGGTGGTTTTTGACGATGAAAAGAAGGACCTGATTTACCAGCTCGGCTGCGTGCTCGAAAGCATGGGTAAAAAAGAGGATGCGGTGGAGCAGTTCAAGGTCATTTACGAATCGGACATCGGCTACAAAGACGTCGCCGCCAAGGTGGATGCATTTTACGCCGGCCAGTGATCATCCAGGAGCAAACTTTATTTTGCAGCCGACCGGGCTGACGGACCGGCGGCGGTTGGCAGCAAAGGACACCACGCGACAAAAATGTTGCCAACCCGCTTTCGCCTTGTTTCGCCCCAAGTGACGCGTTAGTATTCCGAAGCTGAATTTGCACCCTAAGAGATTTTAAAGGCTTATAGTGCGTAGAATTGCCGGTCCAACCGGCAGACGGAGAGATGGCCGAGTGGCTGAAGGCGATGGTTTGCTAAACCGTTATACGGCCAAAAGCCGTATCGGGGGTTCGAATCCCCCTCTCTCCGCCACTTTGATTTCATTGGGTTTCTTTCAAAAATATGGGTCAGTGGCAACGCCTAGTGGCAACAAGTCTACCCTTGTTTAGTGTTTTTTGCCGGTGTCAATGAGGTCGGATTTCGCTTCCATTTCGCACCGCTCGATGAAGCGCAGAATGCTGGCAAGATGGAACAGTCGGGTGCCTTTTATCCGTCCAGGTTCACGAATTGAGACGAAGCGAATGAAGCCCTGCGCCACACCGAGCACATGTTTTCAAATGTTTGGGGTTATTTGCCGGTGTCAATGAGGTCGGATTTTGCTTCCATCTCGCATCGCTCGATGAAGCCCAGAATGCTGGCAAGATGGAACAGTCGGACGCCTTTTATCTTTCCGGGTTCACGAATTGAGACGGAACGAATGAAGCCCTTCCCCGCCCACTCGTAAAGTTTTGGCCGGGTGCAGCCGGAATAAAATTCGTGCCCGCGCTTGGGCGCGCGAACCCAGACGGGCATCGCACCTTCCCGGTCGCCCATGATCTGCGACACCGACGGAGCCAGTGAACGGCT
>CAIJNQ010000174.1 GCA_903822015.1 uncultured Verrucomicrobia subdivision 3 bacterium | reverse complement strand
TGCTGCTGGCGTGGCTGGCGGTCATGGTGACATCCAAGGGCGGCGGCAAAAGCCTCGTCCAGGAGCGCAAGCCCGAATACACCCTGCTCGCCAACCACAACCCGCGCGAAGTGTCGGTCGAGGCGCTGGCCGGGAGGATCAAAAAGATCGAGGAGGGTTTCGGCGATATCAAGGAGGAATTCGGCCGCACCAATGAAAAGCTCAAAACGGTGGCCGACATGCTCAACGCCAAGTCGCAAGAACTGCAACGGCAGAGCGAACGCCTGGACGCGCAGACCAAATCGCTGGCGGCGGAACTGGGCAAGACCCAGGAGTCGTTGGCGCTGCCCCTGCCCAGCCTGGAAGGGCCGGGGAAAAAGAACACTGTCGGCAGGGCCTCCGCGCCAAGCCCCGAACCCAAGGCCCTTGCGGGGCAGCCGACACCCCCGGCAGTCGCCAATGGCGACGCCAAACCGGACAGTGCGCCGAAGCTCAAGATCGTCACCATTTCAGGCAAACCGGCCAACCAGAATGCCGCGAAGGATGGCAGGAAGCCCGACGCGGAAACCATCAAAAAAGTCTCGCAAACGGTGACCGACAAAGATGGCAAGAAAAGGACGGAGATATACATCCCGGCCGGTTCGATCATGAGCGGGACTCTCATCACCGGACTGGACGCCCCGTCGTCGAACCAGGCGCGGCGTGACCCGTTTCCGGCGCTGTTGCGGATCAAGCACGACACGATCCTGCCCAACCGGTTCAGAATGGACTTCCGCGAGTGCTTCCTGATATCGGGCGGCTACGGCGACATGAGTTCGGAACGCGCCTATCTGCGCGCCGAGTTGCTGAGTTGCGTCAAGACGGACGGGACGGTCATCGAAACCCCGGTTGACGGGTTCGCGGTCGGCGAAGACGGCAAGGCAGGCATCAGGGGCCGGTTGGTGAGCAAAAACGGCCAGCTCATCGCCAATTCCCTGCTGGCGGGGTTTGTGACCGGCATTTCCCAGGCGTTTGTGCCGCAGCGGGTGCAATCGCTGAACTTGACCAACCAATCCGGCGTTTCCGCGCCTTACCAATACCCGTCGCCAGAAATGATCGCCGGACAGGGCATTGCCGGCGGGGTGCGCGGGGCCTCGCAACAAATCGCCATGTACTACATGGACATGGCGAGGAACATCTTCCCTGTCGTTGAAATCGACGCGGGGCGGAAAATCGATTTTGTATTGATTCGCGGGGCCGGGCTGGACAAAAAGGGAGCTGGCAGTGGCAGTCGGAGCGGGAATGCCGCCGCAGGCGGGGCCGGGTTTGGCAGTATGACACCAGGCCCGTCGCAAATGCAGTCGAATGTGGGCCTGACGGGGAATATGGGTGGCATGAATGCCAACATGGGATACCCGGGTGGTTACGGGAATTCCTACGGCAGCGGGTTTAACAATAACGCCGGTTACGGGCGCTAATCAAACTTTTGGAGAACAGGTATGCGGATATTTTCCCCGGCCGGGGCATTGGGCCTTGTTGCCCTATTCAGCAGTGCGATGGTCCCCGCCTTGGCGGAGAGTGCGAAGGCACCCCCCGTCGTCCCAGTCGAGGCGGGTGATTGGGCAGGCAAAGTCCTCGACCGGCCCCAGGATGCCACCACCCATGACGTGAGGGCCTTGCTCAAAAACCTGGATTCGTTCAAGAGGCTGCCTATCGCGGGACTCAACCTGGCCAAGGCCGGAGACCGCATGGTGTTGATGAGCGACAACGGACGCTTCGCCGTCATCGGCAATTTCAGGCTGTTGGACGTATGGAACGCCAGGGAAGTGAAGACCATCGCCGATGCCGAGGATTTGAACCGCCTGGACTTGAAGAAAATAGGCATCAAGGATGAGGACTTGGCCATGCTGGCTTACGGCCAGGGGAAGACCGTGGTGACGGTATTCATCGACCCGATGTGCAAATACTGCCACCATTTGATCGGACAAATGGGCGCATTGAAGGATCAATACACCTTCCGCCTCGTCATGGCGCCGGTGATCGGCGAGGAGTCCGTCCGCAATGCCCGGAAGCTGGTTTGCGAACCGGACAAGGCAAAAGCCTTGCAGTCTTTGATTGGCCAGAACTACGACGGCATCAAGGAGCCGCCCAACTGCAATCTCGGCCCGCTGCAAAAGACCTTGCTGATGACCAAATTTTTCGGCATCGACGGGGTGCCCTTTCTGGTCCTGCCTTCGACGAAGACGTATCGCGGCGGCACCAACAACTTGAAAGAGTTGCTCGAAAACGATATCAAATCACTGGCCGAGGCCAAATGACGGGGACAAAACACATGACCGAAAAAACCATGAGGCTGCTGATGGCGGCACTGCTTGCATCAATCTATGCCGCGTTGGCCGGGTGTTCGTGGATGGGGGTCGGGCAATCCAACTTTTCCTGCCCGGGCGGCGCTTCGGACGGGGTCCGCTGCTACTCGGCCAGGGAAGTCTACAAGATGACTGACAAGACGGATTCGGTCAGAACCAAGGACGGGCAGGTTGTCGCCGAAGCCGGCGGCACGCCGGAAGGGCTTGCCGCATTTGGCGCACAGGCGGCAAACCCGGTTGCCGTGCCGTCAATCAACCAGCCGCTTCCGATTCGGACACAGCCTGTCGTCATGCGCATCTGGGTCGCGCCATGGGAGGACGACGCGGGGGATTTGCATGCGGACGGCTACATTTACACGGAAATCGAAGAAAGGCGATGGAACCTGGGCGGCCGATACAAAGGCCCGAAGCGGTCATTCTCTCCGCTGGTTGCAGGCGATGTAAGCGATTACAAAAAAGCGGATGGCCGGCCGGCAATCTCTCCGTGACCGATGCCACAAACCCCGGTCGCAGGCGATACGTGATGGTTTTGATGCATCTATCAGGCTTTACTAAAGGCTTAATCCATATAAAAATTAAAGCTTTAACGAAGACAACGGGTAAATATTCGGCCAACCCGTATCCGAAAATTACCGGATCAGCCCATTTTTGAAGCCTT
>CAIJNQ010000173.1 GCA_903822015.1 uncultured Verrucomicrobia subdivision 3 bacterium | reverse complement strand
TTCGTAGGATAGTTGACGAAATACCATCTGCGTTAATCGGCGAAATCTGCGGAGCAGACCTGGCACCGAAATCACTGGCAACTCCCAACACCCATGACCCGACCACGACATGTAAACCTTGCAGCCACAAACATCTACACACTCCATCTGCTGGCCGTGTCACCTTTTGTCAAATTTTGGCCTTTTCAAAA
Source organism: uncultured Verrucomicrobia subdivision 3 bacterium (assembly GCA_903822015.1). GTDB lineage: Bacteria > Verrucomicrobiota > Verrucomicrobiia > Limisphaerales > UBA11358 > UBA11358. The sequence continues at coordinate 13,380 of CAIJNQ010000173.1, read as the reverse complement.
CGGGGTGACAAAAAGGGACAAAAGATGCCAAAAGGTGCCAAAAAGTGACATCCGGCCATTTCAACTGCCCTCCGGTTTTCGGCGGAACGATCGTTCCCTCACGCTCGAGGCCGTTGGGTATGCTCCCCCAGCGTCGCGCCCGTCCTCAAGCGCAGTCACGGCCGCCCGCCCCGCCGTGCGGCTGGGCGCAGGTCTGTCACGCATCATCCATCATCCATTAATCCATTAATCCATCCCCCCCCCTCTGCGCCTTGGCTTGAAGTTTCGGGCTTGCTCGCTTGACGGCGGCGGCCGCGTTGTTTAATGAAATAGGTTCTATGAGCAAGGCCGAAACCCATCATTTTCAGGCGGAAATCCAGCAGCTGCTGGATATCGTCATCCATTCGCTATACACCGACAAAGAAATCTTTGTCCGGGAGCTGATCTCCAATGCCGCGGACGCCTGTGAGAAACTCCGCTTTAATCAATCGTCCGGCAAACCCGTCTTTCAATCGGAGGTGGCCCCGGTCATTCAGGTGACCACCGATGACAAGGCCGGCACCATCACCATCACCGACACCGGGTTGGGCATGACCCACGGTGAACTGGTGGAAAACCTCGGCACCATCGCCCATTCGGGCACCAAGGCGTTCCTGAAACAGCTCGCCGGGGATAAAAAGCCCGATGTCGGCTTGATCGGCCAGTTCGGCGTGGGCTTTTACTCGGCCTTCATGGTCGCCAAAAAAGTGACGGTGTTGAGCCGTTCGTTTCTACCCGGGGAATCGGGCTGGCAATGGACCAGTGAAGGCATGGGCGGCTACGAACTCGTCCCGGCCGGCGATCTGCCGCGCGGCACCCGGATCACGCTGGAGCTGAAGGACGACGCGAAGCATTTCGCCGCCGAATCCACCGTGGAACACATCATCCAGCGTTATTCCAGCTTTGTGCCCTTCCCGATTGAGCTCAATGGCAAGCGGCTCAATACCGTTCAAGCCATCTGGGCGCGGAACAAGCACGAGATCAAGGAGGAGGAATACGAGGAGTTTTACACCTTCATCGGCCATGACCACGACAAGCCGCTGTTCCGGCTGCATTTCTCGGCCGATGCCCCGCTGGCCATTCAGGCTTTGCTGTTTGTGCCTCCCCGGAATTTCGAGACGCTCGGCATGGGCCGCATCGATTCCGAGGTGAATCTCTATTGTCGCAAAGTTCTCATCCAGGCCAAAGCCAAGGGCCTGTTCCCCGACTGGCTCCGTTTCCTAAAAGGCGTGGTGGATAGCGAGGATCTCCCGCTCAACATCTCGCGCGAGACGATGCAGGACACGTCCCTCATGCAGAAGCTGAACAAGGTGTTGACCGGCCGTTTCCTCAAATTCCTCGAGGAACAATCCGAAAAGTCGGCCGAGGCGTATGAGAAATTTTACTCGGAATATCAGCGCTTTCTGAAGGAGGGCGTCGTCACCGATTTCACCCATCAGGAGGCGCTGGGTAAACTGCTGCGGTATGAATCTTCGCTGCTCGATCCGGGCAAGCTCACCTCGCTGGCGGATTATGTGAAGCGCATGTCGTCCGAACAGAAGGAGATTTACTGCCTGCTCGCACCCAACCGCGCCGCGGCGGAAGCCAGCCCTTATTACGAGGTGTTCCGGGAGCGTAAGTTCGAAGTGCTGTTCCTGTACGACCCGTGGGACGAATTTGTGATGGAACACCTCCGGACCTTCGATGGCAAGACGCTCCGGCTCGCCGAAAAGGCGGATCTGGATCTGAGCGCCAAAAAAGAGGGCGCGTTGTCCGATGATGCGGCCCGGGATCTCGCCAAATGGCTGAAGGAAACGCTGGGCGACAAGGTCGGCGAAGTGCGCGTCTCCCGGCGCCTCGTGGACAGCCCGGCCGTGGTGGTCGATGCTGATAAGGCCATGACGGCGAATATGCGGCGCCTCATGAAAGCCATGAAACAGGACGGGTCGGAACTGCCCGGTGCCAAGCAGGATTTTGAGATCAACCCGGCGCATCCGGTCATCTCGCGGCTCGACCGCATGCGCTCCCAGGATGCCCCCCTCGCCGTCAGTGTGGCCGAACAGATCCTCGACAATGCCCGCGTGGCCGCCGGTTTGCTCGAGGACCCGCGCGCCATGTTGAACCGCTTGAATCAGCTGCTCGAAAAAGTGCTGACAAAAGATTAAACCAGCGGCAGCCAAAAACTGATGGCTGAAGTGGGCTTATCCCATTGCCTGATGCATTCCCGTCCACACCAGCCATCATTAACCTCGAACTACAAAATGGGTAGGGGGCAGCTTGCGGTTGGTGGGGCAAGCGTCATCTCGAACCGTTTGGATGTTGGGCGTTGATTGTTGAATGTTCGATGTTTTCGGGCCCTTTCTAAACGGTGGGGCAAGCGTCCCCGCGAGCTGTCCTTACTGTCCTCCCGTGATTTCTCCTTCGAAAATCGGGTTTATCTCGTTCTGTTTCTGATTTTGTCAGCCTTAATTCTGCAGTCAGTGCGGTGTTAAGCAACACTGTAGCTGCTGAAAAATGGAGGGTTGGTTTGCCGGAGCGCGTCATCATTATGGACTGCGGCGGGAAGCGAAGCGCCACGCCGCTTTCGCCCGCAAGCCGGGGTTGTTTCCTTTCGACCTCTTGGCCCGCTCGAAAGCGGTGTCAGCCAGCTTTCCCGGGGCGCCAATTGCTAAGGTGTGTAGCTGCTGCGATAAAACTTTTGTTGAAAGTTGCCCGTGTTTGTGTCGGTGAAGCTGAACGGCGAGATATTGGTCGTCAGTGGAATCCAATCAATGAGATTGGTGGACACCTGCACCGCATAATTGAAGCCGGGGACTCCCGCTACAGTGAATTGGAAGTTATTGTTGGCATCAAATGACAACCCGGCCAGGGCCGGGACCGCCGATAGATAAACTGTCAAAACGGCGTTGCTGCTGGTAACGCTGCCGAATTGGTTGGTGACCGTGACCGAATATGAACCGCTTTGATCTGTGGTCTGAATATTGAGCGTCAAGGTAAGATTGGTTTCATTGAAAATGTTCGTGTTGTTGAAAGTCCACTGATAGCTCAAGGGTGCCGCTCCATCGGCAACCATGGTGAATGTGGTGGTGTTTCCAACGAGTGCCGTAGCATTGGTTGGCTGGACGGTGATTGATGGTGGATCCAGAAGAGTTAAAATTGCATCTGAACTCATGGTTGAGCCGTTAGAGTTCGACACCTGCATCGTGTAAGCGCCCGCCTGACTTGGTTGGATATTGGTCAAGTTTAGGGAGGCGTTTGTGGCCTCTGAAATGTTTGTTCCGTTTAGATTCCATTGATAATTCAGCAGACTGGGGTTGGAACCATAATAATTAGCCCCAAACCCCACGCCGGAAGTCGCCACAACGCTGAAGGCAACATTGCTGCCGACATGGTTCGTGTTGCTTTGCGGTTGGACCAGAATCAAAGGCGGATTCGTATCCAACAGCAGGGGTGTCAATGGCGGTAGTAAACCATTTAAGAAGTTTACATCGAAGCCCCAGAGGCGGATTGGCGGATTGTAAACAATGCCCGGTGGTTGCCACGCATTAGTAGCGTACTGGCAGGGAAACATTGCAACCATAGAGCCGTTATAGACCAAGATGCTGCCACTCCAACTCTCTCCTTCAGCGATTGCGGCAGGGTGGTCAGCCCCTTCTTGTATATGTCGTCGCGGCTCAGGTTGTAAAGATTGCCCAGGTTCGGTTCCCCCGGTTCAATCTGGTTTTCAATGCCGTCCAGCCCCGCCGTCACATAGGCCGCAAACACTAGGTACGGATTGCACCCCGAGGAAACCGAGCGATCCTCGATGTGGCCGGGGCCGCAGATCCGCAACATTTGGGTGCGGTTGTTGTCGCCATAGCTGATGAAGGCCGGCGTCCAGGTGAAGCCCGACCGCGAGCTGTGCAGGCCCGGCCCGACCAGCAGCCGCTTGTAGCAGTTGGCCGTTGGCGAATTGATCGCGCACAGCGCCGGCGCATGCTTCAGGATGCCCCCGAGAAAATGATACGCCAGCCGGGAGAGCCCGAAGCCCCGCTTGTCCGTCATATCCGTGAATTTGTTCTCGCCCGTCGCGCCGTCCGCCAGGTGAAAATGGATATGGGCGCCGCTGCCTGTCCGGTTGCTGAAGGGCTTGGGCATGTGCGTGGCAATCGCCCCGTACTTGGCCGCCACCTGGCTCGTCATCATTTTGAAGAATGTGAACCGGTCGGCCGTGGTCAGCGCATCGCTGTATTTGAAATTCAATTCGTACTGGCCGTTGGCGTCCTCGTGGTCGGCCTGGTATACCCCCCACCCCAGCTGGTTGCAGTACGTGGTCAGGTCCTGGAGATAGCCCAGCGCCGGCGATATGCCTTTGTAGTCGTAGCAGGGCTTCGAAAGATTGTCCACGTGCCCCGGGTCCCACGGCGAAATGCTCCCGTCCGGATTTTTGACCACCAGGAAATGTTCCGGCTCGATCCCCAGGTTCAGCACGTAGCCCTTCTCCCGGACGATTTTCAACACCCGCTTCAGATTCACCCGCGGGCAGAAGGCATAGGGCTTCTCGTCCACGTACAGGTCGCTGGCAAACCGCGCGGTGCCGGGCTGCCACGCCACCGGCGTGTACGTGTCCAGGTCAATCCGCCCCATCATGTCGTGCGAGTGCGGGCCCTGCCCCAGCCCCCAGACCGCCGCCCCCGCGAAGCCCGCCCCCTCGTCCGCCAGCTGGTCGAGCGACTCCACCGGCGACATCTTTACCTTGGCCGATCCGTGGATGTCCACAAATTGTGTGAGTATGAAGCGTATCTGGTCCTGTTCAAACTGCTGGCGTAGTTGTTCGCGGCTCACCATCGGTTCCTCCTTTTTTAACGGTCGTTAAATGCAAATAGTGTTGCATTAAATGCAACACTGGATAAAACTATAGCGCAACGGGACGGTTTGGAAAGCGGAAAATCAAAAATAAAGGGAGGCAAGGCATGTGTGGCATCGTCGGACTTTTTCTTAAAAAAAAATCGCAGGCGCCCCGCTTGGGCGCCCTCTTCAGCGACATGCTCGGCTGCATGGCTAGCCGCGGGCCGGACAGCGCGGGCTTTGCGATTTATGGCGCCACCGTGCCCGCCGGCAGCCTCAAGCTGACCTTGCAGCACCCCGACCTCGCCTTTTCCTGGGAATCAATAACCGCCGATTTGGAACGTCATTTCCGGACCACCGTCACCCATGCCGTCAATTCCACCCACGCGGTTTTTGTGCTCCGCGCCGGGGAGGCTGCCATCCGCCGCCGCCTGCGTGAGGCTTTTCCCGGGGTGAAAATCATGAGCCTCGGCCGCCGCATCGAAATCATGAAGGAGGTCGGGTCGCCCGCCTCCGTGCTCGACCGTTTTCAGGTGCGCCGGATGCGCGGCAGCCACGCCATCGGCCACACGCGCATGGCCACCGAGAGCGCGGTCACCACCGCGGGTTCCCATCCCTTTTCCACCGGCCAGGATCTGTGCCTCGTCCATAACGGTTCTTTGAGCAATCACAACCGGTTGCGCGAACAATTGCGCCGCGAGGGCATCGAGTTCCAGACGGACAACGATTCCGAGGTGGCGGCCGGTTATCTCAGCTCGCGGTTGCGCCGGGGTGACACCCTCGCCGGGGCCCTCCAACACGCGCTCCAAGACCTCGACGGCTTTTATACTTTCACCATCGGTACCCGTGACGGCTTTGCCGTCCTCCGCGATCCGGTCGCCTGCAAGCCCGCCGTCATGGCCGAAACGCCGGACTATGTGGCCATGGCCTCCGAATACCGTTCCCTGACTTCCCTGCCCGGCATCGAAAAGGCGAAGTTGTGGGAGCCCGAACCCGCAACCGTTTACAGTTGGAACGCTCAAACCCGTGAATAAAAAAACCTCCCTTGTGGATTTGTCCCGGACCAGCATCCGGGAACTCAACCAGGCCCTGCACCGGTTGCCCGCCGGGTCCGGGTCCACCCGGTGGCGGATCCGGGAACCCCGCGGCGCCCACGCCATCGCTTGCGGCTTGAATTCACCCGTCCGGGTCGAGATTGAAGGGCACGCCGGTTACTATTGCGCCGGCATGAATCAGCGGGCCACCGTCGTCATTCACGGCAACACCGGGGTCGGCGTCGCCGAAAACATGATGTCCGGTCTCGTGCACGTCAAAGGTAATGCCAGCCAATCCGCCGGCGCCACCGGCCACGGCGGCCTCCTCATCATTGACGGCGATGCTTCCGCGCGCTGCGGCATTTCCATGAAGGGCATCGATATCCTCGTCCAGGGATCCGTCGGCCATGCCAGCGCCTTCATGGCGCAGGCGGGTAACCTGGTGGTGGGCGGCGATGCCGGCGAGGCGCTCGGCGATTCCATCTACGAGGCCCGGATCTTTGTCCGGGGCAAGGTGAAGGATCTGGGTTCCGATTGCGTGGAGAAGGAAATGCGGCCCGAGCACCGGGAATTTCTCGCGAAGCTGTTTGCCCGCGCGAAAGTCCGTTTCCGGCCCGGGGATTTCCGGCGGTACGGTTCCGCCCGCCAGCTTTACAATTTTCACGTGGATCACGCCGCCAAATATTAAATCGAATTGAATCATGAGCCTTGAAATCAAACCCGGGATGCGCGAATCCGCCAGCTTCGACCGGAACGTCATCCACGAAATCCAGCGCGCGGCCGAGACCGGAATTTATGACATTCGCGGCTGGGGCGCCAAGCGCCGCCTGCCCCACTTCGACGACCTCGTGTTTCTCGGCGCGAGCATGTCGCGTTATCCGCTTGAGGGGTATCGCGAGCGCTGCGCGACGGACGTGACGCTCGGGACCCGCTGCGCCAAAAAACCTATCCGGCTGAAAATACCCGTCACCATCGCCGGCATGAGTTTCGGGGCCTTGTCCGCCCAGGCCAAGGAAGCCTTGGGCCGGGGCGCCTCGGAAACCGGCACCTCCACCACCACCGGCGATGGTGGCATGACCGACGAGGAACGGCATCATTCCAAAATACTCGTCTATCAATACCTGCCGTCCCGTTACGGTATGAACCCCGATGATCTCCGCCGCGCCGATGCCATTGAAATCGTGCTCGGCCAGGGCGCCAAGCCGGGCGGCGGCGGCATGTTGCTCGGCCGCAAAATCAGCGACCGCGTTGCCGCCATGCGGACCTTGCCCAAGGGGATCGACCAGCGCAGCGCCTGCCGGCATCCCGACTGGACCGGCCCGGACGACCTGACCATTAAAATTGAGGAGCTCCGCGAAATCACGGACTGGCAGAAGCCCGTCTACGTCAAGGTCGGGGCCTCCCGCACTTATTATGACACCGCGCTCGCGGTCAAGGCCGGCGCGGACGTAATCGTCGTCGACGGCATGCAGGGCGGTACCGGCGCCACCCAGGACGTCTTCATTGAACATGTGGGCATCCCTACCTTGCCTGCCCTCCGGCAGGCGGTCGAGGCCTTGAAGGAATTGGGCATGCACCGCAAAGTGCAGTTGATCATCTCCGGCGGCATCCGTTCCGGGGCCGATGTCGCCAAGGCCCTGGCCATGGGGGCCGATGCCGTGTCCATCGGTACCGCCGCGCTGATTGCCCTGGGCTGTAATTCGCCGAAATGGCAGAAGGAATATGAGCAGCTCGGCACCGCCGCCGGCTTTTACGATGATTATCAGGATGGCCGGGATCCGGCCGGCATCACCACCCAGGACCCGGAACTCGGCCGCCGTCTCGATCCCGTAGCCGGGGGCCGCCGGCTGGCCAATTATCTCCGCGTGTTGACCATGGAGGCCCAGACCGTCGCCCGCGCCTGCGGCAAATCCCACGTGTTGAACCTCGAACCGGAGGACCTCGCCGCCCTGACCATCGAGGCCGCCGCCATGGCCAAAATCCCGTTGGCGGGCACCAGCTGGATCCCCGGCGGGGCCGCCGGCTGCTGAGAACTCACCCTTTCGCGTTGCTGATGATGCTCAGGAATTCCACCGGCGGTTGATAGACCCGCGTCGGGCCGTGCTCCACCGCGCCGTCGAAAAACAGGCTGTCGCCCGGCTCCAGATGATAAACTTGGCCGCCGTGGCGGTAATCCATCTTGCCCTTCAGCATGAACAGCAATTCGTGGCCGGGATGGCGGAAGGCGTTTTTGCCGGGCTGCAGGTTTCGATCTTCGATGCGCATCAGGTAGGACTCAAAATCCTTCTCAAACGGCAGGCCGTAGGCCAGCGTTTCGTAGCTGTGGCCCAGCTTGGTCCCGCGGCCCACAATCACCTTGCGCTCCGATTTGCGCACCATGCTGGCGCGCGGCGCCTGGCCCGCGCTGCTTTGGAAAAAATATCCGGGCTCCACCGCCAGGGCCACGGCCAGCCGCGTCAGCGTCGATACCGGCGAGGACACCTTCCCGTTTTCAATCTTCGATACCTGCCCCTTGGTCAGTTTTACCTCCTTCGCCAGCTGATCCAGGGTCACATTGCGCTCGGCGCGCAGGGCGCGGATCTTTAGCCCGATCTGAACTTCAACGCTGGCTGGTGCGGTCTTTTTCATAATGTCGGAGGTTGTTCCCCATTCATACCGGCTGCGGCCGCCGGAGTCCAGCCTGCGGCGCTGGACCTTTTTGGTCCGCCTGCTTAAATCCTGACAGCCCGGCCGCCCCGGCGCGGCTCGCTCAAAAAATTCCATGCCGAGAAACCATTGTTTCTTTTAGTGAAACTTCGGCATCCCTCTTTGCCGTGGGAATCTGGCGCGGTTTTTGCTGGAAGGTTTTTCAGGAGTAACAGTAGTTTCCCTTAATGAAACCAAACATGCTGCGGAGCGATAAGCCGACGCCATCTATCTGGCGCTGAAAACCATCGCCCCAGAATCCAACCGCCCTCCAAAAAACCAAAACCAAAAAACCAAAACCAACCATGAACTCTCCCAACACCAAAGCCTACGGGCTCAAGGCCACCTGTCTGACGTTTCCTGAAACCCTCTCCCAATCCGTCGCCAATATCTCCCCCACCCTCACCCCCGTGGTCATCGTGCCGCTGGTCTTCCTGTCCGCCGGCAACGGCACCTGGCTCGCCTATCTCTTTGCCACCATCGGCCTCATTCTGGTCGGTATGAACATCAATCAATTTGCCAAACGTTCCGCCAGCCCCGGCTCGTTGTATTCGTTTATCTCCCAGGGCCTGGGTCTCAATGCTGGGTTTATTTCCGGCTGGTGCCTGATTGTGGCGTATATTTTCACGGCCATGGCGGTGCTGGCCGGGGCGGTGAACTACGCGATCCTCCTCCTTCAGATGATGCATGTCAATATCCCCCCTTGGGTGCTCTTTGCCATTGGGGCCGCCGCGGCGTGGTTGGTCGCCTTCAAGGACATCAAACTGTCCACCCGCTTGATGCTGGTGCTGGAGGCGATTTCCATGCTGCTCATTCTCGTGCTGGGGGTCTATATCATGATCCACAAAGGCACGCTGATCGACCCGGCCCAGTTCAAGCTGGAAGGTGTTGATTTCAACGGCCTCAAAGGCGGCCTCATCCTGGCCATCTTCAGCTATGTCGGCTACGAAAGTGCCACCACCCTGGGCGAGGAGGCGAAGAATCCGCTCAAGAGCATTCCCCGCTCCGTGATCCTGAGCGCCCTGATCGCCGGCATCTTTTTTATGCTCACCTCGTATATCGCCGTGCTCGGTTTCAAAGGTCTGAAAACCTCGCTGGGCGCAAGCTCCGCTCCGTTTAATGATCTGGCCGACGCCACGGGCATCGGCTTCCTTGGGGTGCTGATTTCCATCGGCGCCGTGATCAGCATGTTTGCCTGCACCTTGGCCAGCATCAATGCCGGTTCCCGCATCATCTTCATGCTCGGACGTCATGGCATATTGCATAACCATCTCGGCAAGGCCCATGGCAGCAATGAGACCCCGCATTGGGCGGTCACGTTTTCCTCCATCGCCACCTTCGCCCTCCCCGCCGTCATGCTCTACAAGGGCCTGGGCGTGCTGGATGTGTTCAATGACTTGAGCACCATTGCCACCTACGGTTTCCTGATTGTCTATGCGCTGGTTTCCATTTCCGCCCCGTTTTATCTCAAGCAGCTCGGCAAACTCACAGCCGGCAGCATCGTGCTCTCCGTCGTCTCGGTGCTGTTCATGGTGCCGCCCATCATTTCTACCGTTTCTCCCACCCCCGCTCCGCCCGTTGATAAATTTCCCTATTACTTTCTGATCTACCTCGGGGTGGGCGTTGCCTGGTTCATATTCCTCCGCCTCAAATCGTTGAGCCCGGTGATTTCCAAAATGAAATCTGATTTGCAATCCGCGCCCAGCTTGTGAATCCGCGGGCCTGATCTGCCGCCGGCGGGAGGGGTTTGGCTCAGGAGGTCAGTGTCCGTTGACCCGGACACTGGCTTTCGCTTTCGCTTCCAGCCCGCGCCGGTCCCGTGCCTGTGTCTGCTGCCATGGCTGAAATGATGGACGAAAGGCAGCCCGTTTTTCTTGGCAACCCTCCGGCTAAGGTGCCGGTTTGCCTGTTCCTGACGGTCATGCGCGCAAGCGCAGCGGCAGCTCATCGCTACCGGATTTGATGGCCGGCTCTAATGCCGGACCTGAACGTTGGTCACCACGAGCACATCGGCCGGGTAAGCCTTCGCCATGCCGGCGATTTGCTCCAGGATGGCCGTGGGGCTCTCATCCGTAAAAGACCAGTCCAGCGCGCCCGCATAGCCGCGGTCATGGAGCGCAATGTGCAAATTCGTTCCGCAATTGGTGCAGCCGATAAACGAGAATTCCGCCACTACCAGGGGTTTGGTCAGCCCCCAGGTCGCGGCGTCGTGCTCAAAGGGTGAGCGTTTCGCGCCGCCCGCCCAGTCATAATAATGCACCATGTAAAAATCCAGGGTCCCGTCGGGGTCGCCGCCCGCGGCCTTCAACCGGTCATCCCGGTAATAATTGAAATTATTGGGCCCGGCACTCCCGGGCAGGGTCACGTCGGTGGTCGTGAACAGCGCCCACGCCCCGTTCGAAACTTTGGCGGTGGGATCCGCGCGATGGATGGTCCCGGCGCATTGATTGACAAATTTTTGCACATAAGAAATGGCCACCCGATGGTTACTCCAGCCGAATTGCGGGGTCATGCCTTCCGGTTCGTTGATGATTTCCCAGCCCACGATGGCCGGATGCCCCTTCAGGCCGCTCACCATCGGGCTAAGCGCGTTGGTAAGGTACGTGCCCCGGCAGGCGTCGTTCGTCAGTATGGCATAGGAACGGGCGGTCAGTCCGGGAAATTCGCTGTCGAACTTGGCCTGCAACATGTCGAAGGACCAGAGGCACAAAATCAGGCCCACCTGGTTCGTCCACGCGCAATCGAGGATGTTCTTCAGATCCCGGATCGTGTTGGTTCCCGGCCCGGTGACCTGGTTTCCGCTCCAGACCGGTGTGTTGCCTCCATGGATATGCACCCAAAGCCGCAGGCAGTTGCCGCCATTGGACCGCACCTGGCTGAAGACGCTGTTGAAATAGGGCAGGTCCGTGTGGGCGTTCGGTCCCGCTTCATTCGCGTAATTCCGCCAGGCAATATTGGCGCCGCTCAGGAATAATTCCTGGCCGCTGAAATGGATCCGGTTGGTTTGCCCGCCGGCGGTCATCACCCAGAGGGTTGCGCTCGCCAGGATGCCCATCACGATTTTGCTCATGCGATTCATTTTTTCTCGCCACCTGCTCGCGGCTTTCGACGGTGGTATTCCCCACGACTCTAACTGCGCCGCAACCGGTGGTCATCTAATGATTTGTAGACCGTTTAGACGACATGCACGCGGCTACCAATCTGATATGCTTGCTCCCTGAACCTCCACCGCCGTCAATCCGGACCAACCAAACCTTAATTGAAAAATGATGCTTACCATGCCAACTAACCCTGCCCGGAATGGAATCCGCCGTGTTCTCCACCTCGGTTTGCTGGCCCTGGTCGGCTTGACCTTGAGCCAATGTCCGGGACGGGCCAAGGAAATCCCCGTCGATGGCTTCGAATCGGGCCTGACTTGGGAGGCGGATAATCCGGCCGACGGCGCGGTCCTGACGGTCGTTCAGACCAATGCGACGGAAGGTGCGCATGCCCTTTTGGTTACCTTCACCAATCAGGGCAAGGACAAGGTGGTGATTCACCAGGCGATAAACCGGGATCTCACCTCGATCAGCAGTCTGGTGCTGGACGCGATCAATCCGCAAACCCATGCTGTGTACGTGGCAATTGCCCTCCAGACCGGGCCGAAGTGGGATTGGTTTGAATCCCCGCCGGTCAGCCTTAAGCCGGGGCTCAATCGGAATGTCCGCTTTGATCTGACCGGGAAAACGTTTAAGTCGGATCGGACCGAAAAGCTGGGCGCCGGGTTGGAATATACCGATGTCCTTACCAACATGACCCAGCTTCAACGGATCAGCGTGCTGATTTATAATGGCAGCGCCGACCAGGTTGGGGTTTATCTGGATAACGTCCGCTGGGAACAATCCGGCTCCGCCGCAACCCCTGCCTCTCCCGCCATGAACAATCCTGGCGATGCTGCGGATAAACCGGCTGCCTCCGCTCTCACTGCCGCTCCGGTGGAAATGCTGGCCAACGCTAATTTCGCTGACGGACTGACCAACTGGGTTCTGGAACAAACCGAGGGAGCCACCGGCCGGATGGAATGCGTGCCCGAGGGGCCGGACGGCAAAGCGGCTCTGCGTCTCCAGGTACTCACCATCGCCCCCAAAGCCTGGCATTTGCAGTTATACCAGACCGGACCGCACATCGAAAAAGGCCGGACCTACGTGCTGACATTCTGGGCCAGGTCCGATCGCGACAGCAACCTCAAGGTGAATTGCATGATGAACCACGAACCCTGGGAGCATCACACACAGGAGCTGTTGCCGCTTTCCGCCGAATGGAAGGAACTACACTTCCGGTTTGCCACGCCCTGGAGCGACGACAATGTTCGCATCAGTTTCACCGACCTGGGGGGTACGGTCGGGCAAACCTATTGGCTGGCCAATTGCTCGCTGGTCCCGGCCTCCTGAGCCGGAACTTCCGCCGCTCCCGCCCTGCCGACAAAGTGGGAAACGGCTGCACCTGGCATGTCGTTCGTCCGGCGTCATGATTTGTTTTTGCGACGACTCCGGGTCTTTATGATCGCTCGTTCAACCCCTAAGTGGAATCCTTCCGAATCCTGATAGCCGTGCGTCACTGCCATCGCCTCTTTTAGTTTCTTAATGACTTGATGGAGTTGTTGGGCGAATCCCCGCTTATGGAACTCGCGGCGTATTTCGCCCACTATCTTTTCAATGTTTTTTCGCATGCATCAGATTACTTTTTGCCAGTCCAGTCCGCGACTGGGGCATTCCTTGTCGCGACTGGGAAAACTCTAGCTGCTGTCGATGTCAAAGGCGGAACCTGTCGGGACTGGATTCAGCGGATGGGTAAAACA
>CAIJNQ010000172.1 GCA_903822015.1 uncultured Verrucomicrobia subdivision 3 bacterium | reverse complement strand
GTGTTCTACCATTTCATCCACACCCTCATGCTGTTTGTGGTTGCCGGCCGAAAACCGTTTGCCCGCATAGCCTGGTGGGGCTTTTTTGCCGGCATCGTGATTTTCTCCGGCTCGCTGTATTTGCTCGCGGTGACAAATTTGAAATGGCTCGGCGCCATCACGCCGGTCGGCGGACTGAGCTTTCTCGCCGGTTGGTCATGGCTGTTGTGGTCGGCGGGAAAAAACCCCGGTGAATCCGGCGGCGGCCCTGGACAAACATAAATCCATTGCCGGATTGCAACCCCGGCCTGACCGGTGACTGAATCATTAACTGCTTGCCCCACCAAAATCGGGGGCTGGACTTGGGCCGCCGGTTGCAACCAGAATGGCCCCAATGTTTAAGAGCTTGTCCGAAAATTTCGCGGGGAGCTGCGGCGTGGGATTTTGGTCGGGGTCAAGGCGGCTAGGGAGAAGCATCCCCATTGCGGGCTGTGCCGACCGAGCCAACGCCGGCCACAACCAACAGATCCGCCGCCCAAAGGGTATTCTGGCCCCACATCACCAGTCTTCGACATTCTGTAGCCGTTGGTCCATCCAGAATCTCAGCTTTAGAATGGCCTGTGCCACCAGTCTGTGCCATCAAAACAGGGCCCCGCGTAATTTTCTGACACGCTCTAAGAGGTTCCATGCACTTCTGCTCCTGCTGACTGCGGTTATCCTGGCCGGTTGCAAAACCGCTCCCCCTTCTACCCGGTCCGACTTCAGCCATTTCGTCGGCCTGAACCAATTCTCAAAGTTCAATCGCTCGCAATCTGAAAACGGCGAAACTGTCCTGCTCTCGCCGGAAATCAAATCGGGCATTCCGTGGAATGAATTGATTCTCTCCTGGAATGCCGCTGCCCCCGCCGGTACCTTCCTGAAAATCGAGGCCTGCGCCATTTTGCCGGACCACGCCACAAAATTTTACACGCTGGGCGACTGGTCGCCCGACAACAAAACCTTCCCGCGCGCCAGTGTCCGCCACCAGCAGGATGCCGACGGCACCGTGGACACGGACACTTTGATTTTGACGCAGCCCGCCGGCGCGGCCCGGATTCGTGTGACGCTGGGCGGCACCAACGGCGTGCGGCCGACGCTGAAATTCCTCGGGGCATCCTTCTCCAACACCCGGGTTCCCCCCGCCACTCGGCCGCCGAACCGCGCGGCCTGGGGCAAAATCATTTCCACGCCGGAACATTCGCAGCATGGCTACCCGAACGAAAAGGGCTGGTGCAGCCCGACCTCCCTCTCGATGGTCCTGTCGCGCTGGGCGGATGTTTTGCACCGGCCGGAAATGAATCTGACCGTGCCGGAAGTCGCGGCCAATGTTTATGACGACGATTTTGCCGGCACGGGCAACTGGCCGTTCAACACGGCGTTCGCCGGCAGTTTCCCCGGCATGCGAAGCTTCGTCACGCGGCTCGACGACCTTTCGGAAGTGGAAGACTGGATTGTCGCGGGCATCCCGGTGGTTCTTTCCGGACGCTGGGACTGGCTCCAGCCGGGGCGGCCGCCGGACACGGACGGTCATCTGATCGTCTGCATCGGCTTCACGCCAGCGGGGGATGTGGTCATCAACGACCCGGCCACCAATCTCGCTCTCGGGCAGTCGGTCCGGCACATTTACCAGCGAGCCAATGTCATCCATTCATGGACGAAATCGCATAACGCCATTTATCTTGTCTTCCCGGATAACGCAAAAATCCCAAAAAACCTTTACGGCCACTGGTGATATCGATCCCCATCGGCTTCACTTTCCCGGTGAATTGGCGCCTTTGCGTCTTTGCGTGAGCCTCCTGATTTCCTCTCTGTCGTCAGCGGTGAATTCTGACTCCTGACTTCTGTTTTCGTACTCCTTGCCCCTCCGTGGTTGAACCTCGCATTTTAGGATGATATAGCCAATTTTAGGGTGGCATCCTTGAAGCCAATCCGATTGCAAACGGTGGGGAAACTGTTTGAATTTAAGGGTGAAATTGACCGCCCGCACCTGTGAGTTGCACCTCGCTAACCCTTGGAAAATCGCCAGCTCCCGGGGCTCCGGCATCCACCACACCGTCATTGTGGAACTGACCGACGCCGACGGCGTGCCAGCCCTCGGCGAGGCCGCGCCGTCCAGTTTGTATGGCGAATCCGCTGATGGCGTCCTCCAGTTTCTGCAACAGCTCGACGCGGCCCATTTGTCGTTTGCCGATGTGCCCGGGGCCATGGCCCGGCTTGAGGCGATCCCGGGCATCCCGTTCGCCGCCAAATGTGCGCTGAACCTTGCGCTGTGCGACGGCGCGGCCAGGCGCGCCGGCCAGCCGCTCCACGATTTTCTGGGCTTGGGTTTCCGCGAGCACCATCACGTCACGTCCTTCAGCATCGGCATTGATGCGCCGGACATCATCCGCAAAAAGGTTTTGGACGCCGACCCATATCCGGTGATCAAGCTCAAGGTCGGCGACCCGCGTGATCGTGAAAATTTCGCCGCGCTCCGTTCCGTCGCCCCGGGCAAGCCGGTGCGCGTGGACGCGAACGAGGGCTGGAAGACCAAGGAGGAAGCCCTGCGGATGATCGAGTGGCTCGTGGCCACGGATAGAAAAATCCAGTTCATCGAGCAGCCGATGCCGCGCGATACCGCCGACCGGGATCTGATCTGGCTCAAGACCCGCTCGCCATTGGCGATTTTTGCCGACGAATCCTGCCACACGGTCAAGGACATCCCCCGCCGCGCGGAATGCTTCCACGGAGTGAATGTGAAGCTGGTTAAGACCGGCGGCGTGAGCATGGCCTTTGAGACGTTGCGCGCCGCACGCCGGGCCGGCTTGAAAACGATGATCGGCTGCATGATCGAAACCAGCGTGCTGATCAGCGCCGCCGCGCACCTGGCGGAACTGGCCGACTACCTCGACATTGATGGGAATCTGCTTATCACCAACGACCCCTATGCCGGCGTGACGGCGGAAAAAGGCATCCTCTCATTCGCCACCGCCAAAGAAAAACGCGGACTCCAAGTGAGTCCGCGTTGATTCAATCGAAAGTTTTTTGGTTTTTGAAAGGGAAAAACCGGACCACCCTCCTCAGGGAGCGATGGGCAGGTGATATTCGTCCGTGCCGAGAATGAAGTCGCGCATGTAATTTTTCTGCGGGATCCACTGTGCGTGACCATCGCAAAATACAAAATTGACCCCCGCTGCTCCATGGTTGTCTCCCGGATCGGGATAGTTGTCGTTTTTGCGGCTTGGATCCACACTGCCGTTTGCCAGATGCCCGACGTCGTCTGCGTCGTAAATAATCAGGATATCCGAAGGACCGACTGCCTGGCCAGCTGTGACGTAGGGCTTTTCGGTGATCGTGGTGATGTAGCGCGAGCACGAGTTCTGGGTCTTTCGTATGTTTTTGTAATTGTTTCCGCTGGTGGTATAACTATTAAAAAAGCCTGAAACTTCATAGCTGCTTCCGAATGGTTGAAGCTTTCCCCCGGCATTGGTCAACAAATCCGTCATATAAACCGTGCCGCCATGAATGCGTTCGGCATAAGTGGACACGGTCGTCTGGTTCCCCAGTGTTAGAAAAGGTGAGGTGGGTGCCTCCCAAATGGCAGGATCAATGGGTGCCGTGTTCGTGCGGACGAAATTCACCGTGGAGGGACAATAGAAGGCTTTGGTGGCAGGCACATAGGACCAGTAAAGCCAGTTCATATCGTCGTCGGCGTAATTCAACGTGCCCGTGAAGGCGTGGTTGGCGTCGTCGTCAGCGAACATCTGGCTGCCTAGCCCCATCTGTTTCTCATTGTTAAGGCAACCGATGCGCTTGGCCCGCTCCTTGGCCTGGGATAATGCCGGCAGCAGCAGGGCCGCCAAGATGGCAATAATAGCGATCACCACCAGCAGTTCAATCAAGGTAAAGGCGCTGCTTTTCCAATTTGACGTGCGCTCTTTTTCTTCCTGCATATTTCGTCACGGCCTTTGGCAGTCGCCGGTATCTGACTAATTATGGGCCGCGCAATGGGAGGTGAACCACTGCCAGTCAGCATTGACCTTTGGCGAGGGTGGAAGCCCACCGGCGGCAACATTCTGCACGGCAAGCCCATAATTTACTGGTATTTGAAGGGCGCTGGTCACCCATTTGTGAATTTCCGAGTGGCCGTCAACAAAGGACATTCCACAACCCCAGAGGTGGTAAGCACCAGGCACGTCGGGAAAAGTAGCCGAACCGGTATATGCCCCAGGGGTGGCACCATAGGCATTGTTAACCTGCAACCAGCCGTCCATTCCGGCATTTCCCAAACTACCCCCGCTTTCTTCGAGAAAAACAATTAGATCAGATGGTCCTGGAAATCCGATCGCATCCGAAGTCTTCAGATAGAATTTAGCATTATTCTGATTCATATAAACGGGGCCACTGCAACCAACTTGGCCTTGCATGGAGTAGCTGCGTATTCGCTGTCCGTTGGCCGAGGGAATTCTGTCAGCCGGACAATGATAAACGCCCAACTGGCCGGTCATGTACCCCGCCATAAGATTGGTCAGATAAAGTGATGCATTGGTATTGGAATCGGCGGCATTCCAGTGTTGTACACTTTGGTTGCCAACCCAGCTTAAGCCGGATGTCGTGGACGGAGAATTCGGCATCATGAAATCGTTGTTTTCACTGGCATACATCACCCCGCCCAATTGGAGCTGTTTCATGTTGCTAACACATTGAATGGAGTACGCCTTCCTTTTGGCGGCGGCCAAGGCGGGCAGCAGCATCGCCGCCAGAATGGCAATGATGGCGATGACCACCAGTAATTCAATCAGGGTGAAACCTTCTCGCTTGTCACCGGGCAACCGCCTCTCTTGTTGCGCTTTCATATCAAATACAAATACTTCAATTACTTTATTTTCACAGCCGCCAGAAAATCCCTATCGCATTTTCTTGAACCGGGACACCCGCCACCGCGGCGGATGTCCCGGCCAAGATAATTTTCCTGCTAATTGACCCTGGTCAATTAGGGATGTTGTATGCGATAGAATAACTGCGTTCCCGCAAGGTAGGGGGTCGTGGCTTGGAATTGGTTGCTGCCCAGCGAGGTGATGCTCGCCGCCGGACTGACGCCGCTGTAGGCACCACCCACTGTTCCGGAACTCTGCAGTGTAAAGGAGGACGTGGTGTCCGCCGGGTTGGAGGTGGTGAAGGTGATCACCACATTGCCGCCGCTGACGGCAATCTTGTTGATGGTAACGGTGGTGTTGATGGTCGCAGGTAACTGCACCACTTGCAGGTTGGCATAATAGACACCCGCTTCAACGCCGGCGATTGAGGCTCCATATGGATCTGCATAACCCAGCATCAAATAGCCGTTCGTCCATACCGTGGTGTTGGTATAGGCAAAGATGGGTGTATGATTGATCGACATGGTAACGATGTTGTCAATCTGCTTGATTTCCACGTCGCTCCAGGTGCTGTCGTCATCGGTCACCGAAGAGCCGTTGGCCGGGATGCCGGAGCTGTGGTTGCCGAAACCGTCATAACAAGTGAAGGGGCCGTAAATCCCCAGGTCATTGTTCTTGAACGCCTGCCCGAAGGTGCTCGCCACTCCCGTCGCCACCCGCGTCCAGCCGGTGTTTGCGTTCGTGCCGCCTTGTCCGGTGTATTCTTGGTAGTCGCCCGCCACCGTGCCGCCGGCTTGCGGGTCGATCCAATACCAGATGCCGTCGCTGGACCAGGTCCAGGGGGCAAGGGTCCCGGCGCCATACCACCAGTTGCTCAAACTTCCCGAGTGGTTGATACCAAAGACCGGGCCCTCGGTGGCGTTGGCTGTTCCTTGGGCCTCAACTACGTTCATGTTGAACCGGACGGCATAATTGCCGCTCAGCAGGAGGTTGGTGAAGTAGCAGTTCACCGCCCCGGGTGCGGGGTTGACGGCATTCTGTTTATTGCAGGTCAGGTGGAGCGCATGGGTGTTTCCGCCCGGTGGTGGAGGGATGAGATTGCCTGCTGGATCGCTGGCGAGGCTATATCCGAAATCCGCGCTGTAGTTGGTCGCGTCATTCACCGGATCGCCTGTGCCGTAAACCACATACCATTTCTGGGTTTCCGTGGAGCTGGAATCAGTTAGCGCATCAGTCAGCAGCACCGGGGCTGTTACCGCATAGTTGGCGGAAATAATCGTCCCGGTCGCTGGGCTGGCCCCAACGGCACCACCCGTGACGGAAGTCACATTGGCTATGACCGTCAGATTGCTGGTCGTGGCAGGATTATTCAGCGGCACGATTGCCAAATTCGCGGTTTGCGCGCCGTCCGGAATGTTCACACTGCTTACGGAGGAGTAATCCGTGCCGCCCACTGCCGTGCCGCCGTAGGACAAATTCACGGTCAAGGCGGAACCGGTGGTCAAAAGGCCACGGCGCGTCAGGGTGAAGGGGATGTAGTCATTGTTTCCGGATCCTGGTGTGATGCCGGTATAACGTCCATAAGCCTGCGCACCGCTCGGAGCGGTAATATCCACTGTCGGCGTATCCCCGTCAAGGATGCTAACGACCGCGTTACCAGCTCCGGCGTAGCCGGTTCCGGATTGAAGGGTTAAAATAACTGTGTGCGTCGGTTCCGGAATGCCGTCGTCTACGGGCGTGATGACGACGTTGGTGGACGTGGCCGTCGAACTGAACGTCACGCTGGTGGTGGTGCCTCCGGAGACGGTGTACTGGGAACCATTGGTTGCCGTGCCTGCCAGTGTGTAATTAACCGTCAAAGGCACCCCCGCCGAGCTGCGGGTGAGGGTGAACAGCCCGGGCGTACCGGGAATTCCCTCCTGGCAGGTCGGTTGCGACGCCGATACGTTTACCACGTTGGCATAATTGGAAACGACAATGTTGGCGAACACCACAAAGTTCAAGTTGGTATAATTGGAAGTGGCAGCACTCGCCGCCGAGAGACCTGTGCGGGAAGCCACGAAAGTAAGCAAACTGCCGGATGGAGTTCCAGCCGAGGAATAGTTGCCCGTGGCGAGAATGTTCCCGTCTATCTTATAAACAATCACAGTGCCAATCTTCTCAACCGAGACGTCATGCCAGCCAAACGTAAGCAGTCCGGGGATTGAGTAATTGTTCGTTTGCTGCGGATAAAGAATCTGTTGTTGCAGGGGAACCGCAGAGGAGGGAAATATATCGCGCCAGGCCACACTGCTGGCCAAGTTTGTTGATAATTGGCTTGCGGTATATGGAGGATTAAGCGTGGTGCTTACCATTGCGCGGGCACCGGCGCCATTAGGTGTATTCCCGATATTGTAGACAAGGGGATCACCCGTAAATCCTGGTGTCGCGGTGCCGGTGGACTGATAGGTGCCGTTCTGATAAGAGGACTGGCCTATGGTTGAAGGGCCATACATGCGTATCTGCGCCGAGGAACCATTATCCGTAGTAGTTCCCACAAAAATCGCATCCGTCACGCCGGGTGTGGTTGCCACCGTGCCCGCCGTGCCGTAGCCGCAACCGTAGAGAACAGTCGAAGCCGAGCCGTTGTGTGCCGTGGTCGCAAAGCTGGCGGTGCTGTCGGCATAATTGGTATCCACGACACTGTAAGGGGCGCAGTTGACGTTAATCCACATATCCGCATGCATCACAAAATCGGCGGTGACACTAAAATTAAGCGGCGTAGCCGATATGCCCGCCGTTGCTGCAGAGCCTTTCGCTACTATATTCGCAGTTAAATTCGTATAGACCGCACTCATTTTCAATCCGTGGTGGATTGCAGCTGACCCGTATATGGAACTGTGTGGAGCCAGGGGAATGCCAGCCGTGGTGTAATCGAAGTTAAAATCGGTCAGCTGGTTGGAGATGGTTAGCCAATTGGGATCAGTGCAATTGTAACTGTAATTGACCGCCCAGTTTGCACTGTCATCAGTGTTGAAGGTCTGTTTGTATATCTGCTGCGCCTTTGCGTTCTGGGTAACCAGCGCGCCCGCTGTAATCACCAAAGCCGCCGCGCGCATAAACGCGGATTTGGGGGTTTGGGTTTTGAACATGTTCATCTTGATTCCTTTTGGTTTGGATTTTACTACGATTTTTTCACCGCACTGCCGCACTTCCTCTTCAATCTTCCACAACATTCCACTCGATCAACTGAATTTCTTTCTTCAGCAGTTAGTTTTGATTATTCACTTAGAGGCGGGCAGTTCAAGGAAAAAATCCCCCCCTGTTTTGGGGGGATGTGGCGATTTGCATCCCGGCCCGCTCAATGTTCGGAATTTGCCGCCCTGATTATTTTCCGTCGCTGCCCGTGCTCATGAATGTGCTCGCCGCCCTGGTAAAATCAATCTTTTTCAGCGCCTCCGCCGCGAGCGTCCCCAATTCGTGCCGCAAAGCCGTCACGCTGCCCGCCTCCGTCGGATGATTCCGGTTCGACAAAAAGATCACCAGGGTTTGGGAGAACGGATCAATCCACAACGAGCCGCCGGTCCAGCCGGTGTGACCATACGAGCCCTCCGGAAAAATATCGCCGCGCGGCCCGCTGAATGCGGTGTCGATGTCCCAGCCGAAGCCGCGCCGGGCGGCCATTCCCGGCGGCGTCTGCACGCTGGTCATCATCCGCACCGTTGCCGGCTGGAATAGCCGCACGCCGTCAAGTTCGCCCAGATTCAACAGCATTCGGGCGTAGCGCGCCAGGTCCGCGGCCGTGGTGAATAGTCCGGCGTGCCCGGCCACGCCGCCCATCTTCCGCGCGGTCGGATCATGCACCACGCCGCGCCACGGCTGGCCGTCCACCACTTCCGTCGGCGCGATGCGGCCCAGCTTGTTGGTCGGCGGCAGGAAACCGGTGTCGGTCATTTTTAATGGCTCGAAAATCTCGCGCTGGACGAAGATTTCCAGCGGCTCCCGGCTCATGCGCTGGACGATCTCCCCGAGCAGGAAAAAGTTGATGTCGCTGTATTTGAATTTGGTTCCGGGCGGGGATTGCAATTTCACGGCGCACGCCTTTTTGATCGCCTCGGCCTGGCCGTGCCAGTCGGTTTTCGTTTCGATGTCCGGCGGCAGGCCGGACGTGTGCGTGAGCAGCTCGCGAACGGTGACCGCCTCCTTGCCCTCGCCCGTGAACTCGGGAAGGTAGGCCTGCACCGGCGCGTCCAGCTTCACCTGACCGCGCTCCACCAGCAGCATCACCGCCGGCGTGGTCGCGACGACTTTCGTCAGCGAAGCCGCGTCAAAAATCGTGTCCTCGGTCATCGGCTCGCGCACCGGCACCAGGGCGCGGTCCCCAAAGGCCTTGTGATACGCCGCGCCGCGATGTTCCAGCCACAGCACGCCGCCGGGACATTGGTGGTTGGTGATCGCTTCCCGGATCGCCGCATCCATCGCCGCCAGTTTGTCCGCGCGGAATTCTTGGGTGAAACCCGCCGCCACGGCACAAAACCAGATCACCCCGAAAGCAATCAGACATTTTGCGCGCATAAAATGAGGTCAGCGATAAAGCAGGTAAGGCTCGCGCTGCCTGGCGAATTCAGTGAGGCCGGACTTGAAGCCGGCCACGATTTTATCCACCGGTTCGCCCCGCTCCAGCGCCTCCCGGACGGATGACGTGCCCAAAACCTTGTCAAAATAGCTCGCGTGCAGTTCCAGTTTGCCGCCATAAATTCGCTTCACCACTGACAGGATGGCCAGTGTCGTGGCGACCGGCCGGTAGGCGTCTCGATCCGTGACGTGCAACTGGCAGCCGCCGCATTGCTGGCCGGCAAATTTCGAGAAAGTCGGCGTAAACCAGACTTCGCGAAACTTCACGCCCGGGAGGTTCAAATCGTTCAATTGCTTCGCCAGCACGAAACCGTCAATCCACGGGGCGCCGAACATTTCAAACGGCTTCGTCGTCCCGCGCCCTTCCGATAGATTGCTGCCTTCCAGGATCACTTGCCCGGGATAAACCGTCGCGCTCTCGGGCGTCGGCAGGTTCGGCGATGGCAGCACCCACGGCAGCGACGTTTCATCGAACCACTCCCCGCGGGTCCAGTTTTCCATGGGTACGACGGTGAGTTTACATTTTTTATGGTGTCCGTCCGCCGCGACAAATCTTTCGTTGAACAGTTGCGCCAATTCTCCCGCCGTCATGCCGTGCCGCAGCGGGATCGGATAAAGCCCGATGAATGAACTGTATTGGGGATACTCCAGAATCGGCCCCTCCATCGCGACGCCGTTGACCGGATTGGGCCGGTCCAGGACGATGAACGGAATATCCGCCTCCGCCGCGGCCTGCATCGCGTAGGCCATTGTGGCAATGTAGGTGTAAACCCGCGTGCCGACATCCTGCAGATCGAACACCATCACATCCACCGACTGCATCATGCCGGCTTCGACCTGCTTGCCCTCGTGCTTCGTGTCAAAGGTCCGCATGTATTCGTCAAGGTTCGTCATCATGTCCGCCGGCGGCTTGTGCGTCTGACCGTAGAGGCTAAACACCGGCAGCTTGAGCTGCTCGTCAAAATAAAACGGCACATATTCACCGGCCTGCGCATTGCCGCGCACACCGTGTTCCGGGCCGTAAAGCGCCGCCAGCTTCACCTCCGGTTCCGCGCGAAAGCGGTCAATGATGCTGTCGAGCCGGCTGTCCAGGCCGGTCGGGTTGGTGATCAGACCGACGCGCTTGCCGCGAATCAGGTCGAGATGTTTCTCAAACAGGACTTCGACCCCGAGCTTCACCGGCGGTCGGGTGGTGGGATGTTTAATGGGCATAGATTGACAGCCGGCCAACAGCGCGGCGAAAAGCACAACCCAAAATCGGGGCGCATTCATTGGTTCTCCCGGCCGCTGGCCTTGAGAAATTGGCCGAACATGCCGCGCTTGGCAATCACCTCATCATGCGCCAGGTCGGTGTGCAGAAAAACCACCTGGTTCGTCCGCAGCGCTTCCGGCGGCGCATCGGTATCCTCGGCCGCGAAAAACTGGACGCCACGGGCTTTGTAGAATTCCATCAATTTAAGCGTTTCGCCCTTCGTGCCTCCGTGGTCCGTGTATATGTCGAGCAGCCGGCCGCCCTGGCTTTTCTGCCAGGCGACAAAATCATCCGTGTTGCCGTAAAGCGCGTCAAACAGCCACGCTTCCTTGATTTTTTCCGCCAATCCGCCGTGGTCCAGGATCGCCGCCATCACGTGATACCCGCCGCTGTGGCCGGATAGAATAATCTTCCCGATCCCGGAATTCGTTCCGCTCACCACCCCGCTGGCGCGGAGTTTTTCCATCGCTTCCGTCATGAAAACCTTGAAGCCGTTCGTGTCCTCCAGTTTTCCGCCGAAGGAATCCGGCGCGTTGCGCGGCCCTTCCGGAACAATCAGCACCGCGTTCCTGCCGCTGCCCGCCAGTTGCTCGGCCAGTTTGAACTGCTCCAGCGTGCCGGCGACGGTGTTGCGCCAGCCGTGGAAGTGCACCACAAAATCTATTTTGTCCGTCGCCCGGAAATACTTCGGGATGAACAGCGCCACGGTACTGTCCGCATAATGTTCCGGCGCCGGATAAAACTCATCGTGGTATGGGTGGCCGGCCGCGCGCGCCGGATGCGGAAACGGCGCCGAAACGAATTGCGTGACGATCAAGGTTCCGAAAGGCGCGAACTGTTTTTCCAGCGAATCATCGGTGCGCCCCTTGCATCGCGCCAGCTCTACCGCGATGTCGTCCAGTTCATCCGTGCGTTTGCGGTCCGGCGGCGGGTCATAGCGGTTTAACATCAGGCTGAACACCAGCTGCTCTCCCGCCGCCGTCGTGACGAAGCCGGAAAGCGCGTTCACCCAGCGCAACGTGCCGGTTTTGGCGCGGACATTCTGAAACGCCGGCGTGTCTTTCATGCGCCGGCGCAGCGTGCCATCCACCCCGGCGATCGGTAGCGCGGCCATAAAATCCGCCGCCGCGCGGTGATTTGCCATGAATTCCAGCAGGGCGACCGTGGCGTTCGCCGTCGTGAGGTTGTTGCGCGAAAGCCCTGATCCCTCGTCGAAATGCACGTCGCCGGCAGGAAGACCGTTTGTCACCAGGAATTGATGCAGCAATTCAACCGCACAATCTTCAGAGGTGTGCCACGGCGTTGCGGCGTCGCGCAGCTTTTCGCCCGTATGTTCAAAAATTAAATCCGTCTCCAGATTTTGCGACGGCTTCATGAAATCGTGAACCAGTTCGCGCAGCGGTGGAGAAACGACCTCACCCAACATCACCTCTGCCACCGGCGGCGGTGACGGCCACGACACGGAACGCGCCAGGCCATCTACGATGATTCCATTCTGTCGCAACGCGTCCTTCAGCGCCGCCGTGAACCATTCCGCCGGACGAAGCACCGGCACGTCCACGGTTGCTGATCCGCCGCCGGCGGGCAGCGCACCGAAAATATGGACGACATTTTCACCGCGAAAACGGCGCGGAATGATTCGGGGAAACGAGCCGTTGGTTTCTGTGACGGTCTGGTTATCGAGTTGCAGACCGGTGAACGGATCAAGGATTTCCAACACACACGGCCCGCCGGCGTTCGTGCCCGGCGTGACGCGAATGTGGGTGAAATTGTCGTCCAGCGTCAGCGCGGAAATCTCCGCGCCTTCGGAATCTTCCAGATCGTCCACGGCCCAGCCGCTCCCCTGCGGCGGCGAATGAAAAAATGTGGTGTCGCCGATCAAATCCCCGGTGACGTGGCGCACGCCGGCATGCGTCAGCGCGGCGACGAATGGCGTAAACCGATTCCAGAAGTTCGTGCCGGTACGGCGCGCGTTCCAGCTGGGGTCGCCGCGCCCCGTGATCACCAGGTCTCCGCGCACGGTTCCCCCGGCGTCCGGTTTGGCGGTGGCGCGGAGGGTCGTGCCGATGCGGTAATCCGCTCCCAGCCGGTCGAGCGCCAGCGCCCCGGCGTAAAGTTTGCTGTTCGACGCCGGACTCATCAGCCGGTCGGCGTGGCTTTCAAAAATCAATTTGCCGGTATCCAGCGATACGATTTTAACCCCCCACAAGGCGGCGTTGAATCGCGGCTGGGAAATATGGGTTTCAATCCGGCCGGCAAGCTCGGCCACGGTGGCCGCACCGTTGGTTTCGAGCGCGCTCGCGGGCCGGGCC
Source organism: uncultured Verrucomicrobia subdivision 3 bacterium (assembly GCA_903822015.1). Classification (GTDB taxonomy): domain Bacteria; phylum Verrucomicrobiota; class Verrucomicrobiia; order Limisphaerales; family UBA11358; genus UBA11358. The sequence goes on along the minus strand of CAIJNQ010000172.1, from coordinate 29,805 downwards.
GCCAGCCAGACCACCAGGCACAAAACCCGGACGGCCAGATGGAATTTTATTTTTCGCACGTTTGGCTTCAGTTGCGATACCAGCATCCGCGGGCTGGCTGACGAAACGATTCTGGTGGGAGTCATCGAATAATGCCACCCCCAAAACGGGTCCCCCTCGGCCAGCCGGCGGGTCGTTGACTCCGCTTTGAACTTTGTTAGGTTGCGCCAGCGGTCCAACGCAAAACGGCCATGACTATCGGCGTCCCCAAAGAAATCAAGGAGCAGGAATACCGCGTCGCCCTGCTGCCCGGCGGCGTGTATCAGCTCATCAAGCGCGGCCATCAGGTGGTCGTCGAGCGCGGCGCGGGCATTGGCGCGGGCTATCCGGACGCGGAATATGCAGCGGCCGGCGCCAGGCTCGTGGACGCGCATGCCGCGGTTTTTGCGGAGGCCGATTTGATTATCAAGGTCAAGGAGCCGCTGCCAGCTGAACTGCCTTTGCTCCGGCCCGGACAAATCCTTTTCACCTACCTGCACCTCGCCGCCAGCAAACCGCTCACCGATGCCTTGATGAAATCCGGCGCGACCTGCATCGCGTATGAAACCATCGAGGTCAACCGCCGGCTGCCGCTGCTCGAGCCGATGAGCGAAATCGCCGGGCGCATGAGCGTGCTGGTGGGCGGCTATTTTCTGGCGAAACATTTCGGCGGCAGCGGCACCTTGCTCGGCGGCGTGCCCGGCGTGCTCCCCGGCAAAGTCGTCGTGCTCGGCGGCGGCGCGGCGGGCGTCAATGCGGCGCGCATGGCGCAGGGCCTCGGCGCGGACGTGACCATCCTCGAAGTGGACCTCGAGCGGATGCGTTTTCTCGACATCACGCTCCACACGGCGCACACCTTGTTTTCCAGCGAATCGCACCTCCTGGATTTGCTGCCGGCGGTGGATTTGCTCATCGGTGCCGTGCTGGTGCCGGGCGCCAAGGCGCCGAAACTGATTTCCCGCGCCATGCTGCGCCGGATGCGGCCCGGCAGCGTGCTGGTGGACATTGCGATTGACCAGGGCGGCTGCGCCGAAACGTCGCGCGCCACCACCCATCACGATCCCGTTTATGTCGAGGAAGGCGTGACGCACTATTGCGTGGCCAATATGCCCGGCGCCTATGCGCGCACCGCCACGCAGGCGCTGACCAACGTCACCTATCGCTATCTCGAGATGCTCGCGGACTTCGGCGTCGAGGAAGCGTGCCAGAAATATCCCGCGCTGGTTGGCGGCATTAATGTCAAAAACGGCCGGGTGACCCATCCCGCCGTGGCCGGGGCGCACGGCTTGCCGTTGGCCGCCAATTAACCCCATGAAACCCGGACCCGGATTATTTTTCCGTTTCATCGCGCTGGCGGGCTTGGCGGCGGCGGCCGGCTGGGCCACCCCGCCGGCCATGGCGCAGCGGCCTTTGGGTGTGGATGTTTCCCATTATCAGGGGGCCATCAATTGGACGCTCGTGCAGGGCTCCGGCGTAAGTTTCGGCTGGGCCAAGGCCACGGAATACGCTTCCACCACCGACGGGCAGTTCGCTAGCAATATCAGCGGCGCCAAGGCCGCCGGCGTGATGATCGGCGCGTACCATTTTGCCCACCCCGAACTGGACACGCCTCTGGCGGAGGCTGATTTCTTCTGGAGCGTGGCGGGCGGTTCCATCACCAACGACGGCCTGACTCTCCAGCCGTGCCTCGATTTCGAGACTTTTAGCGGCGTGACTGGCGCCGCCAGTTATGCCGACTGGGCTAATCAATGGTGCAATGCCATCGTGAGCAAGGCGGCGGCGGTGGGCATCACCGTCAAGCCCGTCATTTATACCTCCACCTGCGGCGGCGGGTATCTGGACACCAGTGTGGCGCAATGGAACTCATGGATCGCCAATCCCAGCGGCAACCCGGCCCAAACCAGTTCGCCTTGGGTCTCCACTTCCTGCAACAGTTCCAGCGATGAAGTCTGGGGGCCGGGTGTCTGGACCGCATGGCAATATAGTTGGACCGCCACGGTTCCCGGCATTGCCGGCGGGTGCGACGCGGATGTTTTTAACGGCACGCCAGCCCAGTTGGTTGCCACTCTTGTGGTCGGCACCAATGCGCCGGCTCCGGCGCCCCCGGCCGTCAGCCTATCCCCGCAACTCAGCCGCGTCATGGATGCCGGCGGCAGCGTGAGCATCACCGGCGTGGTTTCCGGAGCCCTGCCGCTGACTTATCAGTGGCTGTTCAACAACACGCCCATTCCCGGCGCCACCAACAAGATCTACCAGTTCACCGGCGTGCAAACCACGAACGCGGGAAATTATGCGCTCGTCGTCACCAACTCGGTCGGCAGCACCACCAGCAGCGTCGTCTCGCTCACAGTTTATCCGGTTCAAGCCCCGGTTTTCACCGACGCCTTCGACACCAATTCCGCCGCGAACTGGATTGTCAACAAAAGTTCCGGCGACAACTCAGCCGTGTTTAATTTTGATTACTCGGCGCTCGGCATTCCGTCCGCACCGCATTCCACCGGCGGCTCGACCTTCGGTGTGCAGCTGAAGGCCAACCTCACGCTTGGCGTGGTCGCCGCCCTTTCAATTTCGCCGGCGAACCAGAGTTTCGGCGGCGATTATCGCCTGCACTTTGACGCCTGGATCAATGTCAACGGCCCGTTCCCCGGCGGCGGCTTGGGCTCCACGGAATTTCTCACCGCCGGCCTCGGCACGGCGGGCAACCGCACCGAATGGACCGGCAGCGGCTCGACCGCCGACGGATTTTATTTCTCCGCCGACGGCGACGGGGGCGTGAGCGCCGCCTCGACGACATCCGGCGATTACGCCGGCTACGCGGGAACCGCCTGGAAAAATGCCGCCACCGGCATTTACGCCGCCGGCTCGCTCGACAACGCCAATATTTATTACACCTCCGCGTTTCCCGGTGGCCATCCCGCGCCGGCATTGCAATCCACGAATTATCCGCAGCAGTCCGGCACGCTGAATCCCGGCACGTTCGGGCTGGCCTGGCACGACGTGATCGTTTCGCGGCGCGGCAGCACCGTGGATTGGGCGATCGACGGCATCCGCATCGCGACCATTACCAACGCGTCCTTCACTGCGAGCAATGTCTGCGTCGGCTTCTGGGATCCGTTCGCGTCGCTCTCGTCAAACAGCGTCATCAACTTCGGACTCGTGGACAACCTCCGCGTGGAAGTGCCCGCCATCGCGCCCGTGATCACCACCAACCCGCTGCCGCAAACGGTGACGCTCGGAGCCAATGCGATCTTCCTCGCCGCCGCCAGCGGCCTGCCTGCGCCGAATTACCAATGGCAGTTCAACGGCACGAACATCGCTGGCGCGACCAACACCAGCCTCGCCCTCGGTTTCGTTTCGCCGACGAACACGGGATATTATTCCCTTACCGCGACGAACCTCGCCGGGACCGCGACGAGTTCCGGCGCGCTGCTGGCGCTGCTGCCGCCGGCCGCCGCCCGATTCCAAGCCATCAGTGTGCAGGGCGGCGTGGTGCAGATCGGTTTCACCGGCGATGCGGTCTGGAATTATACGATTGAAAGCTCGGCCGACCTGATCAATTGGAGTGCGGTCACCAATCTCACGAGCACCAACGGCGTCTTTAATTTCTCCATCCCGATGGATCCCAATAATTCGCAGGAATTTTACCGGGCGCGCGTCGGCCCGTAAGGACCCAATCATTTAACCGCAAAGAACGCAGAGATTCTTTGCCAGGAGCAGTGCACTAGTATGGACTGCGGCGACATGTCGCCGCTTTCCCCCCCGACGCGAAATGTCGCGTCGTCCCAAAGCGCCGTCGCGCCCTCCAAATCGCTTTGCGCAATCCGATGCCCGTTGGCAAACGCGCCAGCGTCGTGGAGTGCGGCGGCCCTCCGCCGCTTTTCCGGCGTCAGACGTCCGCGCCAATGTTGTCTGAAACCGCCATAGCGATGGGCCACGAGGATTTTTTGTATTTTGGCCAGGCTTTGGCGAAGGCAGGTTTGAACACCCTGTCATTGAGCCGAAACGAAGCCAAGAGCCAAAAAGATCGCATTCCGTCAGCACCCTCAGCTCATTGCTAATGGATTGATTGAAATGCTCCATGTAAAACTGTAGCCGCTGAAAAATCCAGGAGGGTTGGTATACGGAGCGCATCATGGACTGCGGCGGGAAGCGAAGCGCCACGCCGCTTTCGCACGCAAACAAGGGTTGGTTTCCTTTCGAACATTTTCGCCCGCTCGAAACCGGTATCGCGTTCAAATCCACATGCCGGAAGGCAGCCCGGTCACCACCCAGCCCGTTCCCGCTGTAAGCGGATGAAATGTTTCCCGGCTTGAGCGAAACCGCGATGGCATTCTGCGCGCAAATCAATCGCATCTCCGAAGCCCAGCCAGCGGTTGACTCTTCTCTCCGCGGGAGAAGGTCAGGATGAGGGGAAACGCCGCGGTTCCCGGAACTTGCGGCCATGGGTTACTTAAACTGCTCTAAATAATTTTATCTCACCGCCGCCTCGGTGATGATCAAGTCGCCCTTGTTGCCGTCCAAAATCGCTTTCACGCCCACGGGTATCGTCGCGTTCAAATCCACATGCCCGAACGGCAGCCCGGTCACCACCGGCACGCGCAGCGTTGCCAGCCGTTCCTTCACCACGTCCGCCGCCGTCTGGCGATATTCGCCGCCCGGCTTGGCATCCGGATCATTGCAATCCCGGTTCACCCCCACGGCGACGCCCGCGACCTGCTGCAAAATCCCCGCGTTCAGTAATTGCGTCAGCATCCGGTCCAGCCGGTAGGGTTTCTCGCTGATGTCCTCGAAAAACAGGATTTTTCCCTTGAACGACGGCGCGAACGGTGTGCCAAGCGACGCGCATAGCAGGGACAGATTACCGCCGATCAAACGCCCCGCCGCAACGCCGCCGCGCAGAACGGAAACCATTTTCCCTTCGTAGCCGTCGCTGATGCTGCCCGCCGGTCGCGCCTCCATGACCGTGCGCAGAAACGAGCGGCGGGTGAATTCCGGAACCCTCGGGTCGGCCAGCGCGCCGTTCAACATCGGCGCGTGGATGGAAATCAGGTTCACTTTTCTGGCGAGCGCGCCATGCAGCGAGGTGATGTCGCTGTAGCCGGAAAGGATTTTCGGGTTGCGCCGGATCACCTCGTAATCCAGCCGCTCAAGGAGCCGCGCCGCGCCGTAGCCGCCGCGCAGACAGATGATGGCGTCCACTTTTTTGTCCGCAAACATCGCCATCAGGTCCGTGGCGCGCTCGCGGTCGGTCCCGGCAAGAAAGCCGTGACGGGCGCGGACATTTTTCGCCAGCTTCGGTTTGAACCCGTATTTCTCCAGCGCCGCGGCGGCGCGGTCCACCGCCTTCGGATCCGGCGGCGCGCTGGCCGGCGCGACGATGCCGATGGTGTCGCCAAAGCAAAGCCGCTTGGGTTTGAGCAATTTCATATTCGGGTATTATTGTTTATCAGCGGAAAGTTTGGTCACGGCCTCGTCCATCGCCTTGCCCAGCGCGGGAATCCGTTGCGTATAGGCAATCGGGCTCACGGCGTCAAACGCGGGGAAATTGGTGCGCGTCGCGAAAACCGCATCGGCATAACGGTGACCCAGGTTGGCAACGAACGCGATGATGTAATGCCGGAATGGCTTGCCCGGCAGTGACGTGACGATGCCGGCGTCCGAACCGTAGTTGAAAGTCAGCCCGGTCTTGTGCGCGAAGGTCACCTCGGCTTGCGCGTTCGCCGCGCGGATATCCACACCGTAATCCTGTCCTTCAACGGTGACGTGCCCGTTGGTCGGATTGATCCACCGCTCGGCGACCCGCGAAGGGATCCCGGGCCGGACATTTTTCGCGCCCGGAAAATTCGCCGTGGTCAGACAGTCGTTGAACGCCTGTTCGGTCAGTAGCCTTTTCAGATAGGCGCGCGACGCATCGGAAAGAATCCCCGCCGTCACCGGTTTGCCATCGGCCTCCTGCCAGAATTCTCCGGCGCCGCCGTCGATCAGCCAGAACAGTCGGGCGATGTCCCACGCCGTCAGGTTGATCTGCGCCGTGTTCCAGCCGCGGCCGGTTTTGGGATCCGTGGCGTTGATTTGCAGCGTCGGCAGGTTCAGTTCACGAAACTCGCGGTTCAGGGGATCGATTTCATGTTGGTCGTGGAGCATTTTCAACAGCGCATGGGTCGCATGGTTGTCGCTCACGGTGATCATAGGATCAAGCCAGTCGCGGATTTTGCGCGGTTCCGGCTTTTCGCCGGCGACCGCATAGTCGTATTCCGTGTCCAACGTAATCTTCCCCGCGTCCACCATTCGCATCACGTGGAACGCCACCATGCTCTTGAACAGCGACGCCGGATACGGCGCCATGAATTGATAAGGCGCAGAGGTGCGGTCCGGCACGAGGTCGTCAGCTGCGGTGAGCGGCGGATGGTTCGTCCAGCCTTTGGTGGTCAGTGGGTGGCCATCCTCGCTGGAAAAAGTTCCGCCGTCGGAACGCACAATATCCCAGCGAAGAAACCGCACGCTATCCGCCCCTAGATTATTTCCCAGCGGCACGATCAGTCCGGTCGGATAATCGCGGGATAGCATAACGTAGGCGCGGTCCACCAGGCGGCCGTCGGCGTCCAACTGGATGACCGCCACATTCACATTCGGCGGATGGGCGACCGGCCGCGCCGGCAGGCCCGGGTGCGCCTTGACGGGGCGCTCTTCGTTGCCGGCGCCGAAATATATCACCCCTTCAAAATGGGCCTCCCGCACCGCCTGCAGCAGCGCTGTTTCCAGCGGCGATTCGGCGTGAACGTTCACGGTCGCGGCGCAGAGCATGGCGGCAATATTCAGGGCGTAACGATTTCCCATTTCAATGGCGGAAAATTTGGGTCCAAATCCGGGCAAACGCCATAACCAATTTAGGGTGGTGTCATCGGCCGGTTTTGGGGTGGACATCGAAGTTTATCCATCCATTATCGAAAAGTTCTCGGCAATCTATCATCCGAAACCATGGCCACCCAAACCACCATTCCCGCGTCCGGACCGCAGCGCCTGATGTCGCTCGACGCCTTGCGCGGCTTCGATATGTTCTGGATTCTCGGGGCCGACTCGTTCGTCTACGCCCTTCACGAGACCAGCCAGAACGCTGCAACGGAATTCCTCGCGACGCAACTCGACCACGCCGAATGGCAGGGTTTCCATTTCTACGACCTGATCTTTCCGCACTTCGTTTTCATGATGGGCGTCTCGACCGTATTTTCGCTGACTAAAATCATCGAGCGCGAAGGCCGTGCCGCCGCCGTGAAACGCGTGCTCCAGCGCGGCATCCTGCTGTTCATTATCGGCCTGATTTATTCCGGCGGCTTCACGAATCCGTGGCCGGACATGCGGTTGCTGGGCGTGCTGAACCGCATCGCGCTCTGCTACACGTTCGGCGGGCTGCTGTTTATTTTCGTCCGGACCCGGGGGCTGGCTGCCGTCGCCGCCGCGATTCTGCTCGGTTATTGGGCGCTGCTGGCGTGGGTCCCGTTTCCCGACGTGCGGCCGGTGCCCGGCGGCGACGCGATCATTACCAAGGAGGCCGGTTTTACGAATATTTCGCAGTTGAATTGGGCCGGCACAAATATGATTCACGGCTCCTATGTGCAGGGCGTGACGCTGCCAAATTATCTGGATCAAAAATATCTGCCCGGCCGTAAATACGACGGCACCTACGACCCTGAAGGCATTTTAAGCACGCTGCCCGCCGTCGTCACCGGCCTGCTGGGAATTTTCGCCGGCCTGCTCCTCCGCAACCCATCCGTATCGGACGAAAAAAAAGTGTGGTGGTTGCTCGGTAGTGGTGCGGCGGGTGTGGCGCTCGGCTTTTTGTGGGGCTTGGAATTTCCCGTGATCAAAAAGATCTGGACCTCCTCCTACGTCCTCGTCGCCGGCGGCTTCAGCGCGCTGCTGCTCGGCGCGTTTTACTGGATTGTGGACGTCCGAAAATGGCGGGCCTGGTGTCAGCCGTTCGTGTGGATTGGCATGAATCCTCTGACGATTTATCTCACCAGCAATTTCCTCGGCGGGCTCGGCTTCGAGAAACTCGCCCGGCGGCTCGCCGGCGGACCGGTGAAAAGTTTTTTGGACACGCACGTTACCTCCGGCTTCGGCGATCTCGTCATCGCCGCGACCGCCGTGGCCCTGTTCCTCTGGTTCGCCCGCTTCCTTTACCAGCGGAAAATTTTCCTGCGCCTCTAGTCTCATGCGTAGCAAATAACCTATGTAAATCCAAGTAATTCGTCCTGGAATTTACGTCGAAAACAGTGCGGATTCTGGCGGAATTATTATGGTAGAAATCACTGGCCCAGGAAACTATGCGGGGTAAGAAAAAATGCAGCCGGAAAAATAGTCTTGGGGTCGGTTTGCCAGAGCGCCTTATGGACTGCGGCGGGAAGTGAAGCGCCACGCCGCTTTCGCCCGCTCGCTTGGGTTGATCTCCCTTCGAACATCTTCGCCCGCTCGAAAGCGGTGTCATGGCTCCCGCTTTGCCATCGCGGCCCACGCCCTCTCCAAACTAGCTTGCTTTTATTTGATTCGCCCTAACCCCGCCGCACTTTGAACGCCGTCAGCACCGCAATCAGCTGGCTAAGTTGCGCTGGCGAATGCTCGCTGGCAATGACGAACCGGAACACGCCCTGCGCCGATGCGCCGGGATATTTTAGAAACGGCGGATAAATTTCCGCCGCCAGCAACCGCCCTTTCAACTCGCCTTCTTCCCGGCCGCTCATCGCCGGCAGCCGGATGATCGGCCCCGGCGTTTCGGTAATTTCCCAACCAGCCGTCAGTAGTTTTGTCCGCACCAAAGCCGTATTCCGGAGCAGCCGTTTTCGCCGTGCCGGTTCGCTGCGCAGAATTTTCAGCGCGGCCAGTGCCGCGCCGGCCAGCGGCGGCGGCAACGGGGTCGTGCCAATGAACGAACGACCACCGGCCAGGATTTTTGCTCGCAGTCCGCGCGATGTCAGCACCACGCCGCCGTAAACCCCAAACGCCTTGCTCATCGTTGCGCACTGGATGATTTGTTTCCGGCCGACGCCCGCATATTCCAGCGACCCCTTGCCGGTCGCGCCCAAAACGCCGGCTCCGTGCGCGTCGTCCACGAGCATTATTCCATTTGCCGGCAGGACTTTAAGATAATCACCCAGCGGCGCCACCGAGCCGTCATGCGAAAACATGCCGTCCGTTAAAACCATGGTCCGCGCCCCGCGCTTGCTTCGGGCGAGGTGTTTTTGCAGATCCGCCGCATCGCGATGCCGGAATCGTTTCACCGGGCAGCCAAGCATCCGCGCCGCGTCCACCAGCGCGCCACGGGCGTATTCGTCGATCAAAGCCTGCGTGTATTCTTCCGCCAGGGCCTGTGCCGCCGCCAGCGGCGCCAGGTAGCCGTCCGGCAAAACCAGCGCGGTTTCTGCGCCGAAAAATTTCGCCAGTTCCGCCTCCAGCTGCGTGTAAATCTTGTGATTGCCGGTGGTGCGGCGCGAGGCGGCAACATTCAAGCCATGCTGTGCGAGGGCTTTATGGGCGGCCGCCGCGAGGCGGGCATCGCGCGCGAGCCGGAAATAATCGCAGCCGGAAAAGTAAGTGAGCGTGCGGCTGCGCCAGCGCACCGCATTGGCGCCGATGAATTGCAGCGGCTCGGCTTCGGTCATGTCGGGATGATAATTTGCGGCAAAGAAACTGCACGCCTGAAAAATCCAGCTTTGATAAGCTCAGCCCGGCGACCGCATGCAATCGGCGTGACACGCCGTGGGCAATCTCATTTAATGAATTGATGAGTTCTCGTTCGCAGGCCCGGTCGCAGGATTTTTTGAAAATCAGCTGCCAATTCAAGCTCGGCGCGCTCGTCACCGAATCGTCGCATCCGGTCACGGCGAATTTGAGCGAAGTGGCGAAAGCCGACATCGCGGCGGCGCTCGGCCTGCTGTTCCAGGCCGACGAGGACGTCTTGAAAAAGTTCCGCGAGTTTGCGCCATCCGGCCGGGCGGAGGCCATCGCAGCCACCGTGCTGGCTGCCGTCAAATCCGGCGGACGAATTTACTTTACCGGCTGCGGCTCGACGGGGCGCCTGAGCATTTTGCTGGATTCCCTCTGGCGCGATTTCTGGCGGCAGCGCGGCAACGGGGATTTTGAAAACCGCACCTTCAGCGTGATGGCGGGCGGCGATTATGCGCTCATCAAATCGGTGGAAGGCTTCGAGGATTTCACCGCGTTCGGAAAAAAGCAGATGCATGACCTCGGCGTGCGCGCCGGCGACGTGGTGTTCGCCATCACGGAAGGCGGCGAAACCTCTTTCGTCATCGGCACGGCCTGGGCCGGGGTCGACGTCGGCGCGAAAGTTTATTTCGTCTATAATAATCCCGACGACATCTTGTGCGAACACGTCCAGCGCAGCCGGGAAGTCATTACGGACGCGCGGATCGAGAAAATCAACCTCACGACCGGGCCGATGAGCATCACCGGTTCGACCCGGATGCAGGCGACTTCGATTCAACTGTGCGTGATGCTGGCCATTTTGGAAATCGTCGCCCGGGAACTCTCCGGGAAAAAGTCAGCGGAAACCACGGCCCACTTTCTCGCCAGGATGGAGGAACTGTTCAAAAACCTGCGCTCGCCGGCCCTGCTGGCGGCGCTGGCGAAAATTGTCGCCCTGGAGGAATCAGTTTATCGCGGCGGACACCGGAACAATTATTTTGCGGACCGGCTGGGCATCGATGTGTTGACGGATACCACCGAGCGTTCGCCGACGTATTGCACGCCGCCCTTTCGCAAATTTGACGACCCCACAGCCGCCGAATCCTGGGCGTATTTATTTCTGCCCGATGAGCGGACGGAAACCGCCTGGCAGAACATCCTCAAACGTCAGCCCCGTTGCGTCGAGTGGAGCGAAGCGGAAGTCCGCGCCCTGGTCGAGCCGGCGAAGGTGGAGCGCACTTTGGAAATCATCGGCAAGATCAAGGCCGGTGAATTGATGCGCTACCAGATTGACCGCCACGGCGTCCGGCATCGCCAGCTCGGTCCGCATGAAAGTGCGATTGCCGTTTTGACGGCTCAGGAAAAGCCGGCGGCGCGGGAATTTCAACTTCAGCAGCTCAACGCCGCCCGGGCCGGCCGGACGCAAACCGGGTTGATTTTTTTCGGAACGGAATTGCCGGCGGCCCTTTCGGCGGCCGCCAGCCTCACGGTTTTGGTGACCGTGCCGGAGTCGGACTTGTTGCTCGACGGCGTATGCCGTGTCGCCGCCAAGCTGGTCATGAACGCCGTTTCCACCTGTACGATGGTGCGGTTGGGACGCGTGATGGGCAATTACATGGTCTGGGTGGTGCCAAGCAATTTGAAACTGATCGATCGCGCGACCCGCTACATCACAAAGCTGACGAGCCTGGATTATGAGACGGCCAATGCGCTGCTTTTTGAGATCATTGAATACGTCGAGCCGCGCATGAAAGCAGACCAGGCGTATCCGCCGGTGGTCGGCATGGCGGTGTTGCGGGTGAAAGAAAATTTGACCAACGAGCAGGCGGAGGAACGGTTGCGGCAAAGTTCCGGGACGCCGGCGACCTGAGCTCCGTCACGCGCCGGTCTTTTGTTGGTCCGCCGGCTCGTCGCGGCCTTCTTCGTGCACCTGGATTTGCTTGCGGAACAGAAAGGTTCCCACCGGTGTGACCAGGGCCATGCAGCCGATGATGAACCACATGGTTTCCGAGTGGCGGGGACCGGTGGCGGGACAATAAACGGAAAGCATCCAGCCCGAAATGCCGCCCACGACAAATTTGGCGAGGAACATCGGCAGCAGCGACAGCGCCATGTAGGAGGCTTCATGGCCTTTCGGCGCGACGGCGGCGGCATATTCGTACAGGCGCGGCGACCACAGGGCTTCCCCGACCGAAAGCATCACCACAAAAAAGAACATCGAAATATAAAGCGGGTTGACCGGCCCCGGCACTTCAAGCCAGTCATGCACGACGAAATTGCCCAGCCAGCCGTCCGCCAGCGTCTGGAACCAGGCCGGCGGCAGCGCGATGAAAAAGACCGAGAGCGCCGAAATCAGGCTGCCGATCGTCACCATGCGGTAGGCGGCGATTTTCTGCGTCAGCACCCCGCAGATCGGCACCAGCACCACGATCAGCAGCGAATTCAGCATGCCGCTCAAATGCGCGAACGGCGCGCCGGCACCGAGTTCGCGGATGCCGTATTTCGGGAAGGTGAAGGCCAGATGATAAAAAATCATCCGCACCCCCACCACCATGGTCATGAAGATCAGGAACCGGTAAAACTCCGGCCGCTGCCACAAACTCTTAAAAATGGCCGCCGTCTTAACCGAAGTCTCACCACAACTCCGCCACAACACCACAACGGGATTGACACCGGATTTTACCGCCGCTTTGGGCGGAGTGATCTTCACCCCCGTTTCCGTCATCTCCACTCCTTCGCGCACAAACAGCCAGACGGTGATCAACCCGGGAATCGTAAACGCCACGCCCAATAAAATTAAAACCCGATAAGTGGTCAACTCGATGCCCAATCCCGGCAGGGTCCAATGACCAATTTCGCCCATACCGTGGGCGCCGCGTAGGCGGTCAAAGATTTTGTCGCCCATCGCATAGCCCAGGTTCATCAGCGCGTAATAGAGCGAGAACGCGACGGACCGTTGCGCGGCGTTGGTATATCGCTTGCACGCCACCGTCATCACCGGAATCAGCAGGGCAATGCCCACCGCATCCAGATAAAGGCCGAACGGGAGGACCACCCACCGGGAAATTGTCAGCGCCATCACACTGCGCGCAATCAGGCAAACCCAGAAGCCGAGCATGAAAGTTTTGCGCACGCCCAACGCGTCCGCCAGCGAACCGACCATCACCGTCACCAGCGTCATCACCGCCGACCACGTCGCTATCATCGCGCCGGCTTTGACATCGCTATAGCCCAAATCTGACGACAGCCACAGCGGTAACACACCTTGCGAGCCGAGCTTGTAGGCCAGATTTTCCAGGATGTAAGCCGCGTAAATAATCCATAGTTCGCGTGGCGCGCTACCCATCACATGAAATTTCAGAAGAAATTTTTTGAAACGCCCAGGCGCGCTCGGATTGCTTTGGCTCATCAAAATTTCAGGGTTGGAATACGCCTTTCAGATGGTGGGCCCGCCCGGATTTGAACCGGGGACCAAGCGATTATGAGTCGCCTGCTCTAACCGCTGAGCTACGGGCCCATCAAAGCTGAAAATAAATGGATAACCAATACGATCCAAAACATCAGCACTCGCACCAATTTTGGTCGGGTGTAGTTTAGGGGCAAGCCTTTTCGCAAGCGTTTTTGAACAGGCACTTTTAGGACGTAGAATTTAGGTCCATACCTTTTCCCGCAAACACCATCTGCTCCGGCTACATACAAGAATGCGCGCACTTATGGTTTTCTAAGGTCACCCACTTATAATGTCGGCATTGTCATGCAAATAGATGATAGCGAACCATTGTAAAATGTGGGATATTCAATAATATGAAGAATCGCAGCTTCCAGCCGGAAAATGATTGCCTGCAAGTTCTGGTGTGCCTGTTGTTCGCGGTAGCCTGTCTTTGTGCGGAAGCGGATCAGGCGGTCTACACCGACTCGCTACAAACCGGCTGGGAGGACTGGGGTTGGGCCACCCGGAACTACGCCAACACGACACCGGTACATTCCGGCAGTGATTCGATCAGCGTAACCGCCGGTGCCTGGCAGGGTCTCCAGATCTATCATCCTGACATGGATTCCACGCCTTACGCGAGCATCAGCTTCTGGCTTCACGGCGGTGCCAGCGGTGGCCAGCATCTGCAAGTATATGGGTTGGTGCATCTCGGAACCACAAACGGTTTCAGCTTGAGTCAACGCTACTCTCTGGCATCACCGCCGGCCGGCACCTGGCAGCAGTATTCGGTGCCGCTCTCGGCGATAGGGGTGGCCGGCCTGGCCAATTTCAATGGGTTTGTCATTCAGGATTCGGTCGGCGCTGCCGAGCCGACATTCTATGCGGACGACATCGCCTTGGTTTCCACCGGTGCAACAACCAACACCGGTGCGCCGGTGACCATCACGGTCAACGCCCAGTTGAACCGGCATGCCATCAATCCGCAGATTTACGGCACGGCCTTCGCCTCCGCCAGCCAGTTGCAGGATTTGAATTTCACGATGAATCGTTCCGGCGGCAATTCGGAGACGTCCTACAATTGGCAGCTCAATGCCCACAACCACGCCGCCGACTGGTATTTTGAAAGCATTGATGACGGCAGCGCCACACCGGCCGCGAGTGCGGATTCGTTTGTGTCCGGCAGCAAAAGCGGCGGCGCGCAGGCGATGATCACCATCCCAATGATTGGCTGGGCGCCCAAGCTTGGACCGGGTCGCGGCAAACTGGCCAGCTATTCCATCACCAAGTATGGTCCGCAGGCCGGCAGCGACTCTTCCTGGATGCCTGACGCCGGCAACGGCATCAGCAGCACCAACAGCAACAAGCCCATCACCTGGAACGACCCCAACGATGCCAACGTCCCGGTCAATTCGGCCTTCCAGCAAGGTTACGTCCAGCACCTGATCAATACTTGGGGCAATTCCACCAATGGCGGCGTGGGATTTTATCTGATGGACAATGAGCATTCGCTTTGGCAATCCACACATCAGGACGTGCATCCGGTCGGGCCAACAATGCAGGAAATTTTCAGTAAAATTGTGGACTACGCCGGCATGGTAAAAACCAACGATCCCAACGCACTGGTTTGCGGTCCGGAGGAATGGGGCTGGCCGGGATATTTCAACAGCGGTTACGACATTCAAAATGCAGGAGGGACTGACCGCGCCAACAACGGTGGCATGGACTACATGCCGTGGCTGTTGAACCAGCTCCATCAGCATGACACCAACACGGGAGTCCGGCTGCTCGATTATTTCACCCTGCACTGTTATCCGCAGGAAGGGAGCGTCGGCACCAGCGCGGCCGACGCCGCCACCGTCCTGCTCCGCAATGCCTCCACGCGGCAATTCTGGGACACCTCTTATGTGGATCCGAGCTGGATCAACAATATCATCATGTTGATTCCCCGCATGAAAAGTTGGGTCACAAATTATTATCCAGGCACCAAAATCGGCATCACGGAATATAACTGGGGTGCGGAATCGGACATCAGCGGCGCGACCGCGCAAGCCGACATTCTGGGCATCTTCGGTCGCGAAAATCTGGATTTGGCAACCCGCTGGACCACGCCGACGACCGGCACGCCGACCTACCTGGCAATGAAGATTTATCGCAACTACGACGGCAGCAAATCCACCTTCGGTGACACCAGCGTTTCCGCCGCCGGTCCGAACCCCGATTACATCGCCACCTTCGCCGCCACGCGTTCAACAGATGGCGCTTTGACTCTCATGGTCATCAACAAACAGATCGGCTCCAATGCAGTGGTTAATATTGCGCTCACCAATTTCCTGCCCGCCGGCACAGCGCAAGTCTGGCAGTTAACCTCGGCGAGCATTATCAGCCGTTTGAGCGATTTAAATTTCACCGGCGGCACGTTCAGCAACACCCTGCCCGCTCAAAGCGTCACCTTGTTTGTTCTGCCCAGCGGCACGCCGCCGAGCTTGCAATCGGCCACGATAACCACCACCAATTCTTTCAGCTTCTGGCTAGGCGGCCAAACCAATCAGCATTACGCCATTCTCGCCAGCGGCAATCTTCTCAACTGGCAGACGGTTCAGACTGATTTTCTGGCCAGCAACCCGGTGCAAATCGTTCTGCCAGCGACGAACACAGCGATGTTCTATCGCGCCGAGTGGCTGCCTTGATCGTTTCGCCCGAGCTGATTTGATAGCCGTTGAGGTTTCTGCCAGATCCTGCGTCGCGCCGGAAGGCAATTGGAAGTCCGCAAATTTTCTCCAAAGCGAACCCTGGCATTGTCCCAACGACGCGGATGATGCTTACGGTCGATACGAAGAAAGCCAAATTACCGAAGCCCACGCAGTCGCAAGAAATTTTTGGGCATCATTGCAGGACATTGACCGATGGAATTATTTGACAGCAGAAATGGTCAGCGGGACGCGCCCCCGGATGTCATCTGAGGACGCGCCGATCAAGATTTCATAATCACCGGGCTCAATCGTGTATGCTTTTTTAAGAATATCCCAATAACGGAAGTACTCTATGGGCACACTCAGGGCAATATGTGCGGCCTGGCCTTGACCCAAATGAATCCGCGCGAAGCCGCAGAGGGCGAGTTTCGCCTGCGGCTGCGCAGAATTGACGTGCCGGAAATAAACCTGCGCCACCTCGTCGCCGTCGCGCTCACCGGAATTTTTCACAGTAAACAAAACCTTCACCGTGCCGCCGGCGCTGAAATGGGGGGCATTTAGCCGCGCGCCGCTGTAATCAAATTTGGTGTAACTCAAGCCGTGGCCGAAGGCAAATAACGGTGTTCCTTGAAAGTAGCGGTAGGTGCGATTATCCATCGAGTAATCATCAAACGCCGGCAGATCCTTCGTGGCGCAGTAAAATGTGACCGGCAGCCGGCCGGCTGGATTCACGTCTCCGAACAAAACCTCGGCCACGGCGCGACCGCCCTGCTCGCCGGGATACCAAGCCTGCACAATCGCGGGCAGATTTTCCGCTTCCCACGGCATCGCCATGGCGCTGCCACTGCAATTCACAAACACCACGGGCCGCCCGCTGGCTTGTAGCGCTTGGAGGAATTCGGTCTGAATTTCCGGCAATTCAATCCGCGACCGGTCGCCGCCACTGAAACCTTCGTAGTTCACCTTCATTTCCTCGCCCTCAAGTTTCGGACTGATGCCGCCGACATAAATAATCGCATCCGCCAGCCACGCGGCCTGAACTGCCTTCATCCAACCGGCGGAATCAATATAGATGGCGCCGCCGGCGGGATAGGCCAGCGGACAGCCGGGCTCGAAGATCACCTCGATGTTTGTGCCGGCGATACTTCTGATGCCGTCCAAAACCGTCACCGGACGGGTGGGCATGCCGTTGTAATTACCGAGTAGCACCGGCACCGAATCCGCGTTCCCGCCGATGACGGCGATCCGTTTGATGCGGGTGCGATCCAGCGGCAGCACACCCTTGTTCTTTAGGAGCACGATGGATTCGCGCGCAACTTTCAGCGCCATCGCTTCATGCGCCGGCGTGTCGTTCTCCGCAATCGGGATCTGCGCGAAGGAAACTTTCCCGGGCGCATCAAACATGCCCAGCCGGAAGCGCGCCGCGAACAACCGGCCCAGCGCCACGTCAATTTCCTTTTCTGAAATCAAGCCCTCCTTGACCGCGCGTATCAGCGGGTTGTAATCAGCACCGCAGCAGAGGTCGTCTCCGGCCTGCACCGCGGCGGCGGCGGCCGCTTCCGGCGTGGCGACAAATTTATGATTGGCAAAAATGTCGTAAATCGCACCGCAGTCCGAAACCACATGACCGTCAAAACCCCAGTCCCGGCGCAGGATTTTCGTCAGCAATAACGGATTCGCACAGGCCGGCCGGCCATAGACGGCATTGTAAGCACCCATCACGGCGCCGACTTTTCCTTCGCGAACCGCGGCTTCAAATTGCGGCAGATAGGTTTCGTAAAAATCGCGTTCCGGCACATCCGCATCGAAAACGTGCCGCGTCGATTCGGGGCCGCTGTGAACGGCAAAATGCTTGGCGCATGCCATCGCCTTGATGTATTTCGGATCGTCGCCCTGCAACCCGCGAATGAAGGAGACCCCAAGCCGGGCGGTGAGGAACGGATCTTCCCCGTAAGTTTCCTGGCCGCGCCCCCAGCGCGGATCGCGGAAGATGTTGATGTTCGGCGTCCAGAACGTCAGGCCGTAATATCTCGCGCTGTTGCCGTCATGCCGGGCGACGAAATCGTTGTGCTTGGCACGCGCTTCGGTCGCGATGATGTCGGCCTCCGAAAGCACCAATGGCACGTCCCACGTCGCCGCCATGCCGATGGCCTGCGGAAAAACCGTTGCCGGACCGGCGCGCGCCACGCCGTGCAGACACTCGTTCCAATAATCGTAAGCCGGAAGGCCCAGCCGCGGAATCGCCGCGGCACTGTTGCGCATCTCCTGGACCTTTTCCGCCAGGGAAAGCCGGCTGACCAGGTCGCGAACGCGTTCGACCACCGGTTGTGCCGGGTCTTTCCAGATTTGCGGCCCGTTGATCACCGGCGTTTTCAGCGCCGCCATATCAGTAACGGCCACCAAGTCCGCCGCCCGCATGGAAATCAGGGAAATATTCCCCGCGTCCCGCACCTCAAATGTGTTCAGCTTCGCCGTGCCGATGCGGCCGGTGAAATTAACCGTTAGTGGACCGCCCAAAGCATCACCGGGAAGATCAACCTCATTCGTTAAATAAAGCACCCTGCCCGCACCGCCGGCAGTTGCCACAATGTCCAGTTGGCTGGCGAGAATCCGATCACCGCAAGTGATGTCAAACACCCGCCGGCCGGTGTTGGTGTACTCCATTTCCGCGAGGCCGATTTGCAGCGTATAGCGCCCCGCCGGAAGATTCTGGATGGATACCGTAAAGTTTTTACCGGAAACATCCTCGAGAAACGCCAAATCGGCCTGCCGGGCCGCTCCCTGAACCGCCGGATTTTCCTGCCCGCGCGAATGGCAGAAGTCGCCGGCGACGACAATCTTCCGGTCGCACACGGCACAGGTCTCGTCAGCGGCAAATGCGGTGCACCCCAATAATGCGGTGGCACATACGACCAGCGCCCGAATGGCTTTCGCATTCATGGCCGCGAGAATACAAGAAACCGATGCCGTGAAAAATCTTTTTACGGCAAGGCAGGGCGCGGCGTGCCGGGCTGTGTCTGGAGGTTCGCCGTTGCCGGAGTCAAGCCGTCCGCCGTCGCCGTGAGCTTGATTTCACCGGCGTCCCTCGTGGATTGCACAATGATTTGGGCCAGGCCGTTGAAGACGCTGCGCGACCAGTCCGCCGGAACCGGTTTGCCGAGAAGCTCCACGTTCACATCCGGATCAAGTCCGCCCGGGCCGGATTCGTTGAGTACGCCGACGGCGATGACATTGTCACCGGCGCGCAATGCTTTCCTGATGTCAAACGCCGGCTGCGATGCCCAGTCAGTGGATTCGCCGACGCGCTGGTTGTTCACAAAAATCCAGCCGTGGTCGTCTATGCCGCCGAAACGAACCTGCGCGCCCAGACACGCGAGATCCGCCTCGGTCAGGTTGACATGAGCCCGGTAAATCGCCGTCTGGCCTTCAGCCAAAAACATGTCGCCGGTGTCGCCGTCGGTTTTGGGCTTGATGGTGGTCCAGGTTGAATCATCAAAGGCCGGTCCGTATTCCGGCACGAGCGAACCTTTCGACGGCACATCGGCGAGCTTCCAGCGCCAGCCATTCACCGGAATGGATTTCACCGTCGGCAGGGCGATGAACGTGTCCGGCTCATGACAGCTCGGATCGCCGTTGCCGACGCCGAGAATTTTCCCCGCGCCTTCAATGGCAAAAGTAATTTTACTTCCCGCCGTCGGCACGATGCGGCCTTGCGCGTCGGTCACGGAAACCGTGATGACGGAAACATCCTCGCCGTCGGCGTTGATGGTCGTGCGGTTCGGCGTAAGCTGGACCGCCGCCGGTTCGCCGGTGGTTTCCACTTTTGTTTCGGCAATGGCCTTGCCGGCGGCGTCAAAACCTTTCGCGCTCAAAGTGCCCGGCGCGTATTTCACCTGCCACGACAGATGCGAATTCGGCTTCATCGCCTGTTTGCCGAGCGACGCGCCGTTCAGGAAGAGTTCCACCTGCTTGCAGTTGCTGAACGCTTCCACGCGGATTTCCTGGCCTTCCTTGCCCGCCCACTTCCAGTGCGGCAGCAGATGCAAAACGGTGTTCGTCGTCCACCACGACTGGTAGTAATAAAAATTGTCCTTCGGGAAACCGCACACGTCGAGGATTCCGAAATGCGAGTTGATGCACGGCCAGCCATAAGGCGTCGGCTCGCCGCGATAATCAAAACCCGTCCAGACAAATCCGCCGGAGAGCCAGGGACGAGCCCCGAAGAAACTCCACCAAGCCTCGGCAGAATTGCCCCAACTGGGCACATGGTCGTTGTCGTAGCTGCTGACATAACCGCGTTCCCGGTCGTTCGCATAAATGCCGCGAGTGCCCACGGTGCTGGCCTGTTCGGTGCCGACTTCCGGCTGTTCGGGATGCTTGGCGTGATAATCATCCATGCCCTGACCGATGTGATAGTTCCAGCCGCGCACGTTAATGATGCCGTTGATGCCCGCGAACGTGTCGCCTTCCGGCGCGGCGTAGGTAACCGGCCGCGTCGGATCGAGCCGCTTCACATAATCCTGCATTGTGCGCGCGACGGCGGCGCCCTGCGGCGAATCCTCCACGGAAAATTCCTCGTTGGCGATGGACCAGATGCCGACGCAGGCATGATTGCGGTCGCGGCGGATTTGATCGTCCCACTTCTGCAAGTTTTCTTTGTCACTGCCGAGCAGCCGGCTCTCGTCCATGATGATCATGCCGAGTCGGTCGCAGGCATCGAGCAACTCAGGCGTGGGCGGATTGTGCGAGGTGCGGATGGCGTTGCAGCCAAACTCCTTTAATTTGGCGACGCGAAAAGATTGCAGCGCATCCGGCAGCGCCGCGCCGACGCCCGCCATGTCCTGATGATTGCAGGTGCCGTAAAGTTCATAATGCTTGCCGTTCAGCAGAAATCCGTTCGTCGGGTCGAATGCAAACGTGCGGATGCCGAACTCGGTTAATTTGCAGTCAACAATTTTCCCATCCACTTCCACCGCCGTAATGAGCTTGTAAAGTTTTGGATTTTCCGGTGACCACAGGATTGGATCTTCTAAACCGATTGCAGAATTATCCTCTACCGTTGAAGCTAGCGTCAGCTGCAGGCTCCTTGAAAGTCCCCCGACTCGCTTACCCGAGGGATCAAAAACGTCATGTTTGACCCAGACCTCCACATTTGCTGGTTTTGGTTCAGCCTGCCAAGATTTATCGCGTACAACGGTTTCAGCTGGCGTCTCCATTTTGTTTACACGCTTATCTAGTAACTGTGTTTGAATTCGGATTTGAAATGTCTTGCCCGGCACATTGTTTTGGAATTTTGAGGAAACAAAAATCCCGTCCGGCGCGATGGCCACCGGCGCGGTTTTGTCCAGCCAGACGTGACGGTAGATGCCCGCACCCTCGTAAAACCAGCCTTCGAACTTGCTCGCGTCCACCTTAACCGTGATGACGTTCTTGCCGCCAAAATGCGCCACATCCGTGATGTCCTCGCGAAACGGGTAATAGCCGCCCTCGTGCCGCTTCACGAGCCAGCCATTGACCCAGACCGTCGTATCGCGGAACGCGCCGTCGAACGTCAGCCAGATGCGCTTGCCGGCGTCGGCCGCCGGCAGTTCAAACGTGCGGCGATACCAGCCGACGCTGTTGTGGGGAAAGCCCGGCCCGACCGCCTTGAAACCGTGGCTGCCGTCGGCATTTTTGTCAAACGGCAGCTCGATCGCCCAGTCGTGCGGCAGGTCCAGTATGCGCCAGGAATTGTCGTTGAATTTTTCCGCCGCCGGGCCGCCGCTGGCGCCGGCCTTGTCGAGCCTCAGCGCGCCCGGCCAGTCGTCACCGAGATGAAATTTCCAGTTCGCGTCGAGCGAAAGATGCTCGCGCGGCGAGTTGGTGTCGGCGGCGGCACAGGCGCAAGCGATGGAAACGAGCAGCAAACCAAACCAGTGGCAGGAATTTTTTAGGGAGTTCATGGAAATTTTGTATCGCATAATGTCTAGGTTGGAAATTTATTTCTCCGCCGCGAACACGACATAGCTGTGCGGCAACAGATGGATATTGAACGAAGTGCGACCGGCGTAAGCGTTTGGCTGCCAGCGATGATGGTCTTCGGAGGCAACCCGGCCGGGAATGGTTTCGCCGGTGACCAAGTTCCGCAACTGCGCGAAATCGCCGGTGACGGAAACTTTCACGTCCGTCGCCGCCGGCAGATAGGATTCCAAGATGAAGGTGTCGTTGTCGTAGGCGAACAAAGCAACCTTGCTCGCGCCGTCCAGCCAGATCGGAAAATCACGCATGACCTGGTCCTTGATCGCGCTCGCGACCGCTGGCGGCAGCGCATAAAGGTCGCTGAAATTTTCGGGCATGGTCCAGACGTAAAGCACGCCCCTGGCATAGCGATCCATAAGCAGCAGCGGAAAGCCGTTGTCGCCGGCGATCGCCCGCACCACCGGCCAGGCGTCGTTGGTGAGAAAAATGATTTCCGGAAACAGAACATCCACGTTGGTCTCGCCGTCGAGCGCGGCGCCTTTGCCCGCGCCAAAACCGCCGAGATATTCGTGCGTCAGAAATTTGTGGTCGGTGTAGCGCACTTCGACGATGTCCTCGATGCCCCTGCCCGACAACGCGTGCAGCAGGCCGGAAGTTATCACAATATTTTTTCCGGCGGCGAGCTGGCCCTTGATTTTGGCAACGATGTCCGGATCAAATTTTGCGCTTTCGGTCAACAGCACCAGATTCGCGTTCGTCGGAAATTCGGGATGCAGGTCAATCGGAATGCCGATCATGCCGAGATAATTGTGCAGGAAATCCTCGCCTGTGGATTGGAACGGCCTGTAGCTTGCGATGCCGATCGGATTGCCCAGCTTGCCGAGAAAAACATCCGCCTGTTCCAGCGAATAACCGGCGACACGCGCCAGGTTCGGGTCGACATGGCCCTTTGCCATTTCATCAAATTTAAAACTGGTCGGTAATTTTTCCCAAGCCGCGCGGACGCCGGGGTCGATTGGGTGGAGCAAATCCGCCCAGTTAAACAGCGTTTGCTCGCGCGCCTTGGCGAACACCGTGTCCCACAATTGCTCGGCATAGCGGTCCACGTAGCGGATGTCATAGGTGTCCACCCAGCCGCCGCCATTTCGACCCGGCGCAATGTTTTCAAAATAGCGGACGATCTGGTAGCTTTCGTAGGGCTGCAAGTGCTGGTCGGTGATTTCCGCTTCACGCGTCTCGGTGCCGGTGTATATGCCGTCGAAAATCTCCGGTTCCCGCTCAAGGTCATAACCAAGTCCCTGGAAATGCTCATACCAGTTCGGAAACTTGACGACCATTTTTACTTTAGGATTCACGGCTTTGGCCGGTTTTACAATCAGGTTTTGGGCCACATCGTCCATCAGCCCGAGCCGGAATTGCGTCCAGCTTCGCTCACCCTTGGCCGCGATGTCGGAGGCGTTTTTCGTGGTGTTGAAAAAGAAATCGTCCTGGATGACCTCATCAAAATGCCGCGCCGCCCGTTCCGCCGCGCTTTTGACAAACTCACGGTCTTGTGGATCGGTGTAGCAAAACGACTTGAATTGGCCGCCGATGCTGCCGTCTGACAAGGCCATGCCGCCAGCGACCTTCACTCCGCGGTCAAGAAAAAACTGCTTCACCGATTCAAGCAATTCATCGCCGGCCAGATTGTGATCGCGTTGCACCTCGATGTAAACCTTGTCCACCTTCAACTGGCGGCTGATGCGCGTCCAATCGTCCACCAGCTTCTGCGGGTTCGCAAAACTTTGCACGGTGCCGACGGGGATATAAATCGCGACTTCGAAATTTGTGTAATTGCCGGCGCGGCCGGTCGCCGCGATCAAAAGCAGGCAGAGCAGGCATACCTGAAAAAGCGCCCGAGCGGTTCCGGATAATGCGTTGGAGGTCATTGGTTACCAGGGTTGCGAATTTGTCATCCGCCGTTGCCGGCAAACGGGTTGCTTATTAGTTTGAGCAACGGCGACGGACCTGTGGCAGCGGGCACAACGCCGGCCGTCAAAATCAAACCGACGGCGCACCAACGACTGAGCTGGGTAATCGAAAACCTTGGAACCAGGCCAAAAAATAGTGGTTTGCGAGAAAGGTGGCGCATTTGATCCACTCAGTGAACAGGTTTTCCCGGAGATTGTCTTGTCATGTAAACACTTGGCACGAATTTGAATGCCAAAGCTCTAGCTGCTTAAAAAATGAAACCAAACATACATCAAGTTTTTGGCAAACAGGTGAAATGCCATGCTTTACGCCTCTTCGATCTGACGACACTTTTCATTTGCGCGCGCCACATTTTTTTATAATATGCCACCAGATTTAGCAGGGTTACGGGTAATCCAATCGAAAAAAATCCGGACTAGGCCGTTATTTTATTACAGCTTCAGGACAACTTTTTTTACCTAACCCGGTACTAAAAAGACTGACCGACGGGCCCGGTAAGCCAGCGCGGGTTTCGGTAAGAGACCTTGAGGACATGAATATGCGATCCAATTGGCGAACGTTTCTGGCAATTTTGCTGGCCATACCGCTATTATCCTTTGCAAACGGAACCAATTCGTCCGGCTTAACATCGCAAGACATATTACTGCTCGACAGCTTGGGGCGAGTGGTTTGGGTGCCGACCAATTCAGTGCCTGCCGAGATGCACCCCCCACCGGATATGATACTGGAAAGGCAGTTTCCCGACCCGACCAAGGGGGCAAGCGCGCCTCCGGAAATATTGCAACGAGCGCGAGCTGGCACCAATGCCTTTCAGATTTTCCACGGCGGGCCGCCCCGACTCATGCCTTATCTAACCGGTCAGGATGAATACGGCAATACAGCGATCCGCCCTGGCGCGATATTCTTCTTTGTGCCACTGGAGGGACCGGTGCAAGGGGCAAAATACTGGCTTTCGGAATATGGATTCCGCTATTCCTTGCAACAAACCATCACCTTCGTCAGCCTGACCGGTGAGAAAAACGGGACCGGCGACCTGGGTTATTATACCCTCGATTTAAAATCAAAGTGGAACATCTACAACGCGCCCGCGGACGGGAACGCGGGCTGGATCAGTTCCCAGATTGAAAACAAGACGGGCTTTGATTCCGCCAGCGGCTCGCAGGACGCCAAGTCCAATCTTGGCACCGTGACCGATCCCACCGGCATTTGGTCGGATGTGAACGGGTTCCGAATCCCGGAACTGGCTTGGCAGGAGTCACTTCTTCAAGGCGAGATCGTCGTGGTGGCTGGTGTGGTAAGCCAGCGTAATTACATTGATGGAAATGCCTATGCCGACAGTGGACGCAGCGAATTCATCAACTCGGCCTTGATTCACTCGCAGGTATTGCCGCTGGCGCAATATGATTTCGGACTCAACCTCCAGTGGCAACCGGTGGATGAATGGTATGCCATGGCTGGCGGTTCGATCGGCGACACCCCAGCTGGCAACCCGCCTTGGACAGATTACAGCAGCGAAAACTGGTCGTTACCCATGGAAATCGGCTACGCGCCACATGACTTTTTGGACCTGGGACCTGGCATTTATCGCGTCCAGCCATTCGCAGCCGGGGCCAAACACACCAGTGGCGGAGGAATTTGCTTCGATCTTCAGCAGCAATTAGGTTCATCCTCACCACTGGGATGGTTCGGCCGTTATGGCTTCGGCGATTCCAAAGTGACCGGCGGCGCGGGCGAGCAGGTCGGCACCGGGTTCGTCTTCAAAGGGCCGTTTGACCAGGTATTGACTCACCGGATAAGCAACGATTTCCTCGGAGTCGGCTTTATCTGGTCCGAGCCCGGTTATTCGACCAAAAAAGTCTACCATGAGAACGAATACACCATTGAGTCGGTATATGCCCTGCAACTGACACCGACGATCAAAATCCAACCCGACTTCCAGATGATCTGGGATCCCGCCTTTAACGAAGCGCACTCCCGGGCGGAGGTTTTTCAGATCCAGCTGGTCATGGCATGGTAAGTTGACACGGTAGGTGAACCTTACCCAACCACTGGTTTGTGGTGACCCAACCTGCCCGCTCCATTGCCCGGTTATATCCCGCGACAGCCCGAACTTTCTGGTTGTACTTATTTCAATCGGGGCTCATCAATTTGCGCACAGGTATTTGTGTTTAACCGAGGCAGCCCAAAGCAATCCCCGATGGAAAAAAACAAGACTTTTTCAACCCGGCTAAACTTTCTTGCGCAATGGGCTGGAGCCTGGAAAACACGTGCCGAGTATGCGCCGGTGACTCTGCAGTCGTAATGGTTTGGCTTGCGTGTGGTTTTTATGGCGGCCAGAATCCGCTCATGTTCTTCCGTTGGCCGGTGTTAAAAAATTTGGCGGCTTCTGTCCGGCCCGCACGCGGTTTCCCGGCTCCAAATGTGCCGCGCATCGGCGCCATCTTGTTCGTTTTTTTGGGCGCGTACCTGACGACCGTCACGGCGGAACCCACCGCGCAAAAATATTTTGTGCGTTCCTGGAAAACCGACAGCGGTCTGCCCGGCAACGTGGTCACGGCGATTGTCCAGACGCGCGACGGCTATCTTTGGCTGGGCACGTACGGCGGACTGGCGCGGTTCGATGGCGTGCGTTTCACCGTCTTCACCAGTGCGAACACGCCGGAATTGCAAAGCGACCGCATCACCAGTTTATATGAAGATCCCCGGGGCACCTTGTGGATAGGCCACGAACGCGGCGACCTGACCAGCTATCGCGACGGCAAATTCACCGCGCTCGCGATTCATGAAAGCGGTATCCGCAGAAAGATATCGGCCATCAATTCGGATGAAGCCGGCGACATTTGGATGCTGAACGAAGACGGAACCCTCGTGCGGGTCCGCGATGGCTTCACCTGCAACCTGCCGAATAATGACGGCGTGGTACTTATGCAACAGGCGGTGCTCGCGCAGCCGGCCGCCTTGGGCCAGATCTGGGTTGTCAGCGGGGGAAGATTGGCCCCCTTGAAAGGCGGCCAGCTGGTCCCCATGGCCACCACCAACGATCCGGTTGGCAACTACGTTCTGGGCGTCTGCCCCAGTCATGATAGTGAAATGTGGGTGGCCAGTGACGGGCTGATCCGGAAATGGAATGGCCGGATTTGGACCCAGGATCTGGGGGCTAATCCGGGCAACTC
Organism: uncultured Verrucomicrobia subdivision 3 bacterium; assembly: GCA_903822015.1. Taxonomy (GTDB): domain Bacteria; phylum Verrucomicrobiota; class Verrucomicrobiia; order Limisphaerales; family UBA11358; genus UBA11358. Next base: position 2,863 of record CAIJNQ010000172.1, on the reverse strand, counting down.
TTCATTTTCCACCATGCTGCAAACCAGATCCGGCTGCATCGCGCTCGGCACGGTGGATAGCGGCCTTTATCTCATGCTCTCGAACAAGCCGGCCCTGCATTTCAGCCGCAGCAATGGATTTCCGCATGACTGGATCCGCTGCATGATTGAGGACCGGGAGGGAACCCTGTGGATGGGAGCGGGCAGCGAAGGTCTGGTCGCGCTTTGCCCGAGCAAGGTGGAGACCTTTAACCCGCCGGATCACTGGCACGGCTGCGTGCCACTCTCAGCGACCCCCGATGGCAATGGCGGCCTTTGGGTGGGAACCGAGGGCGCGGGGCTTTATCACCTGCTGGAAAACAACGAGTGGAAACAATATGGCGCCAGCGCCGGGTTTTCCAACCAGTTCGTCTGGTGCGTTTCCAAAGATGACCAGAACCGGTTGTGGGCGGGCACCTGGGGTGGCGGGATCTATACCAAAAAAGACGACCATTTTGTCGTTCCGCCTGGTTTGGAAAACGTCAATGTGCCCATGCCCGCCATTCTGCAAACCGGCGACGGCGTCAGCTGGATCGGCACCGCCAGCGGCTTGATCCGCTACCAGTCCGGGGCGGTAAAATGGTACGGCGAAAAGGAAGGTTTGAAACTGCCGGATGTTCGCGCGATCGCCCAAACCCCTGACGGAACCGTCTGGTTTGGCATGCTGGGCGGCGGCCTGGGACGGTTGCAAAATGGCAAGTTGGAACAATTTTTCAAGAGCGACGGGCTTTCCAGCGACTATCTCCTGTGCCTGCACCTGGACACTGATGGCGCCTTATGGATCGGCACCTACGGTAACGGGATGTGCCGCTTTAAAGACGGCCGGTTTTCAAAAATCAATTCGGCTCAGGGATTGCCAAGCAATTTCATATTGGGCATCGAGGAGGACGATGTCGGAAATTTCTGGGTCGGCTCCCACGAGGGAATTTTTCGGGTCGCCAAAATGGCCCTCGACAAGTGCGCCGACGGCGGCACGAACTATGTGCCCTGTTTGAATTACGGCATCGGCGACGGCCTGCCTTCGGTGGAAATATCGGGGGGTATGCAGCCTTCCAGTTGTCAGACGGCGGACGGACGCATCTGGTTTCCCACCGCCGGCGGCCTGGTGGCCGTGAACCCGGATCATACTAAGATTAATCATCAGCCGCCGCCCGTGGTTATTGAAGAAATCATCGCCAACGGCCGTAAACTCGCGGACGGCCAGACCCAGGGAAACGAGCTCCGCATCCCACCGGGCCTGCCGCGCCTTGAATTTCACTTCACCGGTTTGAGTTTCGTCGCCCCGGAAAAGATGCAGTTCAAATACCGGCTGGCCGGCTGGGAAAAAGACTGGGTGGACGCGGGAAACAAACGGGTTGCCGAATATAGCTACCTTCCGCCGGGGCATTATACCTTCCAAGTCCGTGCCTGCAACAGCGACGGCGTCTGGAACGACACCGGCGCGGAACTCGCCTTCACATTGCTGCCACATTTCTGGCAGACCTATTGGTTTCGTGCCTTCACCGTGCTGGCGGCCATCGCCCTGGTGGCCGGCAGTGTCTGGTGGATTGCCCGCCGCCGGATGCGCGCCAAGCTGGAACGCGTCGAACGCCAGCAGGCCATCGAGCGCGAACGGACCCGCATCGCCAAGGACATCCATGACCATCTCGGCGCCAACCTCACCCGCATCTCGCTTCTGAGCCAGTCCGTGCATGGCGATTTGAACAATCCGGAGCAAGCCGGCGTCCAGCTTGACCGGATCTACGATACCTCCCGCGAGCTGACCCGCTCGATGGATGAAATCGTCTGGGCCGTGAACCCGAAACACGACACGCTGGACAGCCTTGCGAATTACTTGGGAAATTTTGCCCAGGAATATCTGACTTCTATCAATATCCGCTGCCGGCTCGATGTGCCGTTGCAACTGCCGCACTGGCCGATCACGGCTGAATTGCGACATAACGTTTTCCTGGCCTTCAAGGAGGCGCTGCACAATATCGTCAAACATTCCGGCGCGTCCCGCGTCTCCGTTTCGCTGACGCCTGATGCCGCCGGCTTTAAGGTGATCATCGAGGATAACGGAAAAGGTTTTGACGTCGCGGCGGCGGAAAACAACTGGGAAACCCAGCGGCTGGGACGCGGCAACGGCCTGAAAAACCTGCGGCAGCGTCTGGAGAAAATCGGCGGCCGGTGCGAGATTAAGAGTGAAACCGGCGCGGGAACCGAAATCAGATTTTTCGTTTCCGTCCCCGCCGCGGCGCGGGAAACAACTTAATAAGGGCTCCGGCGTGTCATCAATTAACTGGACACGACTTTCGGGGTTCGGGCTGTAGATTATGAAGCAGAAATCAACTGTGAACATTTCGGTGGCCATTGTGGAAGACGATGTGCCGGCGCGGGAAATCCTCGCCGGCTGGATTCGTGATGCCGATGGATTCAAATGCGCGGGCGAATATGACGATGCCGAGACGGCGCTGGCCCGGTTGCCGCAGGAAAATCCTTCCGTCGTGTTGTTTGACATCAATCTCCCGGGCATGAACGGCATCGAATGCGTCCGGCGCCTGAAACCGCGCCTGCCCAACACCCAGTTTGTCATGGTTACCGTTTATGAAGACGCTAATCACATTTTTGACGCGCTTTCCGCCGGCGCCTCTGGCTATATGCTCAAGCAGACGAAACGCAATGAACTGATCGATGCTTTGAAGGACGTGCACGCGGGCGGCTCGCCCATGAGCAGCCAGATCGCCCGCAAAGTCGTCCAGTCGTTTCGCCGGACCGAAAGCGAGACGGATGGCACGAACGATCTTTCGCCGCGCGAACGCGAAGTGATCGAGTTGCTCGCCCGCGGCTATCTCTACAAGGAAAT
>CAIJNQ010000171.1 GCA_903822015.1 uncultured Verrucomicrobia subdivision 3 bacterium | reverse complement strand
TGGCGATGTCGCAGCGCGCGATGGACTCCTCCGATCGCTGCACGCTGAAAAATTCCACCGAGTCGTCAATGCTGCGCGTCTTGCGGATGCCCGCCGTGTCCACGAGCACATATTTTTCGCGCCCGCCCTCGGTCTCGACCTCAAATGGCACGTCCACCGAGTCGCGGGTCGTGCCCGGAATCGGGCTGACGATGACCCGCGCGGATTTCGTGAGGGCGTTGATGATGGAGGATTTGCCGACGTTCGGCCGGCCGACAATCGCCAGCCGCAGCGGGCCTTTTTTGCGGCGAACCGGCGCCAGCTCTTCGCCTTCGACGGGCGCGGAATCTTCCGGCTCACTGGTCACCCGCCCCGCGTCGCCCGGCGGCAGATACGCCGTCGCCGCATCCATCAAATTTTCAATGCCCTCGCCGTGGATCGCGCTGACCGGAAACATCCTCTCGAAGCCAAGCCGGGCAAATTCGTCCATGTTCTTTTCCGCCAGGCTCGTGTCCACCTTGTTGATCGCCACCAGAATCGGTTTCCCGCTGGCCCGCAGTTTTTGCGCGACTTCGCGGTCGAGCGGCACCACCCCTTCCTGCACATTGACGACCAGGATGATAGCGCTGGCTGCTTCGATCGCCATTTCCACCTGCTCCAGCGCGGCTTTGGTGATGATGTCCGTGGACTTCTCGCGGCGCAGCAGGCCGATGCCGCCGGTGTCCACGAGGGTGAACGATTTTCCGTGCCACTCGGCTTCCACGCTCACCCGGTCGCGCGTGACGCCGGGCTGGTCGTGGACGATGGCAATGCGCCGCTTGACGATGCGGTTGAACAGCGCGGATTTCCCGACGTTCGGCCGGCCGACAATGGCGATGAGATTTGACACTGACCTAGTATGCCGGTTTTTGTTCTTGGGTGAAAGGCAAAAGCCTGCCGCCAATCTCTGGCGTTGATTTTTGGCCGGGCGAGACTCCGTCGAACCCAAACTTTGATTCGCGCAATTCCTAATTGGCCCCACCGGGCGAACTCTCATCCAGCCCGAGGCGGCGGCGGCGTTCAAACTGAACTGCCGCCTTGTTTTCAGGCCGGAATTTTCCGACACTCTGCGCTTCATGAACCAGACGCTCATCATCGTCCCGACCGTGAACGAGCGGGAAAATCTCCCGCGCGTGGCACAACGGCTTTTAGCCCTGCCGGTCGACGTGGACCTGCTGGTGGTGGACGGTAATTCCTCGGATGGCACGGCTAAAATCGCCGACGAACTTGCCGCGAGTCATCCGCAAATCCACGTTCTGCACGAGGCGAAAAAGAACGGCCTGGGCCGCGCCTACATCTCCGGCTTTCAATGGGCCTTGGAACGGCACTACGAATTCATTTTTGAGATGGACTGCGACCTTTCGCATGATCCGGATGAAATCCCGAATTTCCTCAGGGCGGCGCAGAATTCGGACCTGGTGCTCGGCTCGCGTTACACCGGCGGCGTGCGCGTCCTGAACTGGCCGCTCAAGCGGCTGCTGCTGAGCCGCTGCGCCGGCATCTACGTCTGGCTCATCACCGGCATGCCCTTCACCGACCCGACCGGCGGGTTCAAATGTTTCCGGCGCCGCGCGCTGCAGGCCGCCGGACTTGCCGCCGTGCAATCCGACGGATATAGTTTTCAGATCGAAGTCACCCACCGCCTCTGGCGCAGTGGCTTTACCATCGCCGAGGTGCCGATCACCTTCACCGAACGCGTCGAAGGCTCCTCCAAACTCACGCGCCACATCGTCTTGGAGGCGTTCTGGATGGTTTGGTGGCTCTGGCTGCAAAACTGCCTCCGCCGCTGGCCGCGCCCATGAACTTGACTACCGCTAGCAAATTCACGCCGTCGGGCGATTACTCGTTCATGAAATTAAAACTGCTGTTCACCTCGCTGTTAGTTTCCACCACTTCGCTGTTGGCCGCGCTGCCCAAGGCGGGCGACCCCGCCCCCCTGTTCTCCGGTCAGGACCAGGATGGTCAGGCATTCAAACTCGCGGACCTCGTCGGCCGCAAATTTGTGCTGCTCTATTTTTACCCCAAGGATTTCACCGGCGGCTGCACCCGGGAAGCCTGCGGTTTCCGCGACCGCATGGGCGAATTGCAGACCAATAACGTGGCGGTCGTCGGCGTCAGTCGCGACACGGTGGCGAGCCACAAGAAATTTGCCGCCGAATACCAGCTGAACTTCACGCTCGTAGCCGATCCGGACGGCAAAATCATCGCCGCTTACGATGCCAAGCTGCCCTTGGTGAGCCTGTCTAAGCGCGTGAGCTTCCTCATCGGACTGGATGGGAAAATCGTTCATGTTACCAACACCATGAATCCACAAACGCATTTCGATGAAATGAAGGCCGCCATTGCCGGTATCAAGGCCCGGCAGCTGAAATAAGACACCCTTCCCCGCCAGGATGACCAATCCTGAGGAAAAAGGCATTCTTTAATTAAAACTGCTCCCGGGAGCGACGGTAAACCAGGTTTTAGTTTGGCCGATGGTCAAACAACTACAGGTTAAGGAGGTTCTGCCGCGACGGCGGCGGTTGTTTTGCTATATCATTAGGGCCTGTTAACACTATTTGACAAACTGGGGGTTTTCGGCATTCTTGCCGGGCATGGAGCTAACTGAGAACCAGTTTCAACGGATTGCTGATTGCCTGCCACGCCAAAGAGGCAACGTTGGCATGAGCAATTTACAATT
>CAIJNQ010000170.1 GCA_903822015.1 uncultured Verrucomicrobia subdivision 3 bacterium | reverse complement strand
GTGTAATGCGCAACTCCATAATCCAGCGCGGCGAACCAGTCCACAGCCCGTGTGTCATCGAATTGCGGCAGAACATGAACCTCGCGGCGAAAGTTCGTGAAGTATTGGCCGGCGGCGATGTCCCAATCGCCGTCCAGCCACGCCCGTTTCTGCCAGCCCGTCAAACCCTCCAGCACGCGGACATAGTCCGGATTATTCCAGCGGTTATCCGTGACCCGCGCCGGGATAAACCGCGTCTCCGTCTCGTGCCGTTCCAACATAGGGACGACGAACTTCGTCCGATACCATGCGTGACCGACACCGCCCGGATTGGTTGTGGAATAAATCCGTGGACGCCAGCCCGGTTTGGACGACCGGCAGCACGTCGTGATGTCCTGGTATTTCCGGCTGGTCAGGGTGGTAGCCTCCTCGATGCCGATGACGTCGTATTCCAGCCCGAGGTAAGCATCAATATCTTTCTCGTTTTGGAAATGTCCAGCGATGATGCGGGAGCCGTTGGCAAACGTCAGGATGCCACGGAACGCCGAGAACTCATGCGGCAACCGGTTGAAAAGCTTCCGGCGCAAATCTTCGAAGTGTTCCAAGTTGGCTTTGCCAACTTTGCGGAGCAGGAGACATTTCAGGCCGGCCACGCGCTGGCAGTCGTCCACCCCCATTTGCGCCAGCAGCCAATGACTCTTGCCACCGCCGCGAGCGCCACCGTAACCAACGGCAGTCGGACCGTTCGGCTGGTCGCACAGGCGCGCAGCCGCACAGGCCACCAGTTGCCGTTCCTGCAAACAGGCTTCGCCTTTCACCAGGTTGAATGTCTGATCCATCGGACAGCCAGCGGCTACTGCCGCCTTGGCTAAAATGTCGTAAGTGTTCATGGCTTCACCTCCTGAACATCCACGATGGCCGGGGCAGTCGGTTCAGCCACCGCGTAGGCTTTACGGATGGCTTCCTCCCACTCGATCGACACCTTGCCGGCGTGCAGATTGTGGACCTCCTTGATCTCGCTCGGCATACCGGCGGCGAACTGTTTCAGCTTGAACGCCAGGTCCAACATCCGCGCCATGCCTTCAAACCCCGGCGTCCGGCCAGACTTGCGCCAGCGCTCGCGCGCCTCTTTCACCATGAGGATGGCTTCCTCCGCCTCCAGCCACGCCTGCCGGCGGGCCGGCTCGTGAAGCTGCCACCACTCGACGGCCTTCTCGCACGCCAATCGTTCGATGGCTTGGCGCTCCAGATCGGCAAAGTGCCGGTTGAATGCCACGACGCGGGCAGGCCAGTCATATTTCCGGCTGAGCCATTCCAGCCGCCGCTTGGTGCAGCCCAACTTGGCCGCAGCGGACACAAGCGACCGGTTTGGCCCCAGGTCGAGGTAGGTTTTGAAAGCCGCAAAAGCTTTCGTGGTTTCGCGTGGCGATTGTTCAAATGCCAGCACAGTTTTCGGTTGCTCAATCATGTTCGTCATAATTTTCCTTTCAATTTTTTGGGCCAGTCCGGAAGGACCCAGTCCATTGGCAGTGAGGGAAGGACAGCCCGACCCAAGAAGGGCTGTTCCTTACTCCCTGCCTGTTTTGTGGATTTAGTCCCATTACTCTTAAAGGGATGTGGGACTTGTGGGACTACGCCAGTAAAGTCCGCCCCGGTTTTGGACTAAACCCGCTGATTCCAATCGTTTAAGCGCCCGTGCAGCCGTGTTTCGGCTGGCGGTCAGGATGTCTTTGGCGTCCGCCACGATCCGGCTGAAAGTTTTGCCCTCATCGGTGATGATGGCGTCCAAAAACTCCTTGTCTGAACACACCTTGTTTTTGGACTGTGGCCGGCGGAGCGCGGCCGGATTCAGGTCGCTGGCAACCTTCATCAACGGGAAGTCGAGCGAGACGACAAACTCCGGCTGATGCGGCAGGTTGCGCAGGATGCTGGAGACGGTGAAACAGTCCGGCTCCTCGTGCGGCGTCAGCACCATGATGGCGTCCGGGTCACGGATCCAAACGCCCGCGCCGCTCATGCGGTCCATGGCGGACTTGGCCGTGCTGTCGCCCTTGGCAAAGTGGTGCGCGATGACGATGGCGGCCCCGGTGGACTGCGCCAGTTCCTCAAACTCATTCATCAGGCCGGCGATTTCGCCGTTGGCGTTCTCGTCGCGGTCGCCGAGAACTTTGTAAGCGGGATCAATGATGATCAGCCCGAACTTCGTGCCGGCCAGTTTCTTCTCGAGGCGCGGCCGGAGCACCGACATATCGGCGCTCTTGCCGCGCAGATTCCAGATGGCGAGCATCTTCGGGTCGAACTTGCATTCCGGCCGCGCGTGGCAAAGCAGCGCGAGCCGTTCATCAATCGCCCACGGCTGCAGCTCCAGATTGATGTAAATCACCGGCGCTTTGATGCAGCGCCGGCCCCACCAATCCTGACCGCTGGCGACCGACATCGCCATGTCGAGCAGACACCACGACTTGTTCGACTTCGACGTGCCGCCCAGAATCATCTTGCAACCTTGATGCAGGAGTCCCGCGATGAGTTCCGGCGGCTTCGGATGCGGGTTGGCCGCGATGTCCTCGATGTAATGCCAATCGGCCAGATCGGCCTGAATGGCGCCGAGGTCAACCGCCGGGTCAACCTGGTCGAGCGGGGAAAAGGTTTTGATTTCCATAAGTCAGTTTTTAAGCCAGACGATGCGTTGAAGTTTTCCATCCCGATAAGCGCCGGGCACACGCACCGGCTGGGAATAGGTGAAAAGTTTCGGGTCGCAGCCAAAGACGTGGAGGACGGCTTTCAGCCGCGTCTCAATCAGCCGGTTGCAGCACATCGCCATTCCGTAAAATCTTTCCACCCGGCAGAACGATTTCCCATTGCCCACCCGCAAGGGTCGAGCGCAACCGGCGGTTGGCCCCCGCCACCGCCGCCTCGCACGACGCATGGAAACAGTAAATCGTCGGCGCACCGTCCACGCTCACGCGGCAATCCTTTTTGCCGGTGGG
>CAIJNQ010000169.1 GCA_903822015.1 uncultured Verrucomicrobia subdivision 3 bacterium | reverse complement strand
TTCTGGCCGGCCGACCAATACGCGCCCGGCCGCGGCCAGCCGAGCTTCGACAAGCAATTCGTCCGCGACTACCTCGAAACGCTGACTTGGGACAAAACCCCGCCCGGCCCGCAACTGCCGGAGGATGTCGTCGCCAGGACTTCCGCGAAGTATCTGGAGGCGTATGAAAAGCTGACGGGGAAGAAATTGTGAATCATCGGTAGCGGGTTGAACATTTTCTGAAACAATCCAGTCAGATAGCTATCCCGCTATGGACGGCTGGAATTTTGCCAGGCCCAAACTTCTCATCTTGGCACCCTGAAACCTAGTCAGAAAATTATGAAAACAATAATCCTGCTGTGGAGCATGGTTTCAGTTTTGACGGTAGGTATAACCGTTAGCGAATTGGCCAAGCCCGGCGATGCCGTGGCGTTTCCCTCTGTTGGCGAACCGCAGGTCATCCATTTGGAAGACGGGACCAGGTTGACGCTGCTGGGCACGAGTTATGGGTCTCACCACATGGCGCCGGGCTATGAAGACCTGCCCACGTCCGATTGGATCGACACCGCCAGCAATACCATCGTCGTCTGGATTGGAGAAGAACCCGAGACGCGCGGGCAACCGATCGAGTTACTGGTTTCTGACCGGGCGAACACGGGTTGCGTCAATATCGAGGCGGGATACCGGTCATTTGTAAAATCCGGCGTGTCAATTCATAGCTTCGTGCTGAGTGCGTATCCGCGCTGGGACAAGGAAACGATTTTGCGCGTCAGGCCGTATCGGGGCACCGTTGTCAAAGGGGAGTTTGTCCTCACCAATCCAGTGCCCAAAACCTTTGTGCATTGGACGCCCAAGCCGCTGCCGGACACGGAATCCGACGGCGATCTGGAGGTGACACTCACCAAACTGGTCGCCGGTGCGCCGACGCCCAGTTGGAATGGCGGCAGCCTCACGCCGACCAACGACCCCGCTAACCAATGCGTCCACCTGAATTTTGATTTCCGGCAAAACGGCCAGTCCACCACCAACTGGAATCCCTGGCCGGCGCAGACCACCGACGCCGCCGGTAATTGGTCCCAGGGTTTGATTTACGCTTATCCCACAAACGGAGTTCGACGGATCTGGGGACACATGATGAATGGTTCCTACATTCCCCCGCCCGAGCATTACGGGATGGACGGCTATTATTTTCAACCGGTTTTGTGGCCGTATCAGCCGTGGAAAGTGCGAATGGAATTTATTCAACGGTCAGGTTTCAGTAATGATGAACTGGTGACGTTCACAAATGTTCCCGTGAAAGCCAGCAGCCAGCAGGATGCGGATGCCGAGTGGACCGCATGGGATGCCAATTTGCCGTTCATGATCCCCGACTCGACGGTTCCCACACCGGACACACGGCGGCGGGATGGCAAAACCAATTTCCCGTTCACCATCACCCCAGGCACGGCCTACGGCGTACATTTACAATTGCTGCCGCCATTGCTGCTCACCAATCGCTGGCAAAGCAGCCAGAAGGATATCAGCATCATCATCGGGGCCGATCCGAACTTCAATCCGAAGGGAATGAATTTGACCGTGGTATCGGCCACCGATGATCAAGGGCGCGACGTCTTGAATTCAGAGACGCCTGCATGGGCCGGCCACTATTCGATAGAGTTTGGAAATGTTCGCGATGGCATCAAATCGCTGAACCTGAAACTGGCGTTGCACAAGAGCCGTTTCGTGGAGTTCACCATCCAACCGGCAAAGCCGTGAACACGCTCGTCGAAGATTTTCTGCAATACCTGCGCCACGAGCGCGGGCAGTCTGGCAACACAGCGAAGACTTACGCCGCGTTGCTCGGCAAATTCACAGCGTGGGCGGCCCGACAAAATCTCACCGACTGGCACTCGGTCGAGCTGAAGCATCTCATGGCTTTTCTCTTGCACGAGCGGTCGAGAAACCTGTCGCCGGTGGGGCGAGTGTCCTCCCGAGCCGCTTCAGCCGAAGGAAGGGATAATGACGGCTCGCCGGGAGTCACGCCCCACCAGACTTCTTCCAAGCGCTTGAGCGGTGAAAGCGTTTATCTGGAGATCGCGGCACTGCGGGCTTTTTATAAATTCGCCGAAAACGAAAAACTGCTGCCGGCGAACATTGCGGATAATCTTTCCCTGCCGCGCCGCTGGAAACGCCTGCCGAAGGCGTTGTCGAACGATGAAATCAAAAAATTGCTCGAACCGGAAACACCGGAAACACCGGAAGTTTTGTGCGACCAGGCGATTCTGGAACTGGCTTACGCTTCCGGCTTGCGTTTGTCCGAACTGAAAAACCTCCGGCTGGAGCAATTGCATCTGGATGCGGGCTTCATCAACGTCATCGGCAAGGGCAACAAGGAACGCGTCGTGCCGGTGGGACGCACGGCGGTGGCAGCGTTAAATCGGTTCATCGAAGCGGGTCGCCCGAAGTTGGTCACGCCCAAATCACCAGCGAATGTTTTTCTCACGAAGCGCGGCACGCCGTTCGCGGCGGTGACGCTTTGGCTGCATATCAAGAACCGTGTCCGCCGCGCGGGCGTGGAGCGAAACCTGACGCCGCACATGCTGCGGCACAGCTTCGCGACGCATCTGCTGGAGCATGGTGCGGATTTGCGCGTGATCCAGGAACTGCTCGGCCATGCGAACATCAGCACCACTGAGATTTACACGCACGTGACCGGTAGCCGGCTGCGGGAGATCCACCGGAAGTTTCACCCCAGGGCTTGATCCCCAGATTTCGCAGATGAACGCAGATTTTTAATCTGCGCAATCTACGGAAAGATTTTTCACTCAAAATCGTAGACGACAACTTTTTCCACGAACGGCTTCACGCACTGCGCGACAAATTCCAAATGCTGCGGATGCACCTGATAATCGTCCTGCGCCTGCTTGCTGGTAAAAACGGTGTTCAGCGCGACTTGGTAGGTTTGATCGACCACCGGCCGGGCGCTGCCGACCATTTTGCCGATGTGAAAATGGGTGATGCCGGGAATGTCTTTCAGGAATTTATGGCCGCCGGCGATGACCGCCGCCGCCGCTTCGGGTTTGGCCGGATCGGTCCAGAAAATGACAACATGGGAAAACATAAATTAACTGCGGCGATTTTTCTCCGGAACGACGCCAAGGGCAAGCATGGATTTGCGAATCCAGTTCACAGATGCTTGCCGCCGCTTAAAATTAATGCGAAGGTTATGCCATGATCCGTCCTGGGGTTCGTCTTTCAGCCGGTGTTCTACTCGGCTGTTTGTCCGTGGCGTGCGCTGTCGGCGACCCGGAGGAAGCGTCGACGGATAACACTTCTTGGCATGACTTTTCCACCACACCGGTTTGGAGCGAGCCCCTATCGACAAAACCGGCGCAACCAACTTCCTTGGTGGCCCCGGCGTTCAGTCCGGTCGTGCCTGCCGTCCGGCAGCCGGTCGGTGCGCTGGCCGGTCGCGTGGTGTTCATGAATTCCGGTCACGGCTGGACCTGGAGCACGAATAATTTCTGGTATCTCCAACGACCGGTGGCGTTGAACTCCATGAATGAGGATTACGGCAATCTCGACCAGTTGAATTTTTTCGCCGCCTATTGTTTCAATGCCGGGGCGATTGTCGCCTCGATGCGTCCGCTCGGCCAGCAGACAAATGAAGTGGTGCTGGATAACATCAGCGCGGGTGTCACTTTCGCCGGCGCCTGGAATGATAGCACCTCGACGATTTTTTTCGGCAATCCCGGGGACGTGCCATATTGCTATGCCGCTTACGACAGCGTCGAATCGGCCACGGCGACCTACACCCCGGCGATTCCCGCCACGGGATATTATCCGGTTTACACCTGGGTGCGCCATGGCCCGGATCGCGGCGACCAGCTTTATCGCATTCGGCACACCGGCGGCGAGACGCAGTATCGCGTGCCGCATTATCTCGTCGGCAACGGCTGGGTTTATCTCGGTGAATACTATTTCAATGCGGGTTCAAATTCCGCGAGCGGATCGGTGGTCATCAGCAACCTGCGTGGCACGACGAACGGCTCGGTGGTAATCGCCGATGCCATTCGTTTTGGCAACGGCATGGGCTCGATCGATCGCGGCGGCGGCGTCTCCGGATATCCGCGCGAGGAGGAAAGCTGCCGTTACTGGATTCAAGCCAATCTCGGCCAGGGCCAGTCCACGTCGCTCTATGACACCAGTGGCAACGATGAGCAGGACAGCTGGTCCGCGCCGCCGCGCATGTCCGTGGAAATGACCGAGACCAACGGCACGTCGTTTTTTCAGCGCATCCACCTCAGCTTCCACTCGAACGCGAGTGCCAACGGCACCTTGCGCGGCGACGAAGGGTTGATCACCAGCGTGCCGACGCCGAATCAGGCCGCGCTGGCGCGTATTTGCGGTCAGACCGTCAACGACGAACTGGTTGCAGCCGGCTCACCGCCCTTGGAATACGCCTGGTTCGACAACGGCACCAACATCACCTTCTCCGGCGGCTACTCGGAAATCAGCAACAACAATTTTGTGAATGTGATGGACGGCACCATCATCGAGGTCGCCTACCACGACAACGCCACGGATGCCGCACTGCTGCGCGATTCCAAGGCGCGCGCCGCCATCGCCCGCGCCGCGATGCACGCCGTCGTTAAATACCTGAATCAGTTTGACACGAATAACCCGCCGCCTTTGATTTTCCTGCCGGAACCGCCGGCAAACGTCCGCGCCATCGGCAAAACCAACAATTCGGTTGCGCTGGCGTGGGCCATGCCGGCGAGCGTCGCCAATACCGGTGCGCCGACGAACTACCTCATTTACCAGTCCACCAACGGCTACGGTTTCGGTGATCCGGTTTCCGTGGGCAACACGACCAGCTTCACCGTCACGAACCTGCCGGCGGGCCTGGATTACTATTTCCGGGTGACGGCGGCGAATGCCGGCGGCGAATCGTTTCCCTCTGTCGTCGTCGGCTGCCGCCCGCCGCCCGCCGGCACGTCGGCCAAGGTTCTTTTCGTGAACGCGTTCGACCGCTTTGACCGCACGACGAACCTGAAGCAATTTCTCGTCGCGCAAAATTACGTTCCGCCCGGCGGCTCTGGGAACAATGACCGCGTGCTGCCGCGCCGCGTCAACTCTTTTGATTATGTCGTGCCGCATGGGAAGGCCATCAGCGCGGCCGGCGTGGCGTTTGACTCCTGCTCGCACACCGCCATCACCAACGATCTGGTCACGCTGACGAATTATCCCATCGTGATCTGGGCTTGCGGCAACGAATCCACAGCGGACGAAAGTTTCAGCAGCCCGGAGCAGTCAAAAGTTGCGGCCTATCTCGCGGGCGGCGGGAATCTTTTCACTTCCGGCTCGGAGATCGCCTGGGATTTGGGCCGGGCGGGCGTCTCGACGACGGCGGACCAGAATTTCATCCACAACCAGCTGCACGCCGCCTACGTCGCCGACAGTTCCGGGATGTGGAATTTCGCCGCCGCCGCCGGCTCGATTTTTTCCGGTAGTGCGCATGGCACATTCGATGACGGATCGAAGGGGATTTATTTCGTCGGTTATCCCGACGTGCTCGCACCGACCAATGGAGGCGCGGCAATTGCGGTGAATTATAGCAATCTAACCAGCGGTGCGGCGGGAATTGTTTACAACGGCGCGGCGGGCGGGGGTAAAGTTGTCTATCTCGGCTTCCCGTTTGAAACCATCAACAGTGACAGCGTGCGCACCGCCTATATGGCGGATGTGCTGAATTTCTTCGGGGTGAATCCGTTGCGCTTCACCTCGCTCACGGCGCAGCCGGGCGGCCGAATCAGGCTGTTGCTGGGCGGCGCGACGGGAGTTTACACGCTGCAAACCGCCGTTGATCTGAGCGCCTGGACTTCGCAGACAAACCTCACCAATACGACCGGCAACTTCGAGTTCACCGACGACGCCACTAATTCCCCCGCAAAATTTTTCCGCGCGAAGTCATTTCCTTAATTGATTTTGAATAATCGAAACATCTCCGTTTGACGATGAGGGGCTTCAGTAAATCCCCCAGGGAAAAGTAAACGTTCCCGGCACCAGGTACGAGCCGGTCCAATCAGGTTGCGTCGGCTGAACACCGGCGCGCAAATCGGATTTCCATTGCGCATCGGTTTCTCGCGTGGCGGGACCGAGTTCGAATTCGTAGTGGCTCATCACCGGGCCGGCATAGACCGCGGCATCGTTGGTGCCCCAATTCACGGCGATCGCCAGTAGATTAATGTTACCCACGCCTTCATGCAGGATGCAGCCCGGGTCGCCAACCACGATGTCGGTCGGATCGGTTTGCACATCGGTGACCAAGGCGTCCCAAAAGTCGCATGGCGAGATGAGTGATCGTTGCGCCCGGGCGTTATAATAAAAAATATGCGGATACCAACCGCTGTAAGAGCGCACACTGCCGTATTGGTAAGGATTCTCGATCAGGCTTTGAATGAAGAAAACTTCATTGCTGGTCAAAGTTTGGCGGCTCAATTCCTTCGCTGAAATATCCCGCAACGTGGTCATTTGCGCCGCGAAATTATCGAGAAACTGCAATCGGTTGGTGTAAATGCCTCCGATTGTATTGGTGAACGGCGTATCACCGGAAGAATTTGGGTCAAACACGAACTCGCCGGTTTTGGGAAGCGTGGCCATCAAATCTTTCGTGCGGAGCGCCATGTCCCGCATGCGTTCCCAGAAGCTGACTCGCGGTTCGATGAAACCATCGGGGTAGGAACATAAGACTTGTCCGGTATAGGGTTGCTTCACATAGAGCACCGTGTCGTGGCGCAGCTCTGTCCAGGAAGCGAGTTGGGTGTTGAGGGTTTTCATCGCCCAAGCCGGCGTGCGCATGGCGTCGGGATATTCCAAACCGGTCGTCGGCGCTGAAAGTTCGCGCAGGCAGCCGAGCCAGGATTGGTAAATATTGTTGGTCCATGCCGGTGAAACCTGTGCGTCAATGACCCGGCGGATCGCCGCCAGGTTATGTTGATACGGATGACCGTCGCGCCAGATGTGGTCGTTGGTGTTGGCGATGCGCGCGGCGATCTGCGGGACGGTCTGGTCATTCCCGAGGACTGCGAAGGCGATGTCCAACGCACCCGGCACCCGTCGCATCACCTTGTCTTCATTGCCCGGAATGCCATTCGTATCCCAGATGATCCGGTCGTAGACACATTGGTTCATCGCCCAGGCGTCCGGCACGAAGCGCTGGCCCAGCACGGTAAAGGCGCGGGGCAGCTTGATCTGCTGGCGGGACAGCGGTGAGAAGAAGTATCCGTTCTGAATGTTCTGCATGCCAATCTGGCCGGCCATGATCCGGTTTTGCAGATTCACCAACGATGCGGTGGTGGGCAGACTGGCCGGCGATTGGATGTTCGCCGCCGTCATGAGGTCGCTCAGCTGGGCGAAGTTCAGGGAGTCCGGCAAGCCGACAAACATTTGCACGACATTGTCCATTTGCTGCCAGTTCGCGAATTGGCCGGAGCTTTTTAGCAGCAGATGCATTGCGACGGCACCGGACAATTCGCGGAGCGAGTTGTCGTTCGTCGAGCCGGTGAATCGAAAATCAATCAACCCGCACCACATCATCGCGCGAAAATACCTCTGGAGCTGTTGGGAAGTTGCGTAATGGCCGCGCACCGTGAATTGCGAGCAGTCAACCAGACGATTGGTCCCGAACAGGGAAATGGCGGTGGCCGGCTGCAGATTGCTGATGGCGGTGAGCGTGGCCTGAATCTGCGCGTTTTGCCCCAGCCAACCGTAGTCGGTGGTGCCCGTGATGAGCGAGTGCGCCACCGCTAAAAAATAATCCGCATCCCGATACCCGTTGGCGAGAGCCGTTCCGGACGGTAGATAAACCTGGTCTTGCATCCCTTCGATGACCGATTGCAAATTCGGGGCCAGATACGTCTCTTCCAACTCCTCGAGCATGCCACCATAGGAGCGGTGCCAGGCGTGCAGCGCCGCGTCGCATGAAAAATAAACAGGGAGATCGGCGGTGAACACTTTGTAGAAGGAATCAGCAAAACTGTAGGTGCCCAGCCGCCCGCTTGCCACAAAGCCGTTGGTCTGGAAAATGGCGAGCTCGTTCGTGTCCAAGGGAAAATGGAGATTGAACGCGTTCCAATATTCCACCGAGGTCGGGTCAAACGTGATGGCGGTCAGATATTGATTGGTTGGCGTGTAACGGCTGACGAAATCAGCCAGCGACAATTGGCCGACCTGTTGGATCTGGCGACCAAACTCGGTGCCGTAGCCATAAATCGAGTCGCCCAAATGGGTGCTATCCGGCGGCGCAGTTTTCACCTCCGTCACGACGCGGTAAAAGGCGCGCTGCCCCGCCAGCGGCACCGCACACCGGAGCAATTCGTCCGACACCCCGACTCCGCCGCTGACCGGGCCGGCGACGGCTTCCCAAGTCTGCAGGTTCGTGCTGCGCAGAATCGTGTACTCGGGATACTGCGAACTTACCGGCAAGCCCAGGGTTGAGTGCATGCCTACCGCTCCCTGATCACCGGTGGTATTGAACTGCAGCATGACCTGATCGGCGGCCCCGGCTTGATTGCTGGCCGGGAATATCACCAGAAAGGCGAGGAAAAGAAGATTAGAAAGTTGCTTTTTCATAAATTCCTTTCAATTAAAAAACCATACTCGTCATGGAAGCTAATGCAAATCAAATTCTCTGCTTTCCGAGCAGCCGGAATTTGTGTTTCATTTTCTGACTCTATGAGCAAAACCGCACTGTTATTCGCCGGCCAGGGCGCCCAAGTCGTCGGCATGGGCAAAGACCTGGCTGAAAAATTTCCTTCCGCCAAGGCGTGGTTCGACCGCGCCAACGCCGCGCTCGGCTACGATCTTGCCGGTATCTGTTTCAACGGACCGGAGGCCGGCCTGACCAAGACCGAAAATGCACAGCCCGGAATTTTTCTCGTGAGCTGGGTATGCTTTGAATTACTTAAGGAACAAGCCCCCCATCTGAAATTCGACGCCACGGCCGGTTTGTCGCTGGGTGAATTCACGGCGCTGACCGCGGCGGGCGCGATGAGTTTTGAGGACGGACTCCGCGTCGTGCGCCAGCGCGGACGCTTCATGCAGGAAGCCTGCGATGTGACCCAGGGTGGCATGGCGGCGATCATTGGTCTGGACGAAGCGCCGACGCGCGAAGTTTGTGCGGAAGCCGGCGTGGTGCTGGCCAATCTGAATTGCCCCGGCCAGCTCGTTATTTCCGGCGAGACGGAAAAAATTGCGAAGGCGTGCGAACTGGCAAAAGCCAAAGGCGCGAAGCGCGCGCTGCCGCTGCCGGTGGCGGGTGCTTATCACTCGCCGCTCATGGCCAGCGCGCAGCCGAAGCTTGGCGCGGAACTGGCGAAGGTAAATTTGGTTTCGCCGGGCGTGCCGGTGATTTCCAATGTCACGGCGCAGGCGCACGGCACGCCGGCGGAAATATCCGCCCGGCTCGTCGGGCAGGTATGCGCGTCCGTGCTGTGGGAAACCTCGATGCGCGCGTTGCTGGCGCAGGGTTTTACGCGGTTCATTGAGCTCGGCCCGGGTGCCGCCTTGAGCGGATTCATGAAGCGGATTGATAAAACGGCGACGATGTTGAATGTCGCGGACCCGGCGAGCTTGGAAGCCACGGTCAAAGCAATTTCTGTTTAGCCACAGATTTTCACAAATGAAACACAGATAAATGAGCCATCTTACTCGAGAAGCAATTTCTGTCAGTTCGGATGACGAGCTTTTTAAGTTACTGGCGAAGGAACTTGAACGGCGAATTTCTGTCACCCGAGAGTCGCCTGAATTTGCGGCTGAAATTCAAAAGTTGCCGATGGGGTTGCGGGCGATGGCGGCAACTTATGAATTGGATGTTTCGTTGGTAATGGATGATTTGGGCTGGCATTTTGGAAATTGGCACAACACCGTTTTGGCCGAGGAAACGATTCGTGGCCTTGACGAATTGGGGGCGGCCGAATTGGCGGTGATTTTCAGAGAAGCCTTTCACATTGCCCTGCGATTTTGGGATGAACTTGGGACGAAGGATTGGTCGAAGTGGTATCACGGTTCACCGTTGGAAAAGGAAATTGAGCCGCTGAATGAGCGAGCAAGGAAAATACTTGATGGAAAGAAGAACGGAATTTTCGAATATTGGGTTAATTACGCACGCAAATATCCAGAGCGCGTAGCAAATGCAAATTAGCGTTTTTGCAAAAATTTGTTGCTTTGAATCTGTGTTCAATCTGTGTTTCATCTGTGGCTGAAAATAATTTATGAGCCAACTTGCCAATCAAATTGCCGTTGTCACCGGCGCGGGTCGTGGAATCGGGCGCGCCATTGCGTTAAAATTCGCCAATGAAGGCGCGGATGTCGTTGTCGTTTCGCGCACGGCGGAAAATTCCGAGAAGGTCGCGGCGGAAATCCGCGCGCTCGGACGCAAGGCGTGGGCGTTCGCCGTGGACGTGGCGGATGCCGCCGCCGTCAGCGCCGCCGCCGAGAAAATTCTCGTCGAGGCCGGCAAGGTGGACATTCTCGTGAACAACGCGGGGGTGACGCGCGATGGCCTGGTCATGCGCATGAGCGATGCCGACTGGGACACCGTGCTGGATATCAATCTCAAGGGCGCGTTTCTGTTCACCAAGGCGTTTTCCCGCGCGTTCGCCAGGCAGCGCAGCGGTCGTATCATCAACATTTCATCAGTCATCGGCCTCATCGGCAACGCGGGACAGAGCAACTACGCGGCGAGCAAGGCGGGGCTGATCGGCTTTACGCAGTCGGTCGCGCGGGAATTTGCCTCGCGCGGCATCACGGTCAACGCCATCGCGCCGGGCTTCATCGAGACCGATATGACGGCGGAGTTGAACGAGGCGCTGCGCGCGGAGATTTTAAAGAAAATCCCGCTGGGCTGTCTCGGCCAGTCGGACGACATCGCGGCGGGCGCGCTTTATCTGGCGAGCCCGGCGGCGCGCTACGTCACGGGGCAGGTTTTAACCGTTGACGGCGGCATGGTGATGTGATGAGGTGGAAGCATTCAATCGTGAATCGAAGCTCCATCCAGCGGTTCAACGACTTAACGCGGTGATAAAAAATCGGAATTCGGGGCTTGAACGGATTTTTTATTCATGGCATAAGACAGGACAAAATTATGGCTGACAAACCAATTGACCAACGGGTAAAGGACATCATCGTCGAACAACTGGGCGTTAAGGCGGATCAGGTGACGCCGGAAGCCAAGTTCATCGAGGACCTCGGCGCGGATTCGCTCGACACGGTCGAGTTGATCATGGCGCTGGAAGAAGAATTCGGCGTCGAAGTGCCGGACGAGCAGGCCGAGAAACTCCTGACCGTCGGCGACGTCACCAAATATATCGAAGACAACCAAAAATAGTTGCGACTTTCCGCACTTCGGGGCAGTTTGGCTGGACTAGCTCAAACTGCCCTTTTTGATTTATGGCAAGCAACCCATCAGACCGGCGCGTGGTCATCACCGGCCTCGGCGTCGTCACGCCCCTCGGCCATCAACTCGACGTGTTCTGGAACCACCTGGTCGCCGGCCAGTGCGGCATTGACCGGATCACCGCTTTCGACGCGGCCCCGTTCGATACTCAGATCGCCGGCCAGGTGAAGGAATTCGATCTGGCGCCCGCGTTTCCGTCGCCGAAGGAAATCCGCCGCACGGACCGCTATTCGCAGTTTGGCGTTTATGCCGGATGGCAGGCCTTGCTCGATTCCGGCCTGAATCTCGACCAGGAGAACCGCGATGAAATCGGCGTCATCATCGGCTCCGGCATTGGCGGGCTGCAGACGACCATTGAACAGCACAAAATCCTGCTCGACCGCGGCCCGGGCCGGCTATCGCCGTTCATGATTCCCATGCTCATCAGCAACATGGCCTCCGGCCTGTTCTCGATGTACCACAACCTGCGGGGCCCGAATTTTGCCACCTGTTCCGCCTGCTCCACCGCGAACCACGCCATCGGCGAGGCGTGGCGGACCATCAAGATGGGCGATGCGCAGGTGATGTTTGCCGGCGGTGCGGAAGCGGCCATTGTCTCCGTCGGGATCGGCGGTTTTTGCGCGATGCGCGCCATGAGCACGCGCAACGACGATCCCCGGCACGCCTCCCGGCCGTTTGACAAAGACCGCGATGGATTCGTCATGGGCGAAGGCGCGGGCGTGATCGTGCTTGAAGAGCTGGAACACGCGAAAAAGCGCGGCGCAAGGATTTATTGCGAGATTGCCGGTTACGGTAACACCGCCGACGCGCATCACATCACCTCGCCCCCGCCCGGCGGCGAAGGCGCCGTGCGCTGCATGAAAATGGCGCTCCGCACCGGCGGCTTGAATCCCGGGGACATCTCCTATGTCAACGCCCACGGCACTTCCACGCCCCAGGGTGATGTTTGCGAAACGCAGGCCATCAAGACGGTTTTCGGCGAACACGCCCGGAAACTGGCTGTGAGTTCCACCAAGGGTGCGACCGGCCACATGCTCGGCGCGGCGGGTGCCGTCGAAATGACGGCCTGCGCCCTCGCCATCAAACATGGTATTGTCCCGCCCACCATCAATCTGCAGACGCCCGACCCCGAATGTGACCTGGATTACGTTCCCAACACCGCCCGCGAAATGCCGGTGAACGCCATCGTGAACAACTCGTTCGGCTTCGGCGGCCATAACGCAACCATTTCCGCCAAAAAATTTAACGGGTAAAAACCAGGCTGCTGATGAATTTCCTTCCGTTGATTGAGCAAAAGCGCGAAGGAAAAAAACTCACATCCGAACGGATTCAACAGTTAATCCGCGAGTTCACCGCCGGAAAAATCCCGGACTACCAGATGGCCGCGCTGCTAATGGCCATCTATTTTCGCGGCCTGGACACGGCCGAAACGGCCGCGCTGACGCTCGCCATGCGCGATTCCGGCGACGTGCTGAAATTTCCCGGCGACCTGCGCCCGCTGGTGGACAAACATTCCACCGGCGGCATCGGCGACAAGGTTTCCCTCCCGCTCGCCCCGCTGCTCGCCTGCCTCGGTTTCCGGGTGCCAATGATTTCCGGCCGCGGCCTGGGCATCACCGGCGGTACGCTGGATAAATTGGATTCCATTCCCGGTTTCCAGACGCTGCTGCCCGCTGCTCGGATCATTGCGCAAGTCCGGAAAGTTGGTTGCGTCATCTGCGGTCAGACGGATAAGATGGTGCCCGCCGATAAAAAAATTTACGCGCTGCGTGATGCCAGCGGCACTGTTCCCAGTATTCCGCTCATCGTCAGTTCGATCCTTTCCAAAAAACTGGCCGAGAATCTGGATGCGCTGATTCTGGATGTTAAATTTGGCTGTGCCGCGTTCATGCCAACCCGGGCCGGGGCGCGCAAACTGGCGAAGGCGATGGTCGCGCTCGGCAACAAATGTGGCACGAACACCCGGGCGATTTTGACGGACATGAACACGCCGCTCGGCCGCGCCGCCGGCAACTGGCTGGAGGTAAAAGAAAGCGTTGAATGTTTGGGGGGCAAAGGCCCGGCTGATCTTTTGGAACTGGTTATCGACTCCGCCGCGCATCTTCTCGTCCAAACGCACAAATCCAAGTCCCTCGCCGCCGCGCGCCGGCGCGCGGAAGCTTGTTTGAACTCCGGTGCCCCGCGCGCAAAATGGGACGAGCTGCTCGTCGCACAGGGCGCGGACTTGAATGCCTTTAACCGCCGGCTCGCGCTGGATTCCCCCGCGAACGTTGTCATTGAACTGAAGTCGGCCAAAGCCGGTTACGTTCAGCGGTGCGACGCCCGCATCATCGGCGAGGTCATCCGTGACCTGGGTGGCGGTCGGCTCGACCGGGAGTCGGCGATCAATTATAACGCGGGCGTGGACCGCCTCGCCAAACCCGGCGGGCGGGTGGAAAAATCCGGCATCCTGTGCCGCGTGCACGCCGCCGGTTCAGCCCGGGCCGAATCAGCCATTGCCCGGCTGAAAACGGCGTTTGAAATCTCGGCCAAACGACCGGCAGTCAAACCGCTCATTGTCGAAATGATTTCGCGCTAGGCGATCTGTTCCCAGATTTTGATTTCGGGGAATCCCACGCAAAGCTCAGCCACCCTTGGCAGCAGGGCTTTGATATGATCCGACTGCAAATGGGCGTCAAGGTGCGCCTGGCTCGTCCAGTTTTCGTGGAACAGAAACTTTGCCGGGTCTTCCGGTAGCACGTGTAAATCGTAGTTCAGGCAACCGGTTTCCTTGCGCGTCGGCGCGACGAGGCTAATCAAAGCGTTTTTTAATTCTGACTCCTTACCGGACCGGGCTTGGAAGGTGGCGACGACGGTGACTTTTTTTCCGCTCATAAAATCAGAGTAACGATTCCAATATCTTCTCCGCCGCCAGCCGCGGATTCTCCGCCGCGTAAATCGGCCGGCCGATCACCAGCCAGCTGGCCCCAGCCTGAATCGCTTCGCGTGGCGACAGCGTGCGCTTCTGGTCGTCGGCTTTTTCCGCGCCGGTGCGGATGCCCGGCGTGACCAGCTGGATGTGCGCCGGTAAGACTTTTCGGAGCGCGACGATTTCCAGCGGCGAGCAGACCAAACCGCGCAAGCCTGATTTCACCGCGAGTTGTGCCAGCCGCAAAACCTGTTTTTCCGTGTCCGCCTCGCAGCCGATCTCCGCGAGCGTGGCGTTGTTGGCACTGGTCAGCACGGTCACGCCAAGAACCAGCGGTGCCTGTAGACCGAGAGATTTTGCCGTGTCTTGGGCCGCTTTCTCTGCCGCGCGCATCATCTCACCGCCGCCGCTGGTGTGGATGGTCAGCATCTGCACGTCGAGCCGCAGGGCGGCGGCGACGGCCTTGGCGACGGTGTTGGGGATGTCGTGAAATTTCAGGTCGAGAAACACGCTGGCGCCGGTCGCGCGAATTTTTTTCACGATGTCCGGCCCGGCGGCGACGAAGAGTTCCTTGCCGATCTTGAACGCGCCGACGGCGGGCGCGACCAGTTCCGCGAGTTTCCATGCCGATTCCGCCGACGGCACGTCGAGCGCCACGATGATGGGATTTTTATGAGCCACAGATGGGCCCAGTTAAACACATTTCCAACCCGAGGAAAAGTTTTTCACCGGGCTGGTGGTGGGCTGGTGCGGGCCTGGTGTGGGTCTGGTGGGTCGAGCGTCCCCGCGAGCCGGTTCTTGCCGATAGCCACCCCGCATCGCGGGAACTGGCCCCGCCCAATTGATGTGTCACGGCATTTTGACTTAATGGCTGATTTCTCCTAACCTGTGACCATGAAAGTTGTCCGCCACACCGAAAAAGATTTTTCCGCCCGGCTTCGCGAAGTTGCCGCCGACTCAAGCTTGTTCGACGCCGAAATCGAGTCGCGCACCAGGGCCATTCTCCACGATGTCTTTGTGCGCGGCGACGACGCGGTGTTGGAACTAACGGAAAAATTCGACGGTGCGAAGCTCGCCGCTGAACAACTCGCCGTGACGCAGGCGGAATTGCTGGCGGCCTCCATCAAGGCCGATGAAGCGTTGCGCGCGGCCGTGGCGGAAGCCGAAAAGAACATCGCCACCTTCGCCCGGAAATCCTTGCGCCAAGGCTGGTCGGCGAAAAATTCCCACGGCGCGAGCGTCGGCGAAAAATTCGATCCGTTCACTCGCGTCGGTGTTTACATACCCGGCGGCACCGCGCCGCTGGTCTCCACGGCGCTGATGACCATCACGCTCGCCAAGGTCGCGGGCTGCCCGGAAATCGTCGTCACTACGCCTTGCGGCCGGAATGGTTCCATCAACCCGGCGATTCTTTTCGCCGCGCGGGCGGCGGGCGCGACCGAGATTTATCGCGTCGGCGGCGCGCAGGCGATTGCGGCGCTGGCCTACGGCACGCGGACGATCCGCCGGGTGCAGAAAATTTTCGGTCCCGGTAACGCCTACGTCAGCATGGCCAAGCGCCTGCTCTTCGGCCGCGTGGCGATCGATCTGCTCGCCGGACCGAGCGATCTGCTCGTGCTGGCCGATGACACGGCGAATCCGGAGTATGCCGCGTCCGACATGCTCGCGCAGGCCGAGCACGG
>CAIJNQ010000168.1 GCA_903822015.1 uncultured Verrucomicrobia subdivision 3 bacterium | reverse complement strand
TCTCGCCACGCTCACCGCCGAGGACGTGGATTGGGAGCAGAAAACCATCGGCTTTTTCCGGCGTAAAACCGGAACCGTGGCGCGGCTGCATTTCGGCCCAGCCGTGACGGCGATTCTGCAAGACCTGCCGGGAAGCGGCCCATTGTTTCCCTACATTGCCACCATGTCCGCCGGCGACCGTTCCACACAGTTCAGAAAACGCTGCCACCGGCTGCAAATCATCGGCGTGACCCTGCACAGCTACCGCTATTCTTGGGCCGAACGCGCAAAAACGGCGGGCTATCCCGAACGCTTCGCGCAAGAGGCGCTCGGCCACAAGAGCCAGGCCGTGCATCGCTCCTACGCGAAACGGGCGAAGATGTTGCTCCCGACCTTGGAAGATTACGAGAAGAAGGCTGAACACCCACAGCCGGAGTTGGCACCGGCTGTGGTCAGTTCAGAGAAGCCGCATTTGAATTGAGTTCCGGCACGCGCGGCGCATCGTGGAATTTTCCCCGGTGCGCCGTTTTCTTTTCATTGCGCTGCTTCCAGTATTGCACGATGCAATCAGAGGCGCGGGCGAGCCATTTTTGGTCGCGACGCAATTCCTCCAGCGCCACCGTGGAGAAATACTTCACGCCGCTGGTCGGCGGCCGTCCGAGCGGTTTCAGCAAACCCTCGGACATCAGCATGGTGATCTCGTGTGTCGCGAAGCCCAGATACCAAGCGGCCTCTTCGACCCTGATCCGGGCCGGCATGGTTTTGAGGTTCAGAAATTGTTCCTGTGCCGAGTTCATGCCGCACCTCCTTTTCCAGAATTGTCCGGCGGTGTTGCTGGCGGAGCAATGGCGGCCTCGGCCGCATCCAGCAGCCCGCGCAACTGGCCGTGACGATGTGCGAAGAACCACAGGCCGACTACCGCAGCGACGCCGGCCAAAATCAAAAGCTCATTACCCACCACCAACGACGGCAAAATCATCAACGCCACGCCGCCAGCGGTAATGGCGATGCTGGTAGTAATGCTGCCAATAATGGCGCTCAAAGGCGGATAAAACATGGACGCCAGCCCGAACAGAAACATGACGACTCCGACCCACACAATGCCTTTGAGACTCGCCAGCTTCGCGCTCAACTCCCGCGCCGTGTCCTTTTGTGCCGCGCCAAGTTCCGTCTTGGCGCGCGTCTCCTCGTGCTCGACGACTGGCATTGGCGCACTCACGACGACGGCTTGCATATTCGTTACCAGCGCGCCGGATTCATTGGCCGTCACCCGCGCCTCCACCAGCCGCGAGCCGGCCGGCACGGTGTAACTTTTCGTGCGGACAGTTTCCTGATCCTGACGCGAGGTTTGCGCCGGGTTGTCGCCTTGCGCAATACTCTGGCTGATGTGTCCGGTGGTAGTGGCCTTGCCGCCTTTGAGCGGGGCCATGGTGCAGCCAGCCGTGAACAGCATGGCCGTGATTGCTAACGTGAGTGTGAGGTAGGTGTTTTTCATAAATTCCTTTCGTGGGTTTTGTGGTTCAAAGTCAGTGGCCCGGGCGGTTAATGGCCGGTGCGGCTCGCACCGCCCTCCTGAAAGCGGCGCAGTTGAAAGCTACATTCCTGCAATGCCGACGTGTTGCGGTCGAGGCAGACGGCGAGCTTCATGGATGTTTCATTTTGTGCCGCGATGATTTCGGCGAGCGCGGCGTGATGTTCGTTGCGCAATTCTTTGTGGTCGGCAATGACGGCCTGCAACTGCCGCACCAGCCAGTAAATCACCAGCCCACAGAGCAGCAGCAGCAGGCAGAACGCGGCGAGAAACAACCAGCGGTCATTCATGCCGGCGGCATGGTCCACGGCATTGAGAAATTCAGACGGATTCATATTTGTGTTCATGTTTTGAATGGTGGCCCGTCCGGCACGGACTCAGACGCGCACAAGTTTCACGGCCCCGCTCTTCGCCTGGAGCAGCGAACCATATTTCGCCAGCAATGCCTGGACGACGGCGGGAATAATCGGCCGCGTGTCGGTCTTGTCATAGCCGGTTTGAACGCCGGCATTGTTGTAATACTTCAGCCCTTCACCGGCGGGCGACGCCGTGCGGTCGGCGATCAAAAGTTCCCGCGCCATCTCGCACGCCGCCGCCACGACATTTTTCGGCACGGTATTTTCCGGCACCCAGTTTTCCGTAATCATCAGCCGGCCGACACGGATCGAGGGATCGCGGTCGGGATCGATGCACCGGTAACGCGGCCATTGCAAAGACTGGGCATCCACCGTGCGCGTGCCGTTGAATTGGAATTCCGCATCAATCAGCCGCGACGACATGACCAGCGCGGCGGCTTTTTGTGCATCCGTCGCCGCCGTCCACGCCGTCGCATAGAGATGCCCGTCGTGATAGGCGTTGCCATCGGCCACGTCGGCATAGCTGTTGGCATTGGCCAGACCGGCTCCGGTCTCTTTGATGAGCGTGAGTGCCATAAAAATTACAAGCCGTCCGAATACACCGCGTTCGAGTAAGGCAGCACGTCGTTGCCGTCGTCATCGCAAATGCAAATACGGAACCAGCCCGGATCACCACTGCAATCGCGACTGCCCGATGCCAAGTCCCAACCATCGTAGGCGTCACTGGGCCACGTCACGCCATCAGCGGACTTGTAGATGTTGATTTGGCCATAGGCGCTG
This sequence comes from uncultured Verrucomicrobia subdivision 3 bacterium, assembly GCA_903822015.1. Lineage (GTDB taxonomy): Bacteria > Verrucomicrobiota > Verrucomicrobiia > Limisphaerales > UBA11358 > UBA11358. The sequence goes on along the minus strand of CAIJNQ010000168.1, from coordinate 1,692 downwards.
GTGAAATTCAGCGTCCATGTCAAATGCCCGTGACCGTCCGACGCGAGCAGGATGGCCGCCCAAATCCACGAGGCCCGCACCCTCCGCCACCAAGCCACCGAAGCAGCAGAGGCTCTTTACCCTCAGCAGCTAGGTGAAGCGATGACGCCGCACGGCGAAGGTTGGAAAAGGGAAACCGTGGCTGATGTCATCAAATCAATGGATGCTGGTTGGAGTCCGCAATGCGACGACATACCAGCCCGGCTCACCGCGGCCCAAACCACCGCCGAACATCTGCTGGACGCCCCCCTCCACCAAATCCTCGCCGCATGAGCGCCAGCCAAATTCAAAAATTGCTGGCAAAGTTGCCAGAGATCACCGGCTGGATTGATGCCACGCTGGCCGCCCATGACGGTCTGTCCCGACCGGTCACAAGTTTCGGGTTTAAGCGTTTGCCCGAATATTATTCACCCCAATTTCTCGCCCAAACCAAGGTGGTCGTCGTTGAGCGTATTCCTGTTCCACCGCTGTCGGCCCTGGGCTTGCAGGAATTAGCCGCCTTTGAGCAGGGCGATTACGCCGGGATAACATTCAAGGACACCTATTTCGTAAAAGCGGCCGAAGCCAGCCGGGAATCGCTTCACTTTCACGAACTGGTTCATGTGGTGCAATGGGACCATCTGGGTGTCGCCAAATTTCTCACGGCCTACGCCGCCGGCTTGGCCATGCAGGGTTACCGGAATAGTCCGTTGGAAGTGATGGCCTACGATCTTCAGGATTATTTCGACCGAAACGGACAACCCGCCGATGTCGTGGCCGCCGTGCGCAACAAACTCAATGAACTTTATCCCTGAACAACAGCGGATCGTGGCGAAGGTGGGCGGAGTTGATGCGCTGGTGCGACGCGCTGGAAGCCGGCCTGACCGTTCTTAAATAAGTATGCCCCGCCACCGCGAATCAAATCTTGAGCTGCTGCTGAAACTGCCGTGGTGGATCAGCGCCGCTATCGGTGTGATTGTCTTCATCGCTATGCGGTGGATCATACCCGCCAAAATTGACCAGAATCAGGCACTTCACCCCTTCGCCGTCGCCTTGCCCAAACTGGCCTTCCTGCCGTTGGGGCTGTTTTGCCTGATCGCCGCCGGCTCTTACGTTTTCGGCCTAAAACGCCGCCGCCTCGTGGACGAGCAAACCAACCTCGAAAAACTCCGGGAAACGGGCTGGAAAGATTTTGAATACCTCGTCGCCGAGGCGTTCCGCCGACAAGGTTACGCCGTGGATTATTCGCTCGGCCGGGGTGCTGACGGCGGCGTGGATATTGTTTTAAGGAAGCCAGACCGGAAGGTCCTGGTGCAGTGCAAACAATGGAAAGTGTTTTCCGTCGGCGCTCCGGTCATCCGTGAAATGTTCGGTCTGATGACTGCCGAGAACGCCAACGAAGCCATCATCGTCACCTCCGGCAAATTCACTCGTGACGCCCAGGACTTCGCCGCCGGCAAACCCATCCAATTAATAGACGGCCCACAACTCCTCGCCCTCGTGAAGTCCGTTCAGGGTAGCACAGGCGACTCGCCTGTCCCTTTCGGCGGCCCGCCGAAAGCGTCTTCTCCCTCTCCGCTCCGGGGGGCTTTGCACATTTAAGCCCGTTTGCACAAAAAGTCGGTGACTTGCACAAAAACTAATTTCCGTTTGACTCCGGTTGTTTACAGTCAT
>CAIJNQ010000167.1 GCA_903822015.1 uncultured Verrucomicrobia subdivision 3 bacterium | reverse complement strand
TCACGGATGACGGGCGCGGATTCGCCGGTGATGGCGGATTCGTCCACGGTCGCCGCGCCTTCGATCACATCGCCGTCGGCAGGAATCATTTCACCGGCGCGCACCACCACGATGTCGTCCTTCCGCAATTCGGTCGCACTGATTTCCTCGATGCCGTTTTTGCCGACCCGTCGGGTCTTGGTCAGCACCCGGGTTTTGCGCAAGGCCTGCGCCTGCGCCTTGCCCCGGCCTTCCGCCATCGCCTCGGCGAAATTGGCGAACAGCACGGTGAACCACAACCACAGGGCGATCTGGGCGATGAAGCCACGTTCCGCTGTGGCAGTGAAAATATCCACCGTAGTTGCAGCTGCGCCGACCATTGTAACGAACATGACCGGATTTTTGACCATCAGGCGCGGGTCAAGTTTCTTGAACGAATCCACGACCGCCGGGCCGGCGATGGTCCGGTCGAAAAGTGAAGGAGCTTTGTGAGTCATAAAATTTCAACGATGATTAGAACAGTTTGTCCTGGAGCATCAGGAAATGTTCGACCACCGGCCCCAGGGCAAGGCAGGGCAGAAAATTCAGCGCGCCGACGAGCAGCACCGTGCCAAGGAGCAAGATGACAAATGTGCCGCCGGATACTGGGAATGTGCCGCCGCTGGCCGGGGAAATCTTCTTGGCTGCGAGCGCGCCAGCCATTGCCATGATTGGCACAATCATCAGGAACCGCCCAAAGAGCATGGCGATACCCAGCGTCGTGTTATACCACGGTGTGTTGGCGCTCAAGCCGGCGAAGGCGCTGCCGTTGTTGCCAACACACGACGAATAGGCGTAGAGAATTTCGCTCAAGCCATGCGGACCGTTGTTATTCAAACCAGCCAAGCCCCAATGGCTCACCGACGCCCAAGCGGCAAAGCTGAGAATCGTCAGGCAGAGAATCAGCAGCGAGAGCATCGCCATCTTCACCTCGAAGGCCTGGATTTTTTTGCCCAGATATTCCGGCGTGCGCCCGACCATCAGCCCGGCGATGAACACCGCCAGAACGACGAACACGAGCATTCCGTAAAGGCCCGCGCCGACACCGCCGATGATGATTTCACCAAGCTGGATGTTGAACAGCGGCACGAACCCGCCGAGCGGCGTGAAGGAATCATGCATGGCGTTGACCGCCCCGCACGACGCATCCGTCGTGACCGTGGCGAACAACGCGGAGTTGAATATGCCAAAGCGAACTTCCTTGCCCTCCATGTTGCCATCGGCGGTGGCAAGACCGAGTTGCTGGTGAATCGGGTTGCCGCTGGCTTCCGCCCACCAGCACAGCAGCGCGCCCCCGAGAAACAGAATCATCATCGCCGTCCAGATGGACCAGCCGTGCGCCTGATTTTTCGTCATGCGGCCGAGGTAATATGTCAGCCCGCTGCCGATGGCAAAGATGGCCAGCATTTGCAGGAAATTGGCAAGCGGCGTGGGGTTTTCAAATGGATGCGCCGCATTGGCGTTGGCATAGCCTCCGCCGTTCGTGCCGAGCATTTTGATGGCGATCTGCGAGGCCATCGGGCCTTGCACGATGGTCTGGTCGGTGACGGTTTGTTCCTCCATCACCGGGTTTCCCGCCGGGTCCAGCACCGGTTTGCCCTTTGTGTCGGTTTTGGCGACGGAAATCTTCATCGGCTCCAGCAGCTTCGCCTTGGCGTAAGGACTGAAATTTTGGATAACGCCCTGCGACACGAGAACCACGGCGAACCCGAGGCAGAGGGGCAGCAGCAAATAATAGGTGGTGCGGATGAGGTCCACCCAGAAATTACCTAGCGTTGCGACTGAATACCGCGCGATGCCGCGCACGAGCGCCGCCGCGATGGCGATGCCGGTGGCTGCGGAAACGAAGTTGTGGATGACCAGCGCGACCATCTGCGAGAGATACGACATCGTGGCCTCGCCGATGTAGCTCTGCCAGTTGGTGTTGGTAGTGAAGCTGACGGCGGTATTGAACGCCAGATCGGGCGACAGCGCGCCAAAACCCTGCGGATTCAACGGCAGATGATTTTGCAGCCGCAAGATGGCGTAAGTGAATATACAAGTCACCGCGCTGAACAACAGCATGGCGATGGTGTATTGCTTCCAATCCTGCTCGTGTTCGGCGTTCACACCCATCAGGCGATAGGTGATTTTCTCCAGCGGTTTGAGAATCGGATCAAACCACGTCCGGCCTTTCGCATCCAGAACCTGGCCGAGATACAGGCCCATCGGTTTGGTGATGAGGGCAAGCGCGGCCACGAACAGGCCAAGTTGCAACCAGTCAATCGAGCGCATGATGATTCCTTAAAATTTCTCCGGGCGAAGCATCGCCACGATCAGGTAGCTGAACAGCAGCACCGAAATGCCGCCCATTAGGTAGTTTTCCATAATCAAAGTTTCCCGCAAAAGCGGGTGTAAAAACCGCCGGCCACAAAGAAGGCCGCGACAATGCCGAGGTAAATAACGTCAGTCATAAATACATCGTCACTTTGACTGAACCTTCGTGGGTGGCCTAATTAAAACCCGGCGCAACGGCATTAAAACGGCATAAAAAAGGAAACCGGGATTGAAACAAATACCTGCGCTGCCAGGCATCCTCACCGCGTTGGGCCGTCATGGATTTCCGAACCGGATAGACAGCTGGACAGGTTGAAGCGTACGTCACCAGGTAGGACCTGACGTAAGAAGAATCCGGCTATTGACCTCGCTGCGGGCAATTCACGGTGGGGGAGTGTCCTCGCGAACGGCATTAGGGTAGGGATGACTTCCACGTCATCCCCATATTTCTTCATTCTTTATTTTCCCGTAGCAGCTGACGTGAGGAGGCTCTGATTTTTCCCGCTGCTTTTCGAACTGGGTCACCAAAACAGTGCCCCACGTAATTTTCACGCACGCTCTTAAAGAATGGCTTTAACCACCGCCTGATGGAGCGGATTTTTGACTTCGATATGTCCGGGGATCACCCCCGTTTTAACCAGGGTTTTAAGCAACGCATCCAGCCATTCCCGCGACACCTCGATTGTGCCGGCTTCAAACCGTGGGTTTTTGCCCTCTGCCTGGATCAGCCGGTAGTTCGCCAGCGTTATCCGCACGCCCTCGTTCTCCCCTTTCAAGGCGAGTTCGGCGTGGATGACCTTTTTTTCTTTATCAATTTTAAGCCCGGTCAACTTGCCGTATTTTTTCAAAAGACCCTGGTTGATTCCGGCCCTGACTTTTTCGATTTGTGATCCCCGCGGCAACATCCGGAATAAAACCGTTTTTACCGTATCCGCCCATCCGTCGCGGACGTTCAAGAAATCACTGAATTGCATGGGATTAAATATGAATCCGGGCAACCCATGCGGCAAGTTTTCAAAAGCGCGACCGATTTGTGAATGATGCCCGATGCCTTTACAAATCGAAACCTGTTACCCTTTGCGACCTACTGCCGAAGTTCCCGACTTCTGACTTCTGACTTCTGACCTCTGAAGTCTGACCTCTTACCTTTCCCGGTTCATGCGTCGCCTCCCATTATTGGGCGATGAGTTTTGAGTCTTAAATGTTCTGATTGTGCCGACGACTGCCAACTGACGACTGACCTCTTACCTCTCCCGATTCAGACGCCGTTTACGATCATTGGGCGTTGGGTATTGAATGTTGAATTTTCGTGGCCGCCTACTGACGACGGACGACTGACGACTAACGACTGACGACGGACTTCTGCCAAGTCTCCCTCCACCAATCCTTCCTTCTGTTTCCTGCCCGCCTTGCCCAAAGCGCCTTGCATCGCCTTGGCCAGGGTCTCCTCCGCGACCGGTTTTTCCAGCAATTCACGGATGCCCGCCACTTGCAGGGTGGCCGGGTCCAGCGTGGCGCTATAACCCGACGCCATGATCGTCGGCAGATCCGGTCGCAGAATGTGAATTTGTTTCGCCAGTTCCAGGCCGGTCATCACGGGCATGGTGAAGTCGGTGATCACCAGGTCAAACTGCGCCAGATTCGCCCGCATCAGCTCCAGGGCCTTCTGCGGATGATTGGCGACCACCACCTCGTAATTCAATCGGTTCAGCACCTTTTCCAGCATCGTCGTCAGCATGGTTTCATCGTCCACCAGCAGGATTTTTTGACCCTGCCCGCGCGGAACCTCCCGCTGCCTGGTCTGGTTTACCCGCGCTTCCAATTTGATGCCTGGGAAATAGATGCAGAACGTCGTGCCTTTGCATTTTTCGCTTTCCACCGTGATGATCCCGCCATGCGCATGGACAATGCCGTGCACCACCGCCAGCCCGAGGCCCGTGCCTTTGCCCACCGGTTTGGTGGTGAAGAAGGGTTCAAAAATGCGCTCCAGCGTCTCGGCCGACATCCCGCAACCGGTGTCCCCCACGGTCAGCCGCGCATAACGGGTGTTTTCCCGCATGCCGGCATGGGAAACGATGAACTCGGGGTCCGGCTGAAACGGTTCCAGGCTCACGGTGAGCCGGCCCGGATGGCCTTCCATTGCGTGCAGCGCGTTGGTGGCCAGGTTCACCACCACCTGATAGATTTGCGTCAGGTCGGCCAGCACGGCCGGCGCCTCCGCGGCCAGTCGCATATCAATTTCGATGCCGGTGGGCAGCGACGCCCGCAGAAATTTCAGCGCCTCGTTGAGGATGCCGTCCAGCATCACCTCTTTCCGGTCGGTTTCGCGTCGGCGGCTGAAGGTCAGAATCTGTTGCACCAGGTCTTTGGCCCGGTTCGCTGCCTTGATGACTTCGGCATTGTTCTCCTGTGCCGCGAAATTGTCCGCGGTGTCCTGTTGGAGCAGGTGGCTGTAGCCTAAGATTGCGCCCAGGATGTTGTTGAAATCATGGGCAATCCCGCCCACCAGCGTGCCAATGGCTTCCATTTTTTGGGCCTGCCGGACCTGGCTTTCCAGCATTTCTTCCCTCGTCACATCGCGCTTCACCGCCACATAGCTGGTGATGGTTCCGCTGCCGTTGCGGATCGGTGTGATCGTGGCTTCTTCCTGGTATATCGTGCCGTCCTTGCGCTGGTTGGAAAAATGCCCCCGCCAGGTGTCGCCGCACTTGAGCGTGTCCCACATCCGCCGGTAGAATTCAGCATCCTGCTTCCCGCTTTTGAGCAGGCGCGGACTCTGGCCCAGCGCTTCGGCGCAGGTGTAGCCGGTGGTTTTTTCAAACGCCGGGTTGGTGTAGATGATTTTGCCCTCCGTGTCCGTGATCACGATGGCTTCGGCCGACTGCTCCACCGCCGCCGCCAATCGGGCATGGGCTTCCTCCGTCCGCTTGTTTTCGGTGATGTCCAGGGTGAAACCGACCAGGCCGGCCGGCTTGTTGGCGGCATCAAACAGGGGAATTTTTGAGACCAGCAGCCAGCGGAGGGTGCCGTCCCGCATCCGTTGACATTCCTCGCTGTTGATCAGGGGCTGGTCGGTGGTGAAAATCTGCCGCTCCTGGGCCTCGATCTGGGCCGCTTTTTCCGGCGGGAAGAAAACCCCGTCGGTTTGGCCCACAACCTCCGCCTCCGACGCTGCGCCCAGGTGGGCTGCGTCCACCGGATTGGTCAGGATTTTGCGTCCGGCGAGGTCTTTCATATAAACCGCCAGGGGCAGGTGATTCACCAGCGCTTTAAACCGGTTCCGTTCTTCCGCCAGGCTCGCCTCCGTCCGCTTGCGCTCGGTGATGTCGGTGACCGTGCCAATCCACCGCACCGGTTCGCCATCCGGGTTCCGGACGGCCATGCCCCGCGCCGACCACCAGCCATATTCCCCGGATTTGTTCTGGATCCGATACTCGACCGCATAGGGTGTGCCCGCCTTGAGCTGCGCTTGGACGCTGGCCATCACGCGTTCCCGGTCTTCCGGATGGATCGCATTTGTCCAAGCCTTCAGCGTTCGCGGAAATTGGCCCGGTTCATGGCCCAGGAGTTTGTCGATGTCGCCGAACCATTGAAGATGATCCTTCAGGTCCCATTCATAAACCACGTCATTGGCGGTTTCCGCCGCCATGCGAAAACGCTCCAGACTCTGGCGCAACCGCTCCTTGGCTTTGCTTTGATCGCGCCGGTACACGCGAGCCATCCAGCTCATGAAAATGCCCGAGCCGGTAAATATGAACAAACCGACCCGGTCATCGACCAGTCCGGTGGCGGACTCTCCCATGGGTGGCAGCATCCAATGCCCCACGGCAAAATCAGTTAATAACGTGGCCATTACGCCCGGACCGAATCCGGTGAACACCGCCACGACCATGATCACCGGAAAAAACATGACATAGTTGGGCAATTCGAGTCCTGATTGTTTTTCCAAAGCCATCCGCACCCCGAATGCCGCCACCGTAAGCACCAAAGCCAGGCCGTACCGTTCACCATGAGTCAATGGTCGCCGGTGTTGCCGTGGATTAAGTTTAGATTTCAAATTCACCCCTTTTTAAACCGTAAAGCCATTCCCATTTCCTACCCTCGGTTGTCGGCGAATAAAACCTCGTCGGTGGTCGCGTTAAACCGGATTGTCGCGATCTCGATTCGCCCTCGGTTGACTTTTATAATAGTTGAAACCTAAACGCTATTTAACCCGCCCCCTAGTCAATAAACAGTAAGCGCCGTGTATTTTGCAGCAGACGATGGATTTAACCGCTCAGAGACCCAAACCTTACCCGGGCCCCACCATTGTGCGTTGGGCGATGAGTTTTGAGTCTTAAATGTTCTGACTGGGCCACTGGGCCGACGACCGCCAACTGACGACTGACCTTCCTCCATCCCGGTGGGGCGATGCGCGTCCGGCTCGGACCTCCGTCGAGCCCTAACTTTGTTCCCGTTTTCGTCGGTTTCGAATTCTGCGGCTCCACACTGGTTCACTCGTCACTCTTCACTCTTCATCCATTAATCCATCAATCCATCAATCCACCAATCCTTCCTTCCGGTCCCTTCACGCCTCACGTCATCGCTCCGGCCACCGCTTTCAGCGTTTCAGCTTTTTCTTCTGACTCCTCACGCCCGCTTCCCGCCAGAGACATTTCTGTCCCATTTGCCGTCCTCGTTAATCATCGATTGACTGAAATTCTATCGTCGTTCAAGCACCCGACCCCGTTCACTGCAGGAAAGTTTGCGTTCCCTGTTTTCACGGGCTGATTCACCCGTTCTGAAACGATTCCTGCTTCAACGCCTCTTGCAGGCATCCGTTGAGTTGAGTTGTTCAAGCTCCCCGCGATTGGCCCCTGTAAATAACAACGTGTCAAAAACCATCAATCATGAACCCGAAGCGGAACGCGCCTGCGCCGTTTGGCGAAGGCTGTGGAACATCACCAGACCCGCGATGTTTCTGGCCGGTCTCCTGATCTGCTCGGCTTTCATCACGTCGGCGTCAGCCCAGGCAAATGTAAAACTATGTTGGAATCGAGGCTCGGACCCGATTGTTGCCGGCTTCAACCTCTATTATGGCGGCGCCAGCCGCGTTTACACCAACAAGATTTCCGTTGGGCCGGCATCCACTTTGACGGTCTCTAATCTGGTGATCGGCGCCACTTATTATTTTGCGGCGACCACTTACAGCGCCGCCGGGGCGGAAAGCGCCTTGTCCGGCGAAGTATCCTATACCGTGCCGGCGCCTGCTCCCGGATTGCAGCTCGGTGTCACGCCTGCCAGGCAGTTTGTTCTGACCGTGGCCGGTCCCGTCGGTCACACCTATGACATCCAGGCGACCCGGGATTTCATAACCTGGACCGTCATCGGCACCGTGACCGTGGGCGCCAACGGTTCGTTTTCCTTTACGGACACCAACGCGCCAGGTTTTTCGAAGCGCTTCTATCGGACACATGACACCTCGCCCTAGCCAACAACTGGAAAGAATTTGAAAAATTACGGTGGTCGGTCCTACTGCCTACTGCCTACTGACCTCTGACTTCTGCCAACTGACTCC
>CAIJNQ010000166.1 GCA_903822015.1 uncultured Verrucomicrobia subdivision 3 bacterium | reverse complement strand
TCGCCGCTGGACGCGGTGGCGAACTCAATTTCCGGCGATTCCAGAATCCGCTGGAACGAATAGCGCACGTCCTCTTCATCATCGATCAACAAAAGCTTGCTCATTTGCTGGTTCAGCATAGCGCATTCCCCTGAAAGAAATAGCGAATTTTAGCTCCCCGGCGCGCGGTGTTCTTTCCGTAGCGCCCCGATCGCTGGTCGGTTTTCCCTTTCAAACAGGTTCTATTCTTTGCCCCTCTGCCGACTGCCAACTGAGGACTGACCTCTGACTTCTGACGACTTATAACTGACTTCATTCATTAATCCATTAATCCCTCTTCGATCTCCGCCATCGCCCGCTCGCAAGCCGTGCCGACCTCGTCCACGGTGATTTCGCCGATCGCCTCCGGCCGCGGAGCCGCCACCACCCATTCGGGATGGTGGAACGGCATCGGACTGCCGGGCGAAGCATCGTGCATGAGCATCAATACGCGCTTCCCCTGTGCGACGGCCAGATGCAGCGCCCCCGTGTCCCCGCCGACCACCAGCGTGGCTAATTGCATTAGGCCGGCCGTGACCAGCAACGACACGCCGGTGGTGACTTCAAAGCCTTCCCGCCGCGCCGGCCCCAGCGCGGCTTGGTCGGCGGGCCCGCCGCCGATGATGATTTGTGCGCCCGCCGACTGGAATTGCCGGGCCACGGCGAGGTAATTTTCCAAGGGCCAGTTTTTATGCGCTCCGCTCGTCAACGGCTGGAGGTAGAGGGTGCGCTTCTGCAAATCCAGCCGGTGGTCCGCGAACCAGGTTCGCGCCGCCGCCCGTGCCGGTTCCGGCAAGGCAAACTCATTGCGAACCGTGCCGGGTTTCAATCCGCACTGTTCCAGCATGCGCAGGTGCCAGTCGGCGGCATGCAATTGCGAGTCATGCCGGATTTTCCGGGTGTAAGCCCGGCCGCGCCCGGCGTTCTGCACCGGTCCCCAGCGCTGGGGTGCGCCGGTCACGCGCGCCAGCCAGCCGGTTTCGCCGATGCCGTGCAAATCCACGGCTAGGTCGAATTTCCCGGCGCGTAGCCGCCCCAATAAGCCGAAAAATTCCGGGATCACCCTCAGCGGATTGCCCCCGCGCAGCGCGGCCCGGTCAACCGCGATCACCTCGTTCACCTCGCGGAATCCGCCCAGCAAACCCGCGTTTTCTTTGGACGTGAGAAAGGTGATTTTCGCATCCGGAAAATTGTCGCGGATCATCTGGACCGCCGGCAGCGTCAACACGACGTCGCCGATCGATTTAAGCCGGATGACGAGGATGTTGCTCATGGCTTGGCTGCGTCGAGCGATTGCCAAAGTGCCCGGCGATAAGCTTCGCGTGAATGGCGCTGCGCATATTGGCGGGCGGCGGCGGCATACCCGCTGATTTCATTCGGTGTCAGCACGGTGGTTTGGCGGATGCATTCAGTCAGGGCAAGGCTGTTACCCGAGGGAAATAACAGTCCCAGTCCTTGTTCGCGCGTCAGCCGGCCCAACAATTGTTCGTCCGAAACGACGACCGGTTTGCCCGCCGCCATCGCCAGTGAGAACACGCCGCTGCTGCCGAAGTGATTCAGGTAGGGCAGCAGCACGGTGTCGCTGGCCGCAAACAGATTCTTTTCCTCCGCCTCCGGGATATAGCGATTGATCAGGCAGGCCCGCCCTTGCCGGGTGAGCCGTTCCAGGCCTCGGGCGATTTCGCCGGTGGGATTCTGCCGGCCGGCGCAGAGCAGAAAAGCCGGGGAACTTTCCGGCAAAGCCTCCATCGCGCTTACGGCCAGATGCAGCCCCTTGCGCCGGTAGCTGCCGCCGTAAAATAAAAATATCTTTTTGCCTTCCGGCAATCCCAGTGCCTGACGCGCCGGTCCGGCCGCGCCGTCGTATCCGGTCGGACACGGATCGGCCAGGAAAAAAATTGGCGCCCCCGGAAACCGCGCCTGCAGCTCCTGCACCAGGGATTCATCCGCCAGCAAGAGTTGTCGCAGCCAGCCTTCGCGGATCATCCGGCTGAACCCCGGCTGTTTCAGCCAGCGATCCGGCGACCAGCCCGGCGCCCGGACAAAGCGGGGCCGATAATAAATGCCGCCCATCCTCCCGCGCAGTCCCGCTGGGGGGAAAACCCCGAAGGTGGCGTACCGCCAGCAGTCCGAAGCGACCTCGTCGAATTCGCACAGGAAAACATTCGCCGCGCCGCTTTCCCGCAGGCAATGGGCTACGGAACCCAATTTCCGGTCGCCGTGCCGCCGGCCGGTCGCGTCGTAGGCGTTGATCAATTTGATTTCCGGCAGAAACTCGGCGAGTTGTTCCCGGACCGTCGGGGCCTGCTCCGGTCGCAAATCCACCGCCAGCGTCAGGGGCCATCCGGCCGCAAGCAGGTCTTCGGTGATGAACCGCAGCCAGCCCAGATGATGTCCTTCGGTGCGCGGCTCGTAGAGCAGCAGATGTTGGCGGGCGGTCACGGCGCGGTTTTATTTTGCAACTCCCAAAGCTTGGCGTATTTCAAAAACGTGTAGTAAGCGTGGATTGCAGCCACCATGAAGCCGACCACCCCTTCGCGGAAACCCTGCTGGGCGAAATACTTCTTCAGAAACGCGCCTGGCGGATTCAGTGCCATTTGCCGGAATCCGGCGCGGCGGCCTGCCTCGAAATACCGCTTGGCCATCAGCGAGGTGTAACGGTCTGTTTTGGCCAGCACGACCGCCAGCGTCGGGTAGGGATGTTGGAGCACGGCGTGGCGGAAATGACCCACGTTGCCGGTGCATTCAAATCCTTCATGCACCAGATCCTCCCGATAGCGGAATTGGCGGCGGTCAAACACCTGGGGCTGGCGGTAGTCCGGATACATGCCGCAATAATGGATGGGCCGCCCCAGAAAATGATTTCGGCGCGGCACCAGATACGCCGCGCACTTCGGTTCCGCCAGCGTTTGCCGCACTTCGCCGGCAAATTCCGGCGTGCTGCGCTCGTCCGAATCAATGCTCACCACCCAGTCATGCTTCAATAGCGGCAGCGCCTGGTTCCGTAATTTGCCGAAACCTTCAAACTTGACGTTGACATGCCGCGCGCCGAACTGGGCACACACCGCCGCCGTGTCGTCGGTGCTGAACGAGTCCACCACCACGACTTCGTCCGCCCACGAGACCGTCGGCAGCAATTCCCGAAGATTTTGGGCTTCGTTGAACGTGATGATGTAGAGACTGACGGGTGTCGGCATGGGTTTTTCCCCGCCCATAATCCTACAGGAAGGAAAGCTTTATTCAAGACGCCATTCCATTTCTCACCCCCGCGGAAGGTGGGGCAAGCGTCCCCGCGAGCCGGTTAGAATTTGGGTGTTGCATGTTGAATGTTCGAAGTTTTTTCGGTGCATGTTTAGACGGTGGGGCGAGAGTCACTCGAGCCCAAACTAGTCCCTGGTTCACATCACGCATCACATCATCCCCTTCAGCCTGCCAACTGCCAACTGAATACTAGCTTTATCCATTAATCCCTTTTCATAACCTCTTCCACCGCCTTCACCACATCCGCACTCGCAATGCCTTGCAGCGCAGCATGTCGGTCGTTACCAGTGCCCATCACTGCGCGATGATGGGCGCCGATCGGTATCCACTCTTCCGTGCCGGGATTGGGCCGGAACCACGACACCGTCGGTGTCCCGGTCATCAGCGCCATGTGCAGCGTGCCGGTGTCGCCGCAGAGATGCACCGCGCTGTGCTGGATAACCGCGGTCAGTTGCATCAGATTCAGGTCGCCCGCGTACACCCGCCAAGGTTGACGCGGCAGTCCGCGCAGCAGCGCCTCCAGTTTGCGGCGCTCCCGTTCGTTGGGCGCGCAGGAGACAACCAGTTTCTTCTCCGGCCACCGGTTTTCAAGCTCCTGGATCAGTTCGGTCAATTGTTCCGGCTTCAGTTCCTTGCGATCGTCCGTGGTGAACGGACTCAGATGAAAATAACTGCCGGTGTCCGCCGGCGACAGTCCTGCTGCCGCCAGGTGTGCCGGTTTGATTTCCACGTGAAATTCCGGCTGCGTGAAAGGGAAACCCGCCGCTGCCAGGCACTGGCAGCGTTGCACATAAACCGGCTGGCCCCCGAACGGACACCACACGTGGGCGGTGAACCGCTGCTTCCAGAACGGCGACCCTCCGTCGCGCGGCAGCCGCCCGAGCCGTTCGCGGGCTCCGCTGAAAAATGTCAGCCAGCTGGAGCGGTCCGAACCGTTGAGGTTGATCAGCACGTCGAATTTTTCCCGGCGCAGCCCCGTGACGAACTGGATGTTTTCCCGCAGGGTCGCATGGCGCGGGTAGCGCATGTAGCCCCAGACCCGGTTCACCCACGGCACGCATTCCATGAACGATACCACCTGCGCCGACACCGCCATGTGCAGCTCCGCCTGCGGATAGGCCTGCCGCACCATCCACAGCGCCGGCAGCATGTGCACCGTGTCGCCCAGAAAGCCGAGGTCCAGCACCATCACTTTCTTCGCGGTGCGCGTTTGTTCGAGAAAATGTTCCGCGTTGGCAGCTGCCATCCGCCACAGATTATCGCGAACGTCGGCGGCAACAAGTTTGAATGCGGGCGGGCCGAATTCGGTTGAAACGGTTCCGGTTCCAAACGTATCCTCTTGGGCAAAGTGACTATCTTTTCCCGCTCGTGAAATCCTCCCGCTTAAGCCGAACCTTGCGTCCGTTCATCTGGCGGCCCGGCGGTTTTGTCCCAGGCCTGGAATCTCTCGAGACGGGTCATGGCTTGCTTGCCCGGCAGGATGTGACGGCCGCCATCGGCCCGCCGGACCTGGCTCGGCATCCCCTGACCGTCGTGGAACTGGCCGGCGGAAAAATCATCAGCAATGTGCGGCTGGCCGCCACCGCGGACGACGTGGTTATCGGCGGCGTGCAAAGTCTGTTCGGCAGCGCGGATCCCCAAAACCATCATCTGCTGCACCGCCGCCGTTTGCGGTTCCCGAAATTCCGGCGCGGCACCGCCCTGCTGCTGGGCGGATCCAATTGCGACAATTATTATCACTGGCTGCTGGACAGCCTGCCGCGCTGGAAAATCCTGTCGGCGGCGGGCTACGCGGATTACGATTACGTCCTGCTGCACGACCGGCCTGCGAAGTTTCAGGAGGAATTGCTCGACCGCCTGCGCGTGCCGGCCGCCAAACGGCTGCGTTGTTCCAAGAATTTTGTTCATCAGTTCGAACGGCTGGTGGTGCCAGCCATGCCCGCTCCGCTCGAGGCCGTCCCGGCTTGGGCCTGCGCCTGGTTGCGTTCGTTGTTTCCTGAAAAAAGTTCCGGACCGGAAAAAATCTATCTGGCGCGACCGGAGATGGGCCGGCGCCGGCTGGTCAACCAGGCCGAACTGCGGACAGCACTGGAGGCGCTCGGCTTTGTCACCCTCCAGCCGGAACACATGTCGGTGGCGGAACAGGCCGGGCTGTTGCGTTCCGCCCGATGCGTCGTGGCCCCGCACGGAGCTGCGTTGACCAACCTGATCTTTGCGCCGCCGGGCGCGTTGTTGCTGGAATTGTTCCATCCGTCGCACAAAAACCGGTGCTATGTGAATCTGGCGGCCGCCTGCGGCCACCGTTACGCCAGCCTGGACGGTCAGGCCATCCTGACTGACGATGACCAGCGGTTGGAATATAAAGTGGACGTTTCCGGCGTGCTCGAAACGTTGTCGGGCACGATGTGACTGATCGACTTCGGGTGAAACGACGCACCCTCAAATTGAAAAAATCTTTTATTTTAAATACCATCATAGCTCATCAGGTTGACAGGGCAGCTCTGACTTAAGACAATCAAAACCATGGGATTCAGCGTTCGCCGTTATTTGCTTTCCGTCTTATCGCGCCGTGAGGCCGGGGTTACTCAATCGGAGTGGAAGCGGCTTCGATTCACTTATGCCCAGCATGGGGAAGACATTATTGCTGAGTCTTTGTTGCCGGAACCGCAGGGTTTCTATGTGGAAGTTGGGGCATTCCATCCGGTTTCAATTTCCAATACCTACCTGTTCTATCGCAAGGGCTGGCGGGGGATTGTCGTTGATCCGGTTCCTTCGGTGGCCGGATTGTTCAAGCAAAGGCGACCCGAAGATATCATGCTGGAATGTGCCGTGAGCCTGGAAGAAGGGGATCGGCATTTTGATATCATGCCGGCCGGTGAAACCAACCGATTGAGCGGAGCCGGGGCTGCATCCGAGGCCGCTTCCAAGCCGCTGCGCCGCATTCAAGTGAAATGCCGCAAGTTGGTTTCCCTATTGAACGAACATTTGCCCCACGGAAAAAAAATCGACTTTCTTACGATCGATGCCGAAGGTCACGACTTGAATGTTCTCCAATCCAATGATTGGCAACAATACCGGCCTCGCTTGGTTGCCGTTGAAGATTTTTTGCCCGCCGCGCAAAGTCCAATCTGCCATTTCCTCTCACAGCAGGGCTACCAGACTGTGTTTACGTCAAAAATTACCCGCTTTTTCATGCCGAAAGAAATCAATCCGCATTAGCCACTTTAGGCACGGCAAACTTGAATTAATCCATGTCTGAAAAAAGAGACCTCGTCCTCACAACCGTCCAAGGGGTGGATTTTGACTACCTTGCGCCATTCGTTTCTTCCCTGAAACGCACCGGCTTCCGCGGTCGACTCGTCGTGTTTGCCAGCGCCATGAAGGGGGATGCCGTGTCGCAACTGGAGCGGCATGGCGTGACGGTGGTTTCGTTTCCCTTTATTTCCAAACGCCTCCGGGAGTTTTTTTTCTGGCCGTTCTGGCCGTTCTGGCGGCGGCTCTTTGCCTTAAATGCTTTTCCGGAGTTCAAAGAAAAGCTGGCTCATGTCGCCTTGCCCCTGTTCTACCGCCGACACCTGATTTATCTCCAATATCTGCGCGCCCACCGGTTGGAATATGACCGGGTGTTTTTGACGGATGCGCGCGACGTGTTCTTCCAGGCGGATCCGTTCTCTTGGAACCCGCCACCCGGACTCCATTTGTTTTTGTTGGATAGCTCTCACACCGTCCAAGCCTCGCAACTCGACGTTAATTGGACAAAAAATCAGTTTGGGCGCACCGATGCCAGCCGCCATCTCGACAAGATTGCCTCCTGCGCCGGCACGACGTTCGGTGACACGGAGGAAGTCATAACCTATCTGACGAAAATGATTGCCACTTCCCTCGGCGCAAAAAATCTTCGCCGGGTGACTGGCGGTGATGACCAGGGGGTTCACAATTATCTCATCTACGAAAACCTGCTTCCCGTGGTCACGCTACATCCCAACCGTCGGAGCGCGGTTTTGACGACTACCACGATGACGATGTCGGAGATACCTCTTAACGCCGCCGGTTTGATTACGAGTGAATCCGGGGAAGTAATTCCCGTCATCCATCAATACGACCGTCTACCTGAGCTGAAACAGCACCTGCTTGGACGCCTGAATGATACAGGGCTCAAGGGTTGATTCTTTTTTGAATTATGAATTTTCTGGAGACTTCCCAGATGCCGCGGTATGCGCGGGATTTTTGCCAGGCCTTTGAGTTTTTCGGCTGCACGCTGGCCAACAGGCCGTTTCCGATCATCCTAAACCAAGCGCGCCGCATATCGCGTTTCGCCAGAAACACGCAATCATCCGGCGGATAATGTTTTTGTCGGAACCGCAGCAGACCCTCCAATTTTCGCGCTGAGACGTCGCGGGGATCGCGTGTTCCCTCGCTCGCGCCGCCGATATGTTCCACCAGCACCTCCGGCACGTGGCCGATTTCAAAACCGAGTTCGCGTAGCCGCAGGCAGAAATCCGTCTCTTCGCTGTAGAGAAAAAATCCCGGATCGAACCCGCCGAGTTTTTCGTATTGCTCGCGGCGGATGATCATGCTGGCGCCAATGATCCAGGCGATTTTGCCGGGCAGCTTGGAAAAATCGCGGTGAACATGGCGCTGGGCCGGGTAGCTGTGGGCCGGCTGGCTCTCGGACTTGCCATCGGCGGATCGCACCCGCGTTCCGGCCATGCCCCAGTGCGGATGATCATCCATGCGACGGCACAAATCCGCCAGTGCGGTTTTTCCCGCCAGCCGGGTGTCGGGATTGAGCAGATAGAGTTGGCGGCCGGAACTGTGGGTGAACCCCAGGTTGCAGCCGCGTCCGAACCCGAGATTTTCCGAGCTGGTCACCACGCGGATCCGGTCGAATGTTTCCAGGATTTTCCGGGTGTCATCACTGCTGGCGTTGTCCACCACGATTACTTCAAACGCCACATCGGCTTGCGCCAGCACGGATTCCAGACAGCCGGCAATCTGATCCGCTGAATTGTAGGTGACGATGATGACGCTGATATCCATGGCGGACTTACGGGTTGGCCTACCATCCCACATCGTTCATTTTATGCCAGTGATAAGGCTTCACCAGTACCCAACGCCCAAATAGCATCCGCCGGAGCCGGTGCTTCCAGCCTTTGCGCTGGGCGACGGGGATTATTTTCGTGGTGAAGATTTTTTCGAAGAAATCCTGGATCCGTTCATGGCTGAAAAACGGGGTGGGCTGGTCATTGTGAAAATACGGCTCGCGCATGTATTCCAGGTATTTTTCGTCGTCGTTGTCCAACTCGATGATTTTTTCAATCAGCGCCTCGTCGCTCGGAAAATCGGCGCGGTTCAGGAAGCTGCGCGGATTGAAATGTTCGTTGATGTCCGGGTCGCCCCAGTAGATCGGCAGGCAGCGCGCGATCATCGGTTCAAAAATTTTCTCGGTGGTGTACCCGGCCAGCGCGCGGTTTTCAAAGGCAATGTTGAATTTGTAGGGGCGCAGAAACTCGATCTTGTTGCGTGAACCAAACGGAATGGGGCTGCCGATGTTGTTGAACTTCGTTCCCGCGCTGTCCACTTTTTTATATTGGCTTAGCTTGCGGAAAAATTCCACGCGGTTGCCGTTTTTGCGCGGATTGAATCCGCCGATCACAAAGCTGCAAAACTTGGTTTTGGCGGCCAGGATTTGCCGGTGGTCGTCGTTTTTTTTGATGATTTCCTGCGGTTCGCCAAAAATGACATACCATGGCAGGTGCAAATGGCGTGCATCGGCGAGTTTAAGCGGGCCGGCCGAGTAATCACACTCTTGAAAGTTGGGCAGCATGGATTCACCCGAAAAAAAGATTTTCACTCCGGACTGCAACCGGTGCGTATGACCGCCGTGGGAATAAAGCAGAAAATCCGGCTGGTCGCACAATTCCAGCTGAAAGCGCCCCGCCAGCGCTTTGTATAAAAACTGGTCTGTTTTTACTGCATTGTCCGCAAAATCCAAAAGATCGATCCGGATTTTCTTCATGATTGGTTCTGAGAAAAGTCGCCGACGTTTTTATCGCTATGGGGTTTAAATGATAACACCGGTTGCAAAATTTTCCGTTGAAGCTGCAAAATGGCGGAATCCTGTTTCAGCGCAAGCCCAAAGCGCCCGCCCTGCGCTTGCAAATTGTTCACGGCCTTGGTTTGCGCGCCTTTTTGCGTTCCGGCCTTTCCCCGCCCCGCCGTCGGGATTCACGGGACTCATTTCTATCCGCCGTTTAGCTTGGCGCGCTTGGCGTCTTGGCGGTTCAATTCTAATTCGCCCTCCGCAATTCGTAATTTCGGTGATGGGGCGGTGCCAGTCCGGCTCGACCTCCGTCGAGCCCTAAATCGATTTCCTCGGCCCGTGGAGGCAAAGGGTCCAGGTTCAGCTCTCAGGTTTCATGTCTCAGGTTTCAAGTTTTTCTGACCTCTGACTTCTGACCTTTGATCTCTGATTTACGCTGCCAACTGCCGACTGCCAACCGACGACTAGCCTCATGCTCCATCTTCAAACTTCCACCTTCCATCCTCACTTCATCCCCTCTTTGACTTCCTCCGCGTCTCAGCGGTTAAAAATACGTTGGCAAAAAAACAGCCGCCGCAACGAATTGCGGCGGTTGAACCAGTTACCCCTGACCCAACCTTACTAACCAAAATTATTTCGGCGGTGGAAAAACAGCAAACCCAGCACGCCCAACCCTGACAGTCCAAGCGCCAGCGTGGATGGTTCCGGAACGGGGGCGGCACTGATATACCAAGTGGTGATGATTTGCCCGTTGCCGGGTCCGCCGGAATCACCGGCATAGACATTGCCATGGGCACCGGCGGCGGGAAGCGACGCCAGATAGGCCGACAAATCAATCGTCACCGTCGTGCCGGTGCTGAACGCCGCGCTGCCGATCGCGAAAGTCTGTGCCCCGGTGCCCGATGAATACAGGTTCAAATCCAGCGCCGACCCGCCCGTGGCCAGATAGGTGTCCGATTTGTAATGGTCGTAGATGCTGCCCGCGACAAAAGGTACGAGCGTGGGCGTGCCGCTGGCCGTTTGCGCCCCGAAGCTGGTTGACGCTGTAAAAAAGTTCACCAGATCCACGCCATAATTGGCGGTCGTTGTGGCATCCGCATTCATGCTGGAGTAACCATTGGCCGTGATGACCACGGCGGACGGGTTGCTCTCATTGATGTTCAAGGTGTATCCAACGCCCGCCGCCCGGTAGGTGGTGGTTGAAAAGCCCGCGATAAAGAGCAACGCCAGCGAACAGGTGTTTTGAAGGGAACGTTTCGTGGTCATATAATTCCTGTAATCAGCTGTGGTGGGAATCATTGCCGGCGGCGAAACCAATCGAGCGCCGGCCAGCCCCTGACTGGCGTTTTGAGGAAGATTTGTTTTCATGTGAAATTCTCTAACGTCCCGACCTTAACACTCCATGGCCATATTCCCATTGAATTGCCGTGAACGCAGGAAAAATGGCAGTAAACGACGTTTTTCTCCCCTCGCCGACGTTCTGATCACGCCTCGCTCGCGTCTGAATCATTCGTTAATGGCAACCATGAAGCGTGGCGCGTACGTCGGTTTTGAGCGTGTGATGATTCAGGGGCGGTGCGCGAATAGACCAACGCATTCACCCTTGTCCACGGCTCACAATTTCATCGGGTCGCTTGCGTCGGGCTTTTGGATTTTGGTGAATCTCTGGGGCGCAACGGCAACGGCTCCGTTGCAGGGCGGTCCGGCATGATACCTCATCATGGCTCCGTTTGGAGAAACGGTCGCCTCGGTGTAGCTGACCGTCGCCGCGTCGGCGCGGTGCATGCAGGTTGAGAACGGCCCGGTTTGCGGCAGGTGCGAGCGATGCAGCCGGCGCAGCCAGCCGGGACTGCCGGCGGATTTCTGTTTCAAGGCCGCGCGGAAGGTCCGGCTGCGGACGCGCTGCGCGGCCGGCTCATCAAAGCCCGATGAAATCCACTGCTGATTTTGCCACCGATGATTTTTGCGAACCAGCGTTTTCAAATTCCAACGCCACTCGATGATTTCTTTGGTGCCGGGAAAAACGCCGATGAGCCGGAAGGGGTTGATCCGCTGGAGCGGCAGTTGTGCCAGCGCGGCAGCGGCCAGACCCGGGGTCCGTTTGGCGCTGGTCGCCACCACCACTTGGCCGCGGCTCGCCGTTTCACCTTTCACTCGCGCGGTGATGGCATACCAGTTGATCAGCGCGAACGTGACTCCGGTGTCGTTGAGTGCCATCCAGGTCCCGCCGCCGGGTTCGCAGGGAGCCAGCACCGCGCATCCGCCGATCATTTTTTTGGACGGCGGCCGGCCGGCCACGCGCGACCGTTGTTCGTCGCGGTTCATGCCGAGTGCGTAACCATTTTTGCGCGCGATAAAGGTGACGGTGCACATGATTCAATCCGCCGCCGGATAAGTGACCGCCAGCGCAGAATAATTGCGCCACTCCCGACAGCAACGCAAAAAGGTCATCGGAACGGCGCCGCGCCGGCGGTTTTCCGCGCCGATGGCGAAGACCAGTTCCCATTGCCGGAACAGCGTGCGATACGCGGACCATAAAGAATTTCGCGCGTCGTAGATGCTGGTGGCTTCCGCCGCCGCGCCATTCAATTCGATGATCTGGAAGTTTTTGCCGGCGCGCAAATCTTCCTCGCTGGCGAAGCGGAGGTCGTAGCGCCCGATGAAGAAGCCGGAGACATTTTTGGAGATCTCATCGATGCGTTCTTCCAGCGCGGGGGTATTCCAGCGCATGCCGTCGCGAAAGATGCAGCCCTGCGCGTGGTTGCCCGCCTGGACAAGTGGTTGCGTTTCGCCTGCCGCCGGCACTTCATTTTGACGCGAGCCAAGTCGCTGCAAATATTTATTAGCCATGAAGCGGGCGCGGTCATCGCGCCAGATCAGCTCGGCGATGGTGGATTTTCCGTCGCCGGTGATTGCTGGAAAAATCTTTTCCGTGATGGCGAAGATGCGTCCGCGCGCCTCGCCGGGAAAACGATAATAAAAAATTCCCGCCTCCTGCGGGCCTGCCGCAAAGCGTTGCACCAGCAATGGCGCGCGGGTTGTCTGCAGGTATGCCTCGGCTTGCGCTTCGCTGCGGATCAGCTTGATGCCTGCGCCTCGTTGCCCGAGGTCCGGCTTCAGGATGAACGGATGGGAAATATTTCTGCGCTCGCAGATCTCGCGCAAGGAAATGAGCCGGCCTTTGGCGGAGTCGCCCGCGAGTAGTTCGGCTTCGGCCGTGAACTCCGGACTTGTGTGCATCAGGTCAGTCAGCGTGGCCATTTTGGATTCACCCACGATGCCGCCGGAAAAAATTCCGGGATTGGCCGCCGTCGGCAGCATCGCGCCGCGATATTTGACGGCGAGCCACAGGTAATAAAGCGCGACCGGCGGATAAAAAAGCCACATCGGCCAGAATTCCCAATGCGTCCACCGGCCCAGGCGCGCGGAAAATTGGCGGGCGTCAAAATCTGCGAACGCTCGGCGGAGCAGTTGCAGGCTGAAGAACAATGCCAGGCCTGTGCCGAGCAGCAGCCGGCCGCCGGCTTTGTAAGCCCCCAGCCATTTGAGGACTTGGCCGCCGAAGGTTTGGGCGAGGAGTAGAATGACAAAGGTCCACACCAACGCCGCCAGGCCCGTGATGAGCAGGAAGCGCGGGGCGGGTATGCGCAAAAAACCGGCGGCCAGATACGTCGGCAGGCGCAGGCCGGGCACTAGCCGGCTGAAAATCAGGATCGGTGTGCCGCGGGCCGCGAACCACTGCTCGCTGCGCGCCACCCTCGCGGAGAACTTTCTCAACGAGGAACGCTCGAACCAGCCGCGTCCGGCGAAACGCGCCAGCGCGTAAAGTCCGGCATCGCCGAACCAGATGCCCAGGAAACAGGCGGTAAACGCCGCCGGCCAGGAAATTGAGCCGGCCGCCAGCAGCAGCCCGGCACCGACGGCCGCCACGTCTTCCAGCACAAACGTCGCAAAGAAAAATCCGGCCGCTTTCCAGAACGGCATCCATTCGGCAATGGCATGGGGCGCCAATGGCAAAACTTCGGTCATGAATAGGACGCCGTCGCTTTGGCGGTTTCGGCCTGATGTTTGAGCGTGGACGGTGCGACGCCAAAACCGGCCGGCAGGTTCAAGCCCATGATCCCACCCATCACGCCAATGAGCGCGTAGTGGTGCACGGCGTGCGCGACGGCATACATGATCTCCCGGCCGACGGTGGAGCGCGACGCCTGCGAACCGCCGGACGAATAACTGGTTTTGCAGGTCACCTTCAGGGTGCGGGCGAGGAAAGCCGCATCCAGTATGGCATAGTCTTCACCCAATTCACGGGTTGCATTCAGCGCGGCGAACCGGTCGGTTTCAACCAGGGTGCCGCGCTCGCGATGGTCGTAGTTCAAATCACCGCCCGCGGCCGCCTCGAGCAGTGCCCGGAAATGATCCAGGCAGTGCCGGTAATGGCCGCCGAGGGAGGCGTTGAACGCGACCGTGATTTTGCGGGTATAATGCTCATCGGAGATCGCCGTCAGCAGGGTTTCGCCCTGGCGCAGGGTCTCAATGACGGACTGAATCAGTTCGCGGTCAGGGTTCATGGGTTTTGCGGGGTGAAATATTTAGCGAGGTATGGTATCTGGCGGCGATGCAGTGCCAGCGTGCTGAGGCTGCAAACCGACACGGTTATGGCAAGCGCGAAGAGCAAGCCGCCATCATCCTGCACCACGATGCCCAGCACGGTAAGATGCGACATGATCGCACCGCCCATAACGCTGAGCGCCAGCAGCGCACCCAGCCAGCAATAACCGTAAGACAGCAGCAAGATGGCGGCGATCAATTCCACCACACCTGAGCCATAGCGACCCCACGGCTCCAGGCCGACCTTGGTGAAAATATAGACTGATTCCGGCGCGCCGGAGAATTTGAAGAACGGAAAAGGGGTCAGTTCTTTACTGTGCACACTCACTCTTAAAAAGCACCCAAACGCCGACAAAAATTGCGCCACCCGGTCGATCTGCTTTTAAGATTGGTTTTCTCGGTCGGCTCGAGCAACACACATTTGCGGTGCGTTTTTGGCGTCACTTGACTTAACCACTGGAAATCCATGGGCTAGACAATTAACAACGAACACACCATTAACGCCGCAGCAAACAATTTATCGGGGCTACGAATTGTATTTCAATTCCCGCGGAGGCGATAGAAGACGGGGGTTTGGGCCGGAGGGAGTGCGTCGCTCAGATTGGTGGCAAAGGCCATCGTTTGGAAGACTTGGACGGATTGCCAACTGTTGGCCGCCAGCGTAGTGGATTTTTGCAAAGTGTACGATACGCCCGGAGTGAGATTGGTAACCAGCAGGGAAAGCTGATCCGCAAGCGGCGACACAACCCCGAATCGGGGCGGCACGTAGATGGAGACATCGCGCTGAAGGAGGATGCCGTCCATGGGCTGCAATTGAATGGTCGCAGCGGGTTGCCCGTTGTTGAAACGCGAAGCGGAGTAAATGTGCAGCGCGTCCGCAAGGCAAATGCCCGAGACGGAGGTGAGTCGGACGGTATTGGCGTTGGTGGCGAAAAGTTGGACCGTGCCAAGGAGGTGCCACTGGTCGCCCATGCTGGTCTGGTCGTAATTGGTTGCAGCGAGGACCGTGGTGCCGGAGATGATTTGGTAGCTGGCCTGCGTCGTCCAGTTCGTCGCCGCCGGCGCCGCCGGCCACCAGGCGTAAATCGTGTAGGTGTCGTCCGCGGGAATCGCCAGCTGCCAATCCGCTTCGCCGCCGCTCATCAATTCCAAGTGCGACGTTCCCGCCCAACTGTGATAGTAAGGCCCGTAAACCGTTTCGTAACCACTGTCGTAATCCACATTCGTCCACGAGCCGATGGTGGAAAATGCCGGGTCGGCATCGTCCATGATCCATTCATGCATGGGCGCCTGCGTGCCCGTAAGCCGATGAAAGCCTGAGCCGAGGTTGAATGCCTGCGCCTGCCGGGAGGAATTGAGCAGGACCGTGCCGTTGTTGAAATCGCGCCGATAAACGGTCGGCGCTGCCTGCATCAGCACGACCTCATCCAGCCAGACCGTGCCGGTGGTGGCGCCGACGAAGAATTGCAGGCGTGCGTCGCTTGTCGACTCCGTGGCGGTGAAGTTAACCGAATACTGCTGCCAGTTGGTAGTGATGGCGATGGGCTGGTAGAGACCATAGTTGTCCCAATTCGGACTGCCTTTTTGCGAAGAGACACTGATTTGGCGATTGGTGCTGGCCCGGGCCCAGAAGGTCAAAACGTAGTTGGCATTCTGAACGAGGGTGCGGTTGTATTGGGCCATCTCAATGTCCCAGTCAATGCCATCCGTTTGGGGAACGTCAATTCGCGCGCAGGCAGTGCTGATGGCGGCATTGCTGGTTTGCTGCGAAATGGAAACGGCACAGCCGGTGTTCGCCCAGGAACTCCACGTGGCGGAGAGTGATTGTTCAAAACCACCGTTGACAATGAGATTGGTGGAGGTTGGGCCGGACAGAGCGATTGCCTGCGCGGGGCCGAGCGGGTAGCCGAGGTTGTAATTGAGTTCGTCATACCACCAGTTGTTGCCGTGGTACGTGTCGCCAAATTCATGTGCGAAGAAACCGTCGTTCATGAGCGTGAGTGCGAGGCCGAAGCGGACGTAGGGATAATAGGTGCGCGCGAATTCCAGCGTGGATGCTGGCATGACTGAGAGCGGCGAATAGCCGTAGCCGTAGGAAATCTGCGACATGGGCGAGGACTCGACCATGGTGATGGGCGGCTGCACGGCCAAAGTGTTCCAATCGTGATACAGTCTGTATAACGTGGTAAAGCCCATGCGCCCTTCCAGCACGTTGTCCGTGTCGAAACCGATGCTGATGCCGTTGAAAAGCGCCGGGATGCCGGGCTCGTAAATATCCATGGCATGGCCGCAGGTGAGCGCGCTGGGCATTAGCTGGCGGAACATTTGGATTTCGAGGAAAACGCCGGCTTTCCACTCGGCGTCGAGCGTCGCGGCGGGCGTGGCCACTCCATCATTGTTGGCAGAGATTTGGACCGGGTTGCCGTAAATGTCCTGGGTTAGCCACGATTGAGTGGTGAAGACGTTGTCAAAAAAGACGCCGTCGGTCATCAAGCCGGTGTCGAGGACGGTTTGGTAGGCATACTTGGCTTGGTATTGGGCGACGTAGGATTTGGTGAGGTTGAGCCGAAATGCACCGGGCCATACCTCGATTTTTTTTCCGTTCACATCATGGAGATAATAATCGTCGGGCAAACCGCCGTTTTCGACGGCGTTGATGGACGTGAGGAAGCGCACTTGCGGATTGAGTTGGCGAAGGGTGACGACTTGGTTGGAGTTGGGCGTGGCACCGAGCCAAAGGTCCACGCGGGACATATAAGGCAGTCCCTTGGGCAGCCACTCGTTCCAGCCCCATAGATTGCTCTTGCGTGGATAGGATGGATTGGCCTCGGAAATGGCGCGATATTGCAGGTGCAGCAGGTAATTCGTTTGCGCGGCGCAGCGGACATAAACGTCGTTGACCACATTGGGATTGGAATTGAGGCCGCTGATAATGGTCTGGTGCTGCGTGCCGGTGTCGGAAGTGAATGGGGTCATCTGGGCCATGGGCAACGGCTGGCTGACCGCCCAGGCGCAGGTGGTGGCCATGGTGGTTTGGACCGCAAGATTTACGCTTGTAGCGCCAACGGACAGGAGGGTGCTGGGTGGTTGCGCGTTGGTGATGGGTATGCCGGACCAAGGAAGCGCGGCGGTGGTGCAGGAGGCACCGGTTTGGGTGAGGCTTACGGGCGTATAGGCGTAAAACAGCGACGTGCCGATGGGAACGTTGGTGGCGGCAAGCCAAACTTCGTTGGGTTGCGGGGCATCGAGGCGGCGGGTGCGGGCGGCGATTTCGGCGGCATCGGCCATGCGACTTGAGATGCGCAATTCATCGATGTGATAAGCGGCGATATTGTTGCCCCAGACGTCGGTGCCGATCGAAAAGACGGCGCCGCCAAGACTAGGGGACCAGTAGTGCCCTTCATTGTTCGCGGCGGCCAGCGCGCCATCCACATAAAAGCTCATCACACTTTGCGGGGCGGACCACGTGAATGCGAGGTGATGCCATTCGCCGGTGCGCCAGCCGGCAACGGAACCGAGCGAGCCGTAAGCACTTTCCCACTGGTTGCTCACGGTGCCACCGGCGTAAAGAACCTGGCTCGGGCTTTGGTCGATCTGCATGTAATCGCCGTTGGTAGCGCGATATTGGAACAGGATGTGATCGCGGTTAGTGTAAACTGAATTGGTGATATCGGCGGCCAAGGCGACCCACATCTCGATGGTGCCTTGACTGAGGGACAGGTTATTCGTCGTCGAGAATTCCAACCGGCCATTCGTGGGCAAGGCGAGGCCAGAACCCCATTTGCCGGTCCCAAAGGCGAGGTTCTGTGCGAGTACCGGCGTTTGACCGTTGACGCCGTTGGCCGTGCCGTCGAAATGCAACAGAAGATTTTCGGCCACGAGACCGCTGGCGTGCTGCGCGCCGTTCGTGAGCCATTGGTAATAGCTCCCGGACTCCGCCTCCCCACTCACGCTCTGGTATTGGGCGCTGCCGATGAAATACTGGTCATCCGGCGTGAGGCGGAGATTCGCACCGGCGCACGTGGGCGGAGCCGCGGGGGCCGGCTGAGTCAGGATCAGGGTCGCGACGACCAGCCCCACGCGAATTATCATGGCCACCCATGGAAATTGGCGGGGAATGGTTTTCATGAGCGAAGCTTGAATGATGGCTACCCTAAGTTCACTGCAATCGGCGGCGATTTTCAAGGACTTTCACTTTAGTCTGAAAAGGGGGCAGTTCTTTACTTTGCACACTCACTCTTAAAAAGCACCCAAACGCCGAAAAAAATTGCGCCACCCCGTCGATCTGCTTTTAAGATTGGTTTTCAGATTTCATGTTTGGTGGCCTGTGGCCAAGCACAGCCGTGGCGGCCTTCGGCCCGGTTTTGGCCGCTACGCTGTGAAATTCCATTGCCTATCAAAATTCATAAATCATCGCCTTAGTCCGCCTGATATTTTTAAATCATCCATAACCTCCGTTGACAATTACAATTGCCTTAAATAAGTTAAACTGCGTCAGTTCTGCTGCGGGGCAGTACGGGACTGGCCGGCCGAAACATCTCCAGCCGCGGGCAGGCTCGCGGGGTTCCGGGGCGGGGCTTCTGGATCCGGGGATGTGAGTGCTTCCAAAGTTTTCTTTGGTCCTTCACCGGGGGTGATGGGTGTCTGATACGCCACCCGCGCGATGCGGTGTCCCATGTTGCTAAAACGGGTCCTGAAACTTAACCGCAAATAGAGGTCTCGTCACCGGCAGGAAATGACCAGATTGTTCGGGTGTGGGGCAGACGTTCCAGTCTGCCGGTTCTCCGGTCTTCCCGGTCCGGAAATCGCCGACTCGTCCGGTCGCACATTGATGTTCTGAAGGCGCAGACCGGCGCATTAATTTAGGTCACGCCGAAAAAATGGACCAAAATTTTTCGGCCCCTTTTTGGTCGCGAAACGGTAGTATTTTGGATGCTCTATCAAGCACTTACAAAAAGTGTCCCAAAAATAGACATTTATTTTTAATTCAAAAATGGTGAATGGATGAACCCGCATTTACTGAATATTGCTCCTGCTTTCGCCACCCGCCAACCCACCACGCGCAACTCGTAATTCGCATATCTATGCCTCCTCGCCACTCGCCACCGGCCATCGGCCCCTCGCCCTTTGCGCCTCTGCGTTTTTGCGTGCGTAATTCCCATAATCGTCGGGGTGCGAGGCCCTGACTGAAAGATCTGCGTCAACCTTGACTTGATCACGTTAAAGCAAAGGTTGCTGGGTGTTGTGGGGCCGTTCTCGGCAATTCCGGGACAAAAATGTGTGCCCCTGCCATTTTATTTCAGGTTTCAGGTTTCAAATTCAGGTTTCGGTTTTTACCCGCTTTGGCGGCAATGGTGATCGCGCGAAATAGTGATTTCGCTGTTTGACCCGAATCGTCTGTTGACCTAAGCTAATCGCTCGTTGTTTTATTTTATGAAAATCATCATCTGCGACCCCATCTCGCCCAAAGGCATCGCGTTGCTCCAGCAACGTCCTGAATTTAACGTCGTCGTCCTGCCCAAACGCCTGTC
>CAIJNQ010000165.1 GCA_903822015.1 uncultured Verrucomicrobia subdivision 3 bacterium | reverse complement strand
GCCCGCCGCGTCTCTGAGCTCACGCTCTTGCTCCTCGGCGCGATCGGTGGCTGGCCCGGCGGGTTGCTGGGTATGATGCTGTTCCGTCACAAGACGTCCAAGTGGGCCTTCCAGTTCAAGTATGCGCTCGCGCTGGTACCGTTTGGAGCCGAAGTCTGGGCGTGGTACCGTTGGCGCTGACCATTTTCCCGACCGCTTTTATTTCCTTCCTGCGCGGTGACATCGAATCGCCGCCCGGCTTCTGTCCGTGTAAAAAACCTTGAACTCAAGTATGGCGTTGCGCCTCGGTTCGGCGATAAAATGGCGGCGCACAACCTGATTATGAAACTACTACTCGCCCGTATTGCTCATCGTGTCGCCGCCTCAAGCTGGCCGGTTTTAATGCTGATGCTCGCTGGCATTGGCTCCCCCAAAAACGCGCTGGCCGAGGTCCGCCTGCCGCACGTGTTCGGCAGCCACATGGTTTTCCAAAGGGAAAAACCGCTGGTGGTCTGGGGCTGGGCGATGCCCGGCGAAACCGTCTCAGTGCGACTGGGCCCCGTCAGCCAGAACGCCCTGGCCAATGATCGCGGTGAATGGAAAGTGGTCCTGCCCGCGCTGGCCGCCGGCGGCCCTTATACGCTCAACGTGAGCGGTTCGAGCGCGATCGAATATGACGATGTGATGATTGGCGAGGTCTGGCTCTGCTCGGGCCAGTCGAACATGGAAATGGGCATCGGCCACGGCAACCATGCCCAGTCGGAAATCGCCGCCGCCAACCATCCCGGAATACGTCTGCTGATGGTGGCCAATCGCTGGACGCCCCTCCCGCAAAGCGACCTGGCTGGCACCTGGAAGGTTTGCACCCCCGCGACCGTGGCCGAGGACGGCTGGCAGGGCTTTTCCGCGGTCGGCTATTTTTTCGGACGCGAACTCAACGCGGAGCTGGGCGTGACCATTGGTTTGATCGAATCCGATTGGGGCGGCACCCGCATCGAGTCGTGGACGCCGCCCGAGGGCTTCGCCGCCGTGCCCGCTTTGAAGCAGGAATATGAGCAGGTGCAGGCGGGCGATCCCCGGACGCCGCTTCATCAGCGGCAACTGCAGGCGACGCTCGATCAGTATGCACAATGGTTGGGCGCGGCGCGCCAAGCCATGGGCGCCCGGGCAATCGTTCCGCCGGTTCCGGCTTATCCCGACGCCCTGCTGGCACCGCACGACCTTCAGCAGGCCACGGCGCTTTACAACGGCATGATCCATCCGCTCGAACCTTTCGCGTTGCGGGGCGCCATCTGGTATCAGGGCGAAGCCAATCTGGGTGATGGCATGCGCTATGCCGACCGCATGAAAGCGCTGGTGACGGGTTGGCGCACCCTATGGAACGAGGGCGATTTTCCCTTCTACTTCGTGCAAATCGCGCCCTACAACTACGGCGGCAATCCGGAAACAGAGGCGGAACTCTGGGCGGCCCAGACCGCCGCGGCCGCGGCCATCCCCAATGCCGGCATGGCGGTGGTGAATGACATCGGCAACCTCAAGGACATTCATCCCACGAATAAGCAGGACGTCGGGCACCGGCTGGCCTTGCTCGCCTTGGCCAACACTTACGGGCAAAAGGGTCTGGTCGTCAGCGGCCCGACCTTCAAGTCCCTGAGGATCGAGGGCGAAACCATGCGTGTCCAATTCGATCACGCGGATGGTGGGCTGGCCAGCCGGGATGGCAAACCGCTCAATTGGTTTGAAATCATTGACGCGAACGAAGGCGGCTTCGTCAAGGCCGACGCCCGGATTGACGGGGATGGTGTCGTCCTCTCGGCCGCCGGCGTGAAGCATCCCGCGGCCATGCGCTTTGCCTGGAGCGGCTTGGCGGAACCCAACTTGATGAACGCGGCTGGGCTTTCGGCCGAGGCCTTCCGCGCGGGTGACCTGCCCCGGCGCGACTGGCTGGGTATGCACGTCCCCGAGGCCAAGGATTATGAGGTCGTCTATGATTTGGATCTGACGAAACTCGGCGTATCCATCAAATACGATGTCGACCACCACCAAAACCTCCACCGGCCGTTTGACCGGATTGCGTATTTTGTGGAACTGCAAAACGCCGACTGGACCACGCAGGATCTTTACGTCTCCCTGGATGCCTTTACCGATGATCCCGGCAGGATTGGCGTGCCGGCGTTGGGTACCGGTGCCCGTTTCCAACAGAACGTCACCAACCTGGATGTTTATTCCAACGTGAAGGGGATTGTCACCGGCACCCATATGAACGGCGGCAACATCGAGTTTTGGCCGAACAATTACGCGCCGCCGAACAGCGCGAACGTGCCCAATGCCTCCCCGGATGTCTTTGATTTCGGCGACCAGCCCGCCGACCCCGACGATGGATATGGCTCAATGCAGGTCCATAATCATGACCAGCGACAGACCCTGTTTGCAATCAATCACTGGCGGGAGGGCGCCCACGCCGACATCGGCATCGGCAATCAGCCGACCAATAATCCGGACTGGACTTTTGCGGGCAATGCCGCCGGCTATCGCGCCATGCGTCTGCAGGTGCTCGTGCATTATCGCTAGCCCGCTAAAGCGGCTCTCGCAAGTCCTGCCCGGAAAAAAAGAACTCAGCCCTGGAACATGGCGGTGGCGCTGGGTTGTGGGCTGGATTCATCTGCGCGGAATTTTTTTTAGCGCCGGATTGGGCGCGCTGCCGGAACCGGCCCCCAGTCGCCGGACAACTCCCCGCCAGGCTGATGGCAGTATTTTCCCAAAATTTAATTTTTAAAAAATAATTGACAAAAACCGCAGTGTGTTCATAATAACGACATGTTAGATCGTGTTTGTGTAAATAAAGTGCAGACGTTGTTTTCTTAAACTCCGAAATTATTGGTCAAATTTAAGAGACGGCTTCTGATCACCTGTTTTTATTTAAGCTTAATAACGACCAACGGAATCGTTTACATGAGTGATCCGCGGAAAAATTTGCCGGCCGGTGGAAATGACGAGCTGAAATGGCTTGAGCTGGTCAAACAGCAGGTCGGCTCGTTGCGCTATGGCGTGGTTGAAATCGTCGTGCATGACGGGCGGGTCATTCAGATCGAAAAGACCGAGCGGTTGCGTCTCGATAAAACGCCGGAGGCGCAACGTCCCGAACGATCCGGCTAAAATTATATTCATGCCGAACCGGATTCAAAAGGTGGTTTGCGCTTCCCTCACGGCCGGATTGCTGTGGGCGGCCGCAGCGGTTGGCTCGGCGGCTGAATCAAAGCTGCTCAATGTCTCCTACGATGTCACCCGCGAATTTTATTCGGCCTATAACAAGTCTTTTGCGGATTACTGGAAAACCAAGACCGGCGACACCGTGACGGTCAGCCAGTCCCATGGCGGCTCCAGCAAGCAGGCCCAGTCGGTCGTCAACGGACTGGAAGCGGACGTGGTGACGATGAACCAGCCGCTGGACATTGACGTATTGCATACCGGCGGCGGACTGCTGCCGGCGAACTGGTCTTCGCGGCTGCCGAATAAAAGCGTGCCTTACACCTCGACGATCTTATTTGTCGTGCGCAAAGGCAATCCGAAGAACATCCGGAATTGGGATGACCTGGTTCAATCCAATGTTTCGGTCGTCATCCCGAATCCCAAAACTTCCGGCAATGGACGTTACAGTTATTTGGCGGCGTGGGGCTATGCGCTGAAGAAATCCGCCGGCGACGAGAAATCGGCACGCGAATTTGTGGGGAACCTTTTCGCCAATGTCCCTGTGCTCGACACCGGCGGACGCGGCGCAACCACCACGTTTGCCGAGCGCGGCATCGGCGACGTGCTGGTGACGTTTGAAAATGAGGCGGCTTTGGTTCAAAAACAATTCCCCGACGAGGAATTTTTGGTGATTCTCCCGCCGGTCAGCATCCTCGCGGAGAATCCGGTCGCCTGGGTGGATCGCAACGTGCAGCGGCATCACACCGAAGCCGTTGCCCGCGCTTATCTGGAATATCTTTTCAGTGACGCCGGGCAGGAACTGGCGGCCCAGCACTATTTTCGTCCGAGAAATCAGGCCATCCTTGCCCGGTACGCCACCCGCTACAAACCGGTGGATCTGTTCACGGTGAGCGAAGTCGCGGGTGGCTGGCAAAAGGCGCAGCAGGTGCATTTTTCGGACGGCGGCATCTTCGACCAAATCTATCAACTGAATAAATAAAATTATGGCCCGCATCTACAATGACATCACGGAAACCATCGGCAACACCCCGCTGGTGCGGCTGAACCGTACGGCGAAGAAACATGGCGCGGTCGCCGAGGTGCTGCTCAAACTGGAATTCTTCAACCCGCTGTCGAGCGTCAAGGACCGCATCGGCGTGGCGATGATTGAAGACGCGCTGAAGTCCGGCGCGATCACTCCGGACACCGTCCTCATCGAGCCGACGAGCGGTAACACGGGCATCGCGCTGGCGTTTGTCGCGGCGGCGAAAGGCTTGAAACTGATTTTGACCATGCCCGAGACAATGAGCACCGAGCGGCGCAAACTGCTCAAGATTCTCGGCGCCAAACTCGTTTTGACCGAGGGCGCGAAGGGCATGAAGGGCGCCATTGCCAGGGCGGAAGAGTTGAATAAGCAGATTCCGAACAGCGTGGTGCTGCAACAATTTTCCAATCCGTCCAACCCGGCGATTCACCGGCGCACGACGGCCGAGGAAATCTGGCGCGACACGGATGGCAGGGTGGACTTTGTCGTCGCGGGGGTCGGCACCGGCGGGACGATCACGGGCGTGGCGGAAGTTATCAAAAAACTGAAGCCTGGTTTCAAGGCCATTGCCGTCGAGCCGGCGAAGTCCCCGGTGATTTCGGGCGGCGCGCCCGGGCCGCACAAATTGCAGGGCATTGGTGCGGGATTTATTCCTGCCAACCTGAATGTGAAAATTCTCGACGAAACCATCCAGGTGAGCGAGGACGATTCCGGCCCGGTTTCGAAGGAAGTGAACCAGTTGGACGGTATTCCCATCGGGGTTTCCAGCGGTGCCATCGTATGGGCGGCGTTGCAGGTGGCCAAGCGTCCTGAAAACCAGGGCAAGACCATCGTGGCCGTGGTGCCGTCCTCCTCGGAGCGCTACCTGTCGACGTGGCAGTTCTCCGAGATCAACACCGATTCCGACGACATCAGTTCGCTGATCGTTGCGTGATGGCTTGGCCCGCTCTGGGAGGCCGGAACGGGCCGTCATATTTTCCGATGGATTGTTTTGCCAAAACAACGCTTTGCCTGGTCATCGCACTGACGCGGGCGCTGGAATCTTTTGCCGGCAATGCGTTGGCTTTGGACAATCCTTATCAGCCGATCGTGGCCCGGAATGTTTTTAATCTCAATCCCTCCCTGCCGGTTGCCTTGCCCGCACCCGCCGATCCGCTGCCCATCATCACGCCGAATGGAATCACTTCGATCTTCGGCAGTGCTCAGGTCCTATTCAAAGCCGCCCATTGCGCCCCCGGCCAGTCGGCCAGCGAGAAAGCTTATATCCTGGGCGAAGGCCAGCGTGAGGATGATATTTCCGTGACCAGGATTGATGAGAAAAACGCCATCATCACCTTTGTCAACCATGGCAACCCGCAGGAAATCCGGCTCGTCGCCGCCGCTGCGGTAAGCGGTTCTCCCTCGTCACCGGATCTTGTTGGGCAACCAGCCTTTCCAAATTCCGGCGGCTTGCACCCTCGAAGCCGATTGGGCCGCACTGCGCCTCCGGCACCGGGAAACCAGGGGTTTGGCCATGACGGCAACATTCCCAACTCGCCGGGGTTCGGCGCTGGTTATGACGGCAGTTCAATTAAAAACAATCCTGCTAGTCAGGGATCGAACCTTTCTTCGGTGGGCGGTGTGGATAACAACAATTTTTCGGTTCAAGATCCGGCCGGTGCCAATGGCACTGGTTCTGACCGTAATTATAATTCGGATCCAAGAGCGAATTTTTCCGCAGCGGACCGTTTGGCGGACGAAGCGATGGTGTTATTTGCTAAACAGCATATGCAGTGATCCGTTTGATCTGGGTTTTGCCTGGATGCTTCTTTGAGATTTGTTTGGGTATCAATTAAAATAAATCGTTGGCTTTCTTAAGCTTGAATCTGTACCCGCCCGCTTTTTTTTGGCTTTCCACCCACCTCCAAAAAAAAATAAAAAGTGGTTGACAAAAGCCATAACTCGTCGATAATAACGACATGATAGGTCGTATATGTGTCTTATGATTGTATGAAGCTGTTTTAGTTTTTTAAATGGAATTGCTTGAAATGATCAATAATTGGGAAATATAACGACATATCGAATCGTTTTATGAAAAGCTAAATATAGCTGGCGATATGCCCACCCCGCCAAGGGGAGGCTCAAGTTTAAACCGTAAATAACGCGAGGGCTGACCGGTTCACCGGAAGTTCTTCAGTGAAGATAAAATCCATGCCTGCGACTGGAAGTCGCCGGCACGGGTGCGACTGAAAAACAACCGAATTATGAACCTGAAAAAACTGTTAAACCTTGGCGCCGTTGCGCTGTTTCTGGCTGGCTGGTCAGCCCGGGCCCAGACCATCAATAATACCTACGCTGACGGCGACCTTATTCTGGCCTTCAGCAAGGTGGGTGCGGCCAATGACGTGGAGGTTGACTTGGGCAATCTTGCCAGCCTGACCAATGCGGCAAGACTGGCGGGCGGGACGGTGCAAATCAGCGCTTACGATCCAGCCTCGCAGGTCGTTGGAATTTTTGGCAGCGTGAACAGTTTGTCATTCTCGGTATTCGGGATTCAAAACAATGCCTCCAATTCCGTTGCGGCGAACACCTCCTACCTTTCGGCTCAACGTGCCGGGGCCAATCCTCGGACGCCTCCGAACGACCTGACCCCGTCGGGTCAAAATTTGCTCAAGTCCACCGAACTCGGGATTCTCGGTTTGGATGGCTTTGGCGGTTACCAGATCAATGGCCTCCTGCCTTGGAGTGCGTCCAATCCAACTGATCCGATTAATAATAACACCAATGTGGCGGTCATCTCGCAGGCCAACGTAAGTTCCTATACTTCGTTGGCCGGCTCTTTTAATGGCGCGCCCAGCGGGTTCCCCGCTAACACAACCTCGGCTACGTTTTCAACGGGCGGCAAAAGCACGATTTCCGATTTCTTTGAGTTTGATCCCGTCGGTACTTCCCATAAAGCCGTTTATGTGGGTTTCTTTACCTTCAACCCCGATGGCACGCTGAATTTCAGCCTGCCGTCACCGCCCAGCACCACCATCACGTCCGTCTCCGCCGCGGCGGGTACGGTCACCGTGAAATTCAACACCGTGGCCAATGTTAATTATAGCCTGATTTATAGCACCAATTTGAACCTCAGCCGGAGCAGTTGGACTGTCATTCCCGGTTCGGTGGCGGGAACGGGCGCGACGGGCACTTTGACCGACACCTCGGCAACTGACGCGGTTCGGTTCTATTCCGTCAAATCCTCGTTCTAATCAAAACAATTTGAATCTGACCGGTCCCCTGGAGGATTCGCCAAACATAAACAACAACCAAAAAAGGAAATAATGAAAACAAAATTCATACCTGTTCTGGGAGTGGCGGGACTGGCCTTATCCGGGCTGTCGGCGCATTCCCAGATTGCATACAATGACGGCGACCTGATCTTGAGTTTTAGCCAGACGGGCAAGTCCGACGTGGAAGTGGACCTGGGCAGTCTCGCCAGCTTGAACTTGCTGTCGGGCGGCTCATCGGTTCAAGTGGGCAGCTACAGTTCGTATCTCACAACCGCCGGTGCCAGCCTCAACAGTTTGTCATTCTCAATCTTCGGTTTGCAAAACAATGCTGCCGGATCCGTCTCGGCAAATACGTCCTATCTTTCAACCCAGCAATCGGGCGTCGGTCCGAACGCGGCTCCGAACGACCTGACCCCGTCGGGTCAAAACTTGCTCAAGTCCACCGAACTCGGGATTCTCGGTTTGGACGGCTTTGGTGGTTACAACACCCTCGGCCTTCTGCCTTGGGCTATCGCTAATACCGCCGGGCCGACGGTGGCCATCATTCCGAATGGCAACTTCAATGGCTACACCC
The DNA here is from genome assembly GCA_903822015.1 of uncultured Verrucomicrobia subdivision 3 bacterium. GTDB lineage: Bacteria > Verrucomicrobiota > Verrucomicrobiia > Limisphaerales > UBA11358 > UBA11358. The sequence continues at coordinate 7,936 of CAIJNQ010000165.1, read as the reverse complement.
ATTTGGCTGGCAGCTTTAATGGTGCTCCGGGCGGTTTTCCCACGAGCACGACCTCGGCCACCTATGCCTCCGGTGGGAGCATCACTGCGGATCTTTTTGAGCTGGATCCGCTGGGAACTTCGCATAAGGCAATCTTCGATGGCGCGTTCACGTTCAACAGTGATGGCACGTTGAATTTCACCTCCATTGCGCCCGCGCCGGAACCCGGCGTGGTTGGCTTGTTGGGGGCCGGCTTGCTGCTGGTCGCGCTGCGTCATCAATACCGTCGGAACCAAATATAATAACAAAATTAACACCACCAATTAACCAAAAAAATATCACCAGAAAAAACGAATAAATAACCTTTAAAAAATATGAAAAACTATATCAAAAAAACCATCCTGACCGGCATCGCCGGCATCCTGCTGGCGCCCGCACTCCAGGCGGTCACCGTTAACATTGTCACCGTGGGCGGTAACGCCAGCATCAAGGTCGTTCAAGACCGTTTGACCAACAGTACGAGCGGTCTTCTGCCCGGCGGCTCGATCACCTTCAATCCCACCAATAGCCTCATTTTCCGGGCCGCCGGGGCTTGGAACGGGGGCACCACCAATGTCGTCTGGGACTTCAACTTCACCGGGGGCGCGGCGGCCATTCTGGACATTGCCAACCAGAACCATGTGCAGCTTACCGATACCAACGCCACAGCCATCCCGGTCAGTGCGATCAGTATTGTGGCCCCGGAAACTGTGGGTATCAATTCCACCGGCTTGGGACTTCAACAGGACTTTACGCTGGTCGCGCCGATCGTCTTTGTTAAGAATCCCGGCGCGGACCTGGTCGGGGTGACCAACCTGACGCAGCGTCTGGCCAATTATCTCGAGTCATCCGGGGGTACGCTGCCCGCCACCTACTTCGGCGGCGCCACCGCCAACCCGGTTTATTATGTGGGTCGTAATACTGCCGCCGCCGTCCGGCAGGTGGTTGACGCCAACGTCTTTTTCACCGGCGCGGCGGCCAATTATCACACCAACTCGTCCGGCTTGCCGGTTCAGTGGGCGGGGGCCGGCAGCGGCACCGAAGTGGCGAACAACGTGAAACTGATTCCCGGTTCCATCGGCACGGTGGCAGCGCAGGATGTCAGCACGCTACCGCAGCTGAGCTATGAGGGCGTGTTCTTCAGCACGGCCAGCGTTACCAATGGCACCTATCCGATCTGGGGTTATGAACGGTATATCTACTTCCCGTCTCCGGATGTCCGGGCGCCCTCGACTCCCCAGCTGAATCTCATCACCGCCCTGGAAAATGCGGTGGCGGACCCGACTTACGACCACACCAGTTCGTTTTTCGTCAACAAATTCGTGTCCTATGCCGACGTGAACGCCAACGTTTCCCGCAGCTCCACCCTGGATGGCGGCTTGATCCAGTCTGTAATATATTGAGAAAACAATCGGCTTAATTTTTAAGCTAAAAACGCAAAGACCGGCGCGGATTTTTTCCGCGCCGGTTTATTGATTCAAAAAACACCCGGTGGCGACAAAATTGTCGCCCTTAAACATAAATTTAGCCTGACAACCATCAAGCGACTCATCTTGATCATGCTTATGATCTTACTTGTGAAAAGTTCCCCCGGCCGGGCGGCGGAAACGAATTCGCAGGCAGTCATTGAAAATCTTTTTGCCGAGCCGCTGCCCGCCACCGCTCCGGTCAAGCTGCTGCCGGCCCTCGTTGTCCACACTTACCGGATTGAAGGCAAAACCTCGTTGTCGCCGCAAGCATTCGGGATGCTTTCCAATTACACCGGCCAGGTGGATGCCGCGCGCTTGCGCGAAGGCCTGGACAAATTGCAGGATCAATACGCCGGGCTGGGCTTTTCAAATCTGGTTGTCACCGTGCCGGAGCAAAAATTCACCAACGAGGTGGTCCGACTTCAAATCCTCCAGGCGGATGCCGGCCCCCATGCGGCGGTCGCCCTGGCCGCGGCGGTCACCAATCTTTTCAAGGTGCCCGAACAAAAACCGACCTTTGAGGTGCGCGGCTATCGGGTCGAGGGCAATACCGCCTTGCCGCAGGAAAAATTTGCCGTGCTTTCCAACTACACCGGCCAGGTTGGATTTGCGCGGGTGCGCGAGGGTCTGGGATCCGTGCAGTTGCTTTACCGCGACCACGGGTTTGTGACCGCCAGCGTCACGCTGCCGCAGCAGAAGCTGACCAACGGGATCGTGCGGGTGAAAGTGCTCGAGGGCCGGCTCGCCCGGATCAAGGTGGAGGGCAACCGGTGGTTCAGCACGGAAAATGTCCGGCGCGCGCTGCCGAGCCTGGACACGAATGTTTTGCTGAACACCAAATGGATTCAGCCGGAGCTCGACCGCGCCAACCAGAACCAGGATCGCCAGATTTATCCGGTCATCGGGCCGGGCCTGGAGCCGGGCACCAGCGACCTGACTCTCCAGGTCAAGGACCGGCTGCCGCTGCACGGACACCTGGAGGTTAATGACAAGTCCACGCCGGGCACCCCGCTGCTGCGGCTGGACACGGCGGTGCAATACGACAATCTCTGGCAGCGCGACCATCAGCTCGGCTTCGACTATAATTTCTCGCCGCAGGAGATGAAGCCGGGCGGCGCCCCCCAATTCTACGACCAGCCGATGGTCGCCAGTTACAGCGGCTACTACCGGTTGCCGCTTGGCCTGGACAATGGACTGCGCGAGAAATACCAGAACCAGTCGGTGGACTTTGGTTACAACGAAGTCACCCATCAGTTCAATCTCCCGCCGCTGACCGGCCGGCCGGAGCTGATCGCTTATGCGTCGCGTTCCACCTCGGATACGGGGACCACTTTTGGTCCGGCGAATACGATTACCAATACGGCAACGCTCAAAGTTTTCAAACAGGACGCCCAGCGCAACCCCAGCATAACCGGGAATGTCGGGGCTCGATTTTCTATTCCGCTGCCGCAATTCGGGGGCGTGCAGTCGTCATTTGCGGCCGGCTTCGACGTAAAAACTTATCAATCGGAGACCTTTTATACCAATTTGACGACGGTCCAGATATACGACAATTCCGATACCAACAGCCCTCCCGTGCTCAAATATTCCGACACCGTTCCGCTGCCCCAGAACGAAATGAATTCCGTTACCTATGTCCCGCTGGCGCTGGGGTGGTCGGGTTCCCGGCCGGATGCGCAGGGCAGTTTCTCGCTCAACTATAACCAAAATCTGTTCTTTGCCCCGTTCGCCTCCGACCGTAAGGAATTTGAGCAGATCGCCGGTTCCACCCGGGCGGGCGGCAACTACACCACCATCAATGCCGGTTTGATTCGTCAGCAAAATCTGCCCGGCAATTGGTCGGCGGTTCTGAACGCCAACGGTCAATGGGCCAGCGAACCGCTCATCAGCAATGAACAATTCGGGCTGGGGGGCACCTCCGGCGTGCGCGGTTATCAGGACGGCGCCAACTATGGCGATACCGGCTGGCGCACCTTGTTCGATCTCCGGGCGCCGGCGGTGACGGTCGGCACTTTTCCTTCCTCGCACGGCGATGTTCCGGCCCATCTGCGGCCTTCCGTGTTCATGGATTACGGCCAGGTTTATGATATGCGCACCCCGGCTCCTTGCATCCGGCAGTGGGGCACCGGCACGGGGTTTTACCTTACCGCCGGCGAAAATTTTGAGGCCCGCCTGATCCTGGCCTGGGCGCTGGAAACCGTTTCGCAGGGCACCACCGCCGGTTCGGCCCGGGCCTATTTCACCGTTGGGCTCCAGTTTTGAACCTGATGAAGGATTGATTGTTTATGAAAAAAAAATCTCTTACCAAACCGGGTGCGCTGCGGAAATTTCTGTGCGGCGCGGTGGCCTTGCTGGCGACGGATGGCAGTTTTAAACTGCTGGCCAATCCCGCGGGCCTGACGGTGGTCTCCGGTTCTGCGACCGCGCTGCCCAGCGGCTCGCAGCTCAACGTCACCACCAGCCCGGTGGCATTTTTGAACTGGAGCAGTTTCAACATTCAGGCGGGCGAGACGACGACCTTTATCCAGCCCTCGGCCAATTCCGTGGTCATCAATCAAATCGGCGGCGCGAATCCGTCGCAAATTTTCGGCAATCTCAACGCGAACGGCACGGTCATCCTCGCCAACGCCAACGGTTTTTATTTCGGCCCGAACTCCATGATCAGTGTCGGCGGCAGTTTCATCGCCACCACGGCCCCGCTCACGCCGGATTTCGGCGCGGGGACGGCGTGGCATTTCACCGGCCTGCCGCCCCTCAAGCGCATCGTGAATAAGGGCCAGATCACTGTCGGTGCTGGGAAATCCCTGTATCTCATCGCCGACCAGATTGAAAATGACGGCGCACTCACCGCGCCCGGCGGCGATATCGGGCTGTATGCCGGGCAGGAAGTATTGTTGAGCGAGCGCGCGGACGGACGCGGGTTCAGCGCCAATGTGAAAATGCCTTCCGGCTCGGTGAACAATTTCGGGCAGATCACCGCGGATGCCGGCACAATTACTTTGGCGGCCCAGGTGGTGAATCAAAACGGGCTCATCCAGGCGAACGCGGTCCGGAATGTCAACGGGGTGGTCGAACTGGTGGCGGGCGACAGTTTGAACCTGGGCGCCAGTTCCACCATTTCCGCCAGTGGCGACGCGACGGCATCCAGCCCCAGCCCCGGCGGGACCGTGGTGCTCGATTCGGCCAACTCCTATGCGGATAATGCCGGCTCGCAAATCACTGTCGCCGGACAGAACGGCGGTCAGAATGGTATCGTGGAAATTTTTGGCACCGGCACCATTCAGTCGGGTGTCGGCAGCAGTTTTCTTTATCTGGTGAATCCCTACGACCTAACCGTTTCGCAGAAGCCGACGGCCACGTCGTTTGATTCAAAAAATAATCTTGCTGCCAACGTTAATGTCAGCGATCTGGCAAGTTACGCGCAGATCGCGTTGTTTGCCGCCGACAACATTGAACTGCAAACGGCCTGGACTTTGAATGATCCCGGTGTGCCGACCACGCTGCACCTGCAGGCCGGCAACACGATTAAACTGGATGATCGTTCCAGCCTGGTGGCCGGCAATCATTGGAATGTGGATCTGGTGGCCGGCACCGGCTTTGTTCCCACGGCCTCGCAAGCCGCACCCCTATCCGGCACCGACCAGATTTTTCTGGATGGCAATTCCTATGTTCAAACGCAGGATGGGGACCTCGGTCTTTTTGCTTCGGGCAGCGTGCAGGTGGGGAATCCCAATTATAACAGTCCTGGCATCGGCAGTTACCTCAACACGGCGGGGGGCGGAAATATTTACGCGACCGCCTTGTATGGCGATATCAACGCCGGGCAAAACTATGCCGGCTACACCATCGGCAATAACGGTTTGAGTCTCGGCAGTTTTGTCGGCGGGATTTCCACCCTCGCCGGCGGAAATGTGACCTTGGCCGCCGGCCATAATGTCACCAGTGTGCCGCAAACGCGCACCACCTCGTCCTCCACTCCCGGGGCCTCCGGTGCCTATGGTGGGGGCGATGTGACGGTGATTGCGGGCAATCAAATCACGGGCAATTTTCTCGTGAGCCATGGCACGGGCAAGCTGGAGGCGGGGGTTTCCGTTGCGGGAAACAATCAAGTCACCATCAACAATCCGGCGGCGGATATTGGCACTGCGCAGCAGGGCGTTAACCTCAGCTTGATTGCCGGAACCTGGGAGGCTTATGCCGCCCGGAATCTCTACGTCACCGAGGTCAACAACCCCAACGGCACTTTCAACACCAGCTTGGTTAAGCTTCCGTCCGGAACCTATATCGGCAACATTGCCAGTTCCGGAAAAATCACCCCGCCCCCCGCCAAGTCAGGCAACCTGTTCAATTATGCGCTCGATTCGGGTGCCTCGTTTTGGGCTGGGAATGCCATGACCTTGGGTAATGGCACCATATTCCGATTTAAAGGTGAGTCGGACACCACCCCGATTTATCCGCCAGTGTTGTCGCTGGACGCCGGTGCGGGTGGAATTACCTTGGACACCTCGCTCATTCTTTATCCATCCAGCCAGGGATCGCTGAATATCACCGATGGCGGCAACTTGACGGGCGTGGTCGATCCCAAAACCACCGCCATTACCGGCATCACCATGTCTGACAGCGGACTGCCGGGGTTTGCTTCTTTTCAGGCGGGTCATGCCGTGACTCCGCTGCATTGGAATGATCCCAACCCGGTGATTTTGGACGTTGCGGGCAGCATTGCTAATTTCAGTCTCACCGTCCCGACGTTTGCGGACATCACGGTGGCGGGGGCGCAATCGTTCACCACGCCCAATGGCCAGGCGATTTTTGGGACTTATAATTTCAATTTCGCCGGTCAAAACCTTGCAGCGTCCGGAACGAAAAGTGTGACCAGCATCAATGTCACCGGTGATATCATTTATCAGGGTCTCGTTTCCTCGATCCTGCTGAACAATTATAGCGCCGCTCCGCTGCCGGCGGAAATGTTCAATGCCGCCATCAGCACGGATCCGGCCGTGACCCAATTTCTGGCCTACGATGCCACCACCGGTTTGCTCTCGTTTCGCGGCCAGATGAACTCCCTGGGATTGGCGTTCTTGCAAAATCCGACCGTTCTGGTCAATGGCCAGACCCAGTCAATTCCGCTTACGTCGGCACAAAAAACCGCGCTGGCTGCGCTCTACGCCCAAAGCCAGGGGGTTACCGCCAGCGGCAGCGGCATCTCCCTCAATGGGCCCGGCCAATTCAACCTCACCGCCCGGAACATGGATCTGGGCACTTCCGCGGGAATCCAGGTGAACCAGCAATTCCTGCCGGAATTATCCGCGCTCGCCATCAATGGCGCCTCCCTGAACGTCAACTTGTCCGGCAACCTGGAGATGACCACGACGGCGATCGGTAATTCCGGCTGGCTGGGAGGTATCCAGTTGACCATTGGCGGAACGCTTGATCTGGGCCTGCAATCCCTCTTTGGTGATGCGAATAACGTGGCCCGCGGAATTTTTACCACCAGTGCCGGCGATATTAACGTGACCGCCGGTGGCGACATAGACGTGGACGGCTCCCGCATAGCGGCCTATGACGGCGGTAATGTCACCGTCATCTCGCAACATGGCGATGTGAACGCCGGGTCGGGCGGAAATGGCGATGTGGTGATTCAAACGGAACTCCAGTTGGGCGCGGATGGCACGGTGTCGCCGCTGGCCAAAGGCATCTACATTCCCGGCAGCGGGATCATGGCCATCACCGACGGCGCCTCCGCCATCGGCCTCGGCAATATCACGGTTAAGGCGCTGCAGGGCAGCATTAATGCCAACCTTGGCGGCGTTGAGCAGATCCCCTTCAATCACCTCAGCAGCCCGGACAATTTCATTGAACTCGTCGCCGGCAAGGATATTTCCGCCGGCAATTCCGGGGTCATTGGTTCCAATCTCCGGATCACGGCGGGCGGGAATATCTCCGGGGTGTTCGTGGGCAAAAATCCGATCAGCATCCATGCCGGGGAAAATTTTACCGGCACCGTTTTGGGTCCAGGCAACGTTTCCGTCTCTGCGGGTGGTTCCGTGTCCGGCACCATCGTCGGCGGGGAAAATGTTTCCGTTAGCGGCGGGGAAATCACCGCGACGCTGGTTTCCGGTTCCGTATCCACCACGGGTAATGCCAGCGGGGCTACCGTCGGCATCCCCCAGTCCACTGTCTCCAGGCATGAAGCCCAGGTTGCCGACAATGCCGCAACCGCGGCCACTAAAACGGACAGTCAATTGGAAGACAATCAAAACAAGAAGCCGATCACCTTGGCCCAGAAAGTCGGCCGGGTGACGGTGCTATTACCCACCAAAATCAATTAAGAAAAACCATGACCATGACGATAGAACCGATGTTGGCCGCCAATGCGGCGGTGTTTGCGATCAAGAACGCAACGATGGAGGGCAAGCTCACGGTGATCGCGCTGCTGCTGCTCTCCCTGT
>CAIJNQ010000164.1 GCA_903822015.1 uncultured Verrucomicrobia subdivision 3 bacterium | reverse complement strand
TTGAATACCGCAGCCAAACATAGCTAAAAGTGGGTTTTACAATTTCGAGTCAGGTGCCTTTAACCACTCAGCCACCCTTCCAACCAGTTGATTCTATTGATTGAAATGCCGGTTTGCGCATTCCACTATTCGCATTTTCGGCACCGGTTTCCCATGCCATCCAAAGGAAACCGTTTCCGCAAAAACAAAAAGACGCATGCCTTAAAAACCATACCCAAACTCATACGCCCCTAGACGTCAGACAATCATTATGATTGATTCTGCGTGGGCGGCAAGCTCATTTGGTCTTCATAGAAGACGGGCACCGTGACCCATTTCAACCTGGTTGGCCGGGAATAGATTCTCGACGGCATTTTCAACACAATTCCTCGGAATATCCAAGCAAGCACTTTAAAACGAGGCACCGAACGGCTCCCAACAATGATTTATTTCACTTGAGCTGGATTGCATGGCTGTTGCACCATTTGATCGCCACCTTTGAGTCGGGCGCCCAATCCATTAACCCAGCCTTAACCATGTCAAAACCCGACAAAAGCAAATGGTTGAGCGACGCAGTGGAGCATGATTATCCAGCCGCCCAAGCCTATTTGTCATTGGTTTATCCAGAATCCAAGGCGGCGGCGCAGGTGAAGCAATTAAAAAGTGCCCCCATCACTGAATTCAAATCCAAGAGTTTTTTCCGGGCCTCCAGCCTTGCCTTGCTCGGTGGCGGCTATTCCCATGTCCAGAAGGATCAACATCGCATCCAATCGGGTTTGGAACTCTCGCCACTGCTGTTGGCACGGGATTCCATCAATGGGAAGTTGATCATTGCCGACGGTTACCAACGTTTATGAGCGGTTTACGCGGTTGATGAAGATACGGCATCCCTTGTAAAATAATTTAACCTCCACGACCGGCTCCGGCTCGAAAGCAAACCCATTCTATCCACTTTATGACTTCGGCACAGTTTTGGGGCTTGCTCCGACCGCGACGCGTATGGCTGCCAACACTGCGCGGTTGGTTGCTGTTGCTCATCCCCTCAATCGCCCTCTTGGTCTTCGGCCTCCGGAACCTGGCCGCATTTCTGACGATCGATGATCCGGCGCCGGCTGGTGTGCTGGTGGTGGAAGGCTGGTCTCCCGATTACGCCCTGGAAACCGCCATCGCGGAACTGAAGCGGCATCCCTACCAAAAACTTTATGTTATTGGCGGCCCGCTCGACCAGGGCGCGCCGCTTTCTGAATACAAAACCTATGCCGAACTGGGCGCGGCCACCCTACTGCGGATGGGCGTCAGCGCCGACACCGTTCAGGCCATTCCCAACGCCTATGTACACAAGGACCGCACCTATACGGCGGCTGTGGCGTTAAAAGACTGGCTGCGCCGACACCATGCCATCCCTGAAAAATTGAATCTGCTTTCCGTGGGGGCTCATGCCCGAAGATCCCGGCTGTTATTTGAAAAAGCCTTTGGCGGCGGCACCCAGGTAGGAATCATTGCGGTAAAAGACCGCAGCTTCGACCAAAACCATTGGTGGAAATCGAGCCAGGGATTTCGTTCCGTGTCCGATGAAATGATCGCCTACTGCTACGCCTGTCTCCTTTTTTCCGCACCGGATGAACCCGCCCCCGGATTGTGACAAGGGCCGCAGCACAGAGCCGGATGAGAAAGGAAAAAGGCCTTTCACTCAATTGAGTGGCCTTCACATTTGGTTTCCAATCACTCTCCGTTTGCCGGAATAAAATCCGACCTGGTGAAATGATGGTTCAATATAATATTGTTATGGGTCTCGATTGTGGTGAACCTGTGGATATTTGCGTTTCTTTCGTAATTCCCGTTTCACAGTTGTCCCACAGGTTTGAGGTTTGAGGGGTAAAAAAGAGTTGGCTTACGGGTTTGAACCCTGCCACAAGGCAGGGCATGAAAAGCCAAACGCAACGCAAGCCAACGTCGGCCAAGTTCTCGCTTCTGCGGCAACTTTGCAATCTGATTCCCAACCATCTGGTGCCGCAACTGGCCCGCGCACATGCGGTGGAGGAACGCAGTCGCACCTTCCGCCCGTGGAGCCATGTGGTGAGCCTGATCTACGCCCAACTCACTCACAGTCTCGGTCTCAACGACGTGTGTGACGCCCTGCGGTTGCATTCGGGTCCGTTGTCGGCGATTCGCGGCGCGACCCCGCCGAGCAAGAACGCCCTTTCCCACGCCAACCGGGAACGCAATCCGAAAATGGCCGAGGCGTTGTTCTGGACGATGCTTGAACATTTGCAACAACTGCATCCGGGCTTTGGCGCGCGGCGTCGCCCGAAGCTGGCCTTCCGCTTCAAGCGCCTCATTCACATCGTGGACTCGACCACCATCCAACTGGTGGCCAACTCGCTGGACTGGGCCAAGCACCGTCGGCGCAAAGCCGCCGCCAAGTGTCACGTCCGCCTCAACCTCCAAACCTTCCTCCCGCGCTTTGCCCTCGTGGACACCGCTGGCGAGCATGACAACCGGCGGGCGCACGAACTCTGCGCCGGCGTGCAGGCCGGCGAGATCGTGATCTTTGACAAGGCTTATGTGGACTTCGCCCATCTCGCCGACTTGTCCTTGCGCGAAGTCTTCTGGGTCACCCGTGCCAAGGACAACATGCAATATCGGGTGGTCCGAAAATTTCAGCCGGAGGCGGACGGGAACCTGCTCCGTGACGACTTGATCCGACTGACCGGGACGGCCGGCAAAGTTTATCCGGTCGAACTGCGCCGGGTCGTCGCGCTGATTGAGGTGGAGGGCGAACTCCGCGAGATGGTTTTCCTGACCAACAACCTGACTTGGAGCGCCCAGACCATCGCCGATCTCTACCGCTGCCGCTGGAGCATCGAGGTCTTCTTCAAGGAACTCAAACAAACCCTTCAACTGGCCGACTTTCTGGGCCACAACGCCAATGCCGTGCGCTGGCAGGTGTGGACGGCGCTGCTGGTCTATCTGCTGTTGCGCTTCTGCGCCTTCTTGAGCCAGTGGAGCCACAGCTTCACCCGGCTCTTCACCCTGATCCGCTCCGCCTTGTGGCAACACCTCGACTTGCGCCAGCTCCTTGACCGCTATGGGACAGCCGGTGGGGGCGGACGCTTTCTGGGCACACCGCAACAAGCCTATTTGCCAGGCCTCACTTGATCCTATGGGACAGCCGATTCTCATATCACCGATAAAACCGCCAAATCCTTAAACTCATTTTCCAATCGGGACGCCGATTCCTTCGGAAAGCCATCCTGTTCGCGCAATGTCCATGCCCTTCTGGGACGGCAGAAAAATTAGCCTATAAATAACTTATCGGTTCCCTTCGGAAAGGCAAATTTTGATCAAACTGAAAATGATCTGACCCCCATTCTATTTGTTCGCCGGCGGGTAGCCATGCCACAACCATTCCAATGCTTCCGGCAGAGTTTGTTGTTTTACCCGACCGTCCACATGGCCGGCGTCGCGGGCAAATACAAACTGGTAATGATAGCCTTTGGCCGCCAGCGCTTTCGCCATGTATTCATTCGCCACCACCCAATCATGCATCCCGTCGCGCATGGCGTTCGGATTCAAAAGGTCGTGGTCGCCGACTTCCACCCAGAGACGAATGGGTTTGGGCGGGCTTTCCGGGATGAGATGTTCGTGAAATTCCCACGCGCCGTGCGGCGTCTCGGCCTTCGGCGGCCACTGCTGGTTTACATAGGTGCCGGAATAAGTGAGCACGCGATGGTAAAGTTCCGGATGATACCACGCCATGATGAGCGCGCATGAGCCGCCCGAACTGCCGCCCATCGTCGCGCGACCGTCAGGATCTCTGGTGAGTGTGACATGGCATTTGCTTTCCACGAGTGGCAGAACTTCCTGTTCGACAAACTCCGCATAGCGTCCCGACAGCGTGTCGTATTCCAGACCGCGTTCGCTCCCTTGCGCATCACCGCTGCCATTGCCGATGGAAATGGCAATCATCACCGGCACCTTTTTCTCTGCGATCAAATGATCGAGCGCCGTGAACAGCGAACGGTCTGGTCCGTCGGCGCCCACGATGAACGGCGCCGCCTTTCCGGGAATATATTGCTTTGGCACAAAAACCTCCACCCGTCGGTTGTAGGGGGCCGGATGGCTGGTGGTTACGATGAGCTTGGCGGGGTTGGCCGGATCCGGCCTGCCCGACGTCCCCGGTTCGCGTGTGATGCCGGGATAAAACTTGCTGTCCGCCGAATCCATCGTGAAAGCAAAGATGGTTCCTGAAAGCGCGTTCGTGGTGATTTCCGGCGCGTGTGGGTGCGACGGGCCAAGGATGAAATTTCCATCGGCATCCGCGGGCGGAATCGTGCCGTCCGGCAATTCCGTCGCCGCCACAAATCCCGGCGTGTGCGGATCGCGGATGGGCGCGGCCTTGATGGGCTTCTCGCCTGTCATCAGGGTTAGCATGACGCCGCAACTCATGGCGGTGTAAAAAGGCCGAACCGCAGTCATAATTTCACCCGTCAAAAGAAATTCCGCCCGCAGGCAGCTTGGTTGCGGCGCGATAGGCCAAGCGACTGGGAATCGAAGGTCAAAGCGTATTCGTCTCCGGTGGCCGGCTGCGAGTAAAAAGATCCCCCCCTGCCGCCCGCCGGTCTGTTTTTTTTTGATTCAACTGTTTTGATTTGGCCACGTCCCAAACCTTGAATTCAGCGAAAACCCCTGATTTTTTAATTATTTGGCGCTTTCGCCGTTGGCATTGTTAAAGCTGTCTACCTGGCGAGAGTTAATGAAGAGGAATATTATGATGAAAACAATCGAAGCCATGGGTGAAGCCATCCGTAATCCGAAGCATCCCTTCCGCAAAGCCGAACATCATTCGCACAAGGCCCTTAAAAACCGGCATGAGCGGCATAAAATCAAAGAATATCTCAACCTGAATAATTGGGTCACCGAGGAAACCGAACAGGCCTTGGCTTGACTCCCGGCGCCGGCGCGATCGGTGCTTGGCGGTTTCTCTGAATAATCCGGTGGGCTGGCGATTCTTCTGCGGGAGCGCCCCGGGGTTCACGAAATTTCGTTCAGGGCCACCGCCAGGGCGGCTTGAATTTTGCGAGGACCGTCACCGCCTGAACAACGGTTCGTTTCCTCCAGCCGGCGGATCAGATCGAGGACCTGTTTGCGGGGATACGGCCCGCCCGCCGCATCGCAAAAGTGTGTGCGGCAGCCGAAAGGGCGGTCGTTATAAATCAGGCAGCTTCCCCTCGCGCGCTGCCGCAGCGGGCAGGTGCCCTCATCGGTTTCCGGCAGCGCTTTGCGGCCGGTCGCCCTCAAACCTTGGGCGGCCACCAGCGCTTCACCTTTCGTCAAAGGCGGCGTCAGCCCGGTGAGTTGGAACCGGCAACACCCGGTGCGCGTCTGACAAAACCGTTCCACCGGCCGTTTTGCCAGCTCTTCGTAAACCGCCCGGACTCCTGCGAGCGGGTGCTTCAATTCTTCCCGCCTCATGCCTTGTTTGAAAAATCGGGCGATTATTAGCCAGAACCCCCTTCCGCCTTCCAGCAGAAAAACGGCTGTGGTTCTTTGCCGCTTCGGCGTAACGCCAGCGGGCGCAAACCTCCGGTTTTCAGCGCTTGAAATTGGTTGTATCAGCGAAGCCGGATTGGTGCGACAATGAATCGTCGGTATTCCAACGTGAACATTTCATCCGCCATCTTTGACTGCAGCGCGCCGGATCTGGCTTCTTGTCCGGAGCCAACGCTGCCGGAATTCGCTTTCATCGGCCGGTCCAACTCCGGCAAGTCTTCCCTGCTGAATCTGCTTTCGGGCCAGGCCGGCCTGGCCCGCACCTCGCCGACGCCGGGTTTCACCAAGCTCATCAATTTTTTTACGATAAACAAGACCTGGCGGCTGGTGGACCTGCCGGGCTACGGTTTCGCCGAAGGGGCGAAGCAGGACAGCGCGCGGTTCAATCAGGCGGTGTCGCATTATTTGAAGCGGCGCACGAGCCTGTGTCTGGTCTTCGCGCTGATTGATTCGGGGCTGGAGCCGCAGGAGATGGATGTGGACTTCGTCGAATGGCTGACGCGCAACGCCGTGCCCTTCGTCCTCGTATTCACCAAGACCGACAAGGAAACGCCGGTCGTGGTGCAGGCAAATATTGCGGCCTTTCAAGCGCGCATCGCCGGCTGGTTTGAACAGCCACCGGCCGCCTACAAGTGTTCCGCCACGCTGGGCCAGGGCCGGAGCGAACTCCTCGGTGTGATTGGCGCAACTTTGGACGCCATCCCGGCTGATCCGGAACCCGCGAAGCCGGCCGGGCCGCTGCCGCCCGAAGTCGAACCGCCGTTCAGCTTAAAAGTGCTGGCCGAAAATGCCCAAGCACCCGATCCGCGCGCAAAAAAACGATTCAAAGACGAGCGACCCTGGTAAGGTAATCGCCATCCAACTCTGCCCCGCATCGTATTGCGCGATGGTTTCTATGAAGGATCACGGTTTGCTCTACGACCTTTCCATCCCCAAACGGAAAACCAGTAACTTCCGGCCGCGTTGAAATTCCCGGCTCCGATGTTGATTTTAGCTTCGATCCGGTTCAGTCTGTCTTCTCAATTTCACTATGAAAAATATCGCATCCCTGATTGCCGCGCTGGTCTTCACTTCGTTTCTGGCTGGCAGCCCGGCGGCTCGCGGGCAGGGGGCGTTCTCCGGCAAAGTCGCGGAGACCATGGATGCGGGCGGCTACACTTACGTGCTCGTGGATACCGGCACCAATAAAATCTGGGCGGCCGCGCCTCAGTTTCCCGTCAAAAAAGGCGACGCGGTGGCGGTGCCGGATGCCATGCCGATGACGGGCTTCCACAGCCAGACCTTAAACCGTGATTTTGACGTGGTCTATTTTGCCGGCAGTATCCCGGTGAACGGCACCAATCCGGGCGCCCTGACGTTGCCGCCGGGACATCCGGCGATTGGCGGCGCGGCCGGCGAACTTCCCCCCAATCACCCGCCGATGACCTCCGCAACCGTGTCATCCAAAATGGATTTTAGCGGCATCAAGCCCGCCAGCGGGGGCAAAACCGTCGCCGGAATCTATGCCGACAGCGCCAGGCTGGCGGGAAAGGCGATCACGGTTCGTGGCAAAGTGGTGAAATATAACCCCGGCATCATGGGCAAAAACTGGCTGCACCTCCAGGACGGCACCGGCAGCATCGGCAGTAATGATCTGCTCGTCACCAGCGCCGACGCGGCCAAACCAGGCGACACCGTGCTGGTCGAGGGCACGGTGGCCGTCAACCGGGATTTCGGCGCCGGTTACAAATACCGCGTGCTGCTGGAAGCCGCCAAGGTAACCGTCGAGTAATCCTCCACTCCTAATACCAGTCGTTAAAGGGCCGCCGTCACCCGATTTTAATGGGCTGTCACTTGTGTTTTTCCCGTTCCATCCTATTTTGTCCGCGCTATGGATAAATCGATTTCCACCCCGCACCTGTTTCAACCGCTGACCGTCCGTTCAATCACACTGCGCAACCGTATCGGGGTCTCGCCAATGTGCCAATATTCCGCCGCGGACGGCGTGGCGAACGACTGGCATTACGTTCATCTCGGTTCGCGGGCGGTTGGCGGCGCGGGCTTGGTCATTGTCGAGGCGACGGCAGTCTCGCCGGAAGGCCGCATCACGCCGGGCTGTCTGGGTCTTTGGTCCGACGAGCATATCAAACCGCTGGCGCGCATCGCGCGGTTCGTGAAGGCAAACGGCGCGGTGGCGGGCATCCAGATTGCCCACGCCGGCCGCAAGGCCTCGGCGGATTTGCCGTGGCACGGCGGTGCGCATCTGTCTGCCGCCCGGGGCGGCTGGGATACGATTGCGCCAAGCGCGATTCCGTTCGGCGGCGACCTGGCCAAAGTGCCGGGCGCCATGTCGGCCGCGGATATTCTTCGGGTGCAAAATGATTTTGTCGCTGCGGCCCAACGCGCTTTGGCGGCGGGCTTCGAATGGCTGGAACTGCACGCGGCTCACGGTTACCTGTTCAATGAGTTTCTTTCCCCCCTCACCAACCGGCGCACCGACAATTACGGCGGTAGTTTTGAGAACCGCATCCGGCTGTTGCTCGACACGACGCGCGCCGTCCGGAAAATCTGGCCGGACACGCTGCCGCTGGCGGTGCGCATCTCGGCGGTTGATTGGATGGAGGGCGGCTGGCAGATCGAAGACAGCATCGCGCTCGCGAAATTGCTGAAGTCCGAGGGGGTGGACCTGATGGATTGCAGTTCCGGCGGCGTGGTGCCGGACGCGAAAATCTCTGTGAAACCCGGCTATCAGGTTCCTTTTGCCGGGGCCGTACGTCACGGTGCCGGCATCGCGACCGCCGCCGTGGGCTTTATCACCGAACCCAGGCAGGCGGATGAGATCGTTCGCCTTGGCCAGGCGGATGTGGTTTTGCTCGCCCGGCAAATGCTGGTGGATCCCTATTGGCCGGCGCACGCCGCCAAGGCGCTGGGGTATAAACTGCCGCCGCCAAACCAATACGCCCGGGCCTGGTGATCCCCGGCGCGCCGGTTCCTGAAAAATGGCAAACTCAAATCACCGTCAAAAATCGTTGCGAATGGCGCGGGTTGTGGCAACTTACGTTGTGATATCAACTATGAACAAACCTAAAATTATCGCTTACTTGAAACCGACCTGCGGCTGGAGCCAGGGCGTCCGCGCCGTCCTGCGCAAATACGACCTGCCGTTCGAGGACCGCGACATCATCAACGATCCGTTGCAGCGCCAGGAAATGATTGAGAAAAGCGGCCAGATGATGAGCCCGTGCGTCGAGATCAACGGCCAGATGCTGCCGGACATCAGCGGCGAGGAAGTCGAAGCCTGGATGCTGGCGAACCAGGTCGTCACGCCGAACGACCGGGTGCCCGACGCGCCGATCAACCAGCCCTGCGCCCACGAAATGCCGGCCACCGCGCCCCTGAATTTTGCCGTGCGCCGGTAAACCGCTTTGGCCTCGCCGAGCCGCGTGGAGCAATCCGCGCGGCTTGTTTGTTGGGTCAACCGCGGTTAAATTCACGCCATGCAGATTGTTACCCCCGTGGCTGCGATGCAGCGCCTCGCCGGAAAATGGCGGCGGGCGGGCGCCCGCATCGGCTTGGTGCCGACGATGGGCTATCTGCACGCCGGCCATCTCAGCCTCGTCCAGCGCGCGCGCCAGGCGGTCGGCGCGCGCGGCAAAGTCGTGGTCAGCATCTACGTCAACCCGACGCAATTCGCGCCGACGGAGGACCTCGCCCGTTATCCGCGCGATTTGAAGCGCGATTTGAAGCTTTGCCGGGCCGCCGGCGTGGATGTGGTGTTCACACCGGGCGACGCTGGCATGTATCCCGGTCGGGTGACCGGCGGTTACAGCACCTACGTGGTCGAGGAAAAATTGGGCCGGATGATGGAAGGCGCGGCGCGCCCGGCCCATTTTCGCGGCGTCACCACGGTGGTCGCAAAACTGTTCAACCTCGTGCTGCCGGACGTGGCGGTGTTCGGGCAAAAAGATTTCCAGCAGGCGGCGGTCGTCCGGCGCATGGTGGCGGATTTGAATTTTCCGGTAAAAATCATCGTCGCGCCGACCCTGCGTCAGCCGGACGGCCTCGCGCTGAGTTCACGCAATAAGTATCTGAACCCCGGCCAGCGTGGCCAGGCGGTGATTTTGTTTTGTGCCTTGCAGGCGGCGAAAAAAACCGTGGCGAAAAAATCTGTTTCCGCCGCCAGACTGAAACAGCAATTGCAGAAAATGATCACCGCCGCGCCGCTGGCCAGGCTGGATTACCTCGAATTCTTTGACCCGCAAACCTTGGAGCCGGTGTCAAAAGTGACGCCCGGAGTGCACATGGCGCTCGCGGTTTATGTTGGCAAAACCCGGCTGATTGACAACGCGGAGCTTTGAAATGAAACAATTCGACTTCCTCGTTCTCGGCAGCGGCATCGCGGGGCTGACTTTCGCGCTCAAGGTTGCTCCGCATGGTCGCGTGGCGATCGTCACCAAGAAGGACCGGGCGGAGTCGAATACCAACTACGCGCAGGGCGGCATCGCGTCGGTGACCAGCAAGGAGGATTCCTTCGAATCGCATGTGCGCGACACGCTGGAAGCCGGCGCGGGATTGTGCAAGGAAAGCGTCGTCCGGACGATTGTCGAGGAGGGCCCGGCGCGGATCCAGGAATTGATTGAGCTCGGCATGAAGTTCACCGAGAGCAATTTGCCGGGCGTGGACGGCGGCAGACAGCTCGATCTCGGCCGGGAGGGCGGCCATTCCAAGCGCCGCATCCTGCACGCGCAGGATGTCACCGGCCGCGAAATCGAGCGGGCGTTGCTGAACGCGGTTTCGCGGCAGCCCAACATCGAGATTTTTGAAAACCATCTCGCCATCGACCTGGTCACGAGTCAGAAACTCGGCCAGGCCGGCGGGAATCGTTGTCTTGGGGCGTATGTGTTCGAGAAGAAATCCGGCCGGGTGAGGATTTTTTCAGCGCCGGTGACGCTGCTGGCGACGGGGGGCTGTGGCAAGGTTTATCTCTACACCACCAACCCTGATATTGCCACGGGCGACGGCGTCGCGATGGCGTATCGCGCGGGCGCGCCGATTGCCAATATGGAATTCGTCCAGTTTCATCCGACGTGTTTGTATCATCCGCAGGCGAAATCGTTTCTGATTTCCGAGGCGGTGCGCGGCGAGGGCGGCGTTTTGAAGACGCTCGCCGGGCGGGAATTCATGGACGCGTATCATCCGCTGAAATCGCTGGCGCCGCGCGACGTGGTGGCGCGGGCGATTGACCGGGAAATGAAAAAAACCGGGGCGGAACACGTCTGGCTGGACATCACGCACAAGCCGGCCAAATTCATCATCGAACGCTTTCCCAACATTTACCAGACCTGCCTCCGCTACGGCATTGATATCACGAAGGAGCCGATCCCGGTCGTGCCGGCGGCGCATTACCAATGCGGCGGCGTGGTGACCAGCGTGGACGGCGAGACCGGGATCGCCGGCCTTTACGCCGTGGGCGAGGCCGCTAGCACCGGGTTGCATGGTGCCAACCGGCTGGCCAGCAATTCCCTGCTGGAGGCCCTGGTTTGCGCCCACCGGGCGGCGGAGAAAATTCTTTCCGCTCCGCCCCGGAAATTGGATTTGATAATTCCCCCCTGGCAGCCGGGCAACGCGACCGACGCCGACGAAATGGTCGTGGTTTCCCACAATTGGGATGAAATCCGGCGGCTGATGTGGGATTACGTCGGCATTGTGCGGACGAACAAGCGTCTTCAGCGCGCGCAAAAGCGGATCGCGAACCTGCAGGAGGAAATTCATGACTATTATTGGAATTTCATCGTGACCAGCGACCTGCTGGAGCTGCGCAATATTGCAACCGTGGCCGAGTTGATTGTGCGCTGTGCGTTGTTGCGGCCGGAAAGTCGCGGCTTGAACTACAACCTCGATTTTCCCGAGGCGAATCCGGAATGGGCGCAACGGGATTCGGTGGTGCGGAAAGCCATTTGACTTGCGAAATTTTCCCCGCTGGCTAGGCTTAAATGACGACGCGCGGTTAGCTCAGTGGTAGAGCATTTGCTTCACACGCAAGGGGTCGCAGGTTCAAACCCTGCACCGCGCACCATTCTCCCCGTCCTGACAATCTGTGACACGGAACTTCAGGAAGTGCATTCAGCCATGTTGCGATGCTTCACCATTTTGTAACCGTGGTCAACTACGGCTTGTGGCCTGGGCAAAAAGCCCCCCTCACGGCTGGTTCTTGTGTGTCATTTACTGATGAATGCCGCGGTGGCTTTTCAACATTGGGATGGAGCGCCAACAAGGACCTGTCGATAGGTTTCCGGAGGGAGGTTTCAGAAGTCCTAAACAGGCCGAATTAGCCCTAAAGAGGCCGAATACAAAGGGTTTTTGCAGGGAGGCGGCCCGAACGAGCGGTTTCAGAAGAATTTCCCAAAACAAGCCGGTTTTGAAAAGGTTTATACCCCACCACCACCGGTTTCCACCACCGCCTGAGACCGGCC
>CAIJNQ010000163.1 GCA_903822015.1 uncultured Verrucomicrobia subdivision 3 bacterium | reverse complement strand
CTGCGTTGGCAACATTTTGTATGTCGGCTGGGTCGCCATGCGCCAGAAGGATTTGAATCTGCTCATCGGTAATTCCAGCGTCGCCCATATGGGTTTTATTTTCCTCGGCCTCGCCAGCCTTAACCTCATTGGCGTCACCGGCGCCGTGCTGATCATGGTCGCGCACGGGTTCCTGGCGGCGCTGACGTTTGCCCTGAGCGGTTATATCTACCAGCAGACGGGCACGCTGCAGATCAGCGAGCTCGGTGGCCTCTGCCGCCGGCTGCCGTTCATCGGCACGGCCCTCTTGATGGCGGCCATGGCGGGCTGCGGTTTGCCCGGCTTTGCGAATTTCGTCGGCGAAGCCACGGTGTTCTTCGGTGCCTGGAAATCGTTTCCGGCCGTCACTGTTATCGCGCTCTGGGGCGCGCTGGTCATCGGC
This sequence comes from uncultured Verrucomicrobia subdivision 3 bacterium, assembly GCA_903822015.1. Lineage (GTDB taxonomy): Bacteria > Verrucomicrobiota > Verrucomicrobiia > Limisphaerales > UBA11358 > UBA11358. Next base: position 9,253 of record CAIJNQ010000163.1, on the reverse strand, counting down.
GGCATTTACATGACGCGCGCCATCCGCAACATCCTGCACGGCCCGCTGCCGGAGCAGTGGAATTCCCTTTCGGACGCCTCCAATGCCTGGCGCAAGCTGCCTTACGCCCTGCTGCTGGTGAGCCTGCTGGTGTTCGGTTTTCTGCCGAAGCTGCTTACGGAAAAGATCAATCCTGACGCGCAGAAAATTGTGGCCCTGGCAACTGGCAACGTTGTCGCCGCCGGCGGGACCAGTGCGCCCGCCGCCGGTTTTGTTGCGCAAAACAAATGAATTCCTCCCTGATAATGCTGGAAATTTCGGTGATCGGCCTTGGCCTCGTGCTGATGCTGGCGGATCTCTTTGTGCCCGCTGAGCGCCGGCGCTTCATCGGTTATGCCGCCATCGCGGCGCTGGCCGTCCTGCTGGTGACCAGTTTGAGCGGCAATGGCAGTTGCGGTCAGTTCGGCACCGCGTTCGGCGGCATGTTCGTCAACGACGCGTTGTCCCTGTTCTTCAAGCAGCTGTTCATCGTCGCGGCCATCCTGGTGCTCTTCATGGCTGCCGAGTTTTCCGACAAGCTGGCCGAAGGCAGCGTGGCGGAATACTACTCGCTCATCCTTTTCGCCCTCGCCGGCATGCTGTTCGCCGCGTCCTCCAATGACTTCACGATGCTGTTCGTTTCCATTGAACTCATTACCATCACCTTTTACGTCCTCGTCAGTTTCCAGCGCGGCAAACTCCAGTCGCTCGAGGCCGGGGTGAAGTATTTGATTCTCGGTGCGCTTTCATCCTCGTTCATGGTCTTCGGCATCGCCCTGATCTGGGGCACCACCGGGGAGCTCAACTTCACCAAGCTTGCCGCCGTGGCGCCGCAATTTGAATCAAGCCGCATTTTCCTGCTCGGCGTGCTCCTGGTTCTGGTCGGGCTCGGATTCAAGATCGCCGCGTTCCCGTTTCAAATCTGGGCGCCGGATGTTTACCAGGGTGCGCCCACGCCGACGACCGCTTTTCTCGCCATCGGGTCCAAGGCCGCCGGGGTGGTCTTGCTCCTGCGCGTGCTGTTCACCGCCGTCCCGGGCGTGACGGCGCATTGGGCGAATCTGCTCATCGTCATTTCTGGCATCACGATTCTTTACGGCAATCTCTGCGCGATTCCGCAGCGCAATCTCAAACGCCTGCTCGGGTATTCCAGCATCGCCCACGCCGGCTATTTGCTCCTCGGTGTGGCCGCCTTGAGCGCCAGTGGACAATCCGCGGTGATGTATTATCTCGCCGGTTATGTCTTTACGGTGATGGCGGCCTTCTTTGTCATCACTTTGGTGATGCGGCACCTGCCCACGGAGGATATTTCGGGCCTGGCCGGTTTGAACCAGCGTTCGCCGTTGCTCGCCGCCACGTTGACCATCGCGATGGTTTCCCTCGCCGGCATCCCGCCGCTCGCGGGCTTCTTCGGAAAATTTCTCCTGCTCAAGGCGGTGATTGAAACCGCGCAGGTTACGCACAATCACGGCTATTATTGCCTCGTCTTCACCGCGCTCGCGGGCGTGATCATCTCGCTCTATTATTATTTCGGCGTTATCCGGGCAATTTATTGGAGCAAGGATGTTTCGGATGTTTCACCGATTGAGGTTTCCGCCCCGGCTAAGGTCTCCCTTTGGATCTGCATCGTTGGCATCTTCTGGGTCGGGCTGTTCCCCAATGCCTTGCTGAATTTTGCCCTGCTGGCGGCGCAGTCCCTGCACTGATTGATACCGGCGGCCCCGGGTATTGCCGCTGGGATTGTTTTGACTTGATTTTGGCACCCATCCAAACCTTAGTGTCGTGATGACGCCGCCCGGTTTTCCATCCCTCACCAGAAGCTCCTGGCTGGGAATAGTGGGTGTGTTCCTGCTGTTTGTCGCGTTGCGCTGGAACAACTTCAATGCGCCGCTGATCCGTGACGAGGGGGAGTACGCTTACGCTGCTCAATTGCTGGTGCAGGGCGTCGCCCCGTATGAGCATGCTTTCATCCAAAAGCCGCCCATGGTCATTTATAGCTACGCCCTTGCCGATCTTCTCCTGCCCCGGGCCTTTTGGGCGCCCCGCTTGTTGGCCGGTTTGTGCGTGGCGCTGGCGACCCTTTTGCTTGGTTACATCGCTCGGCTTGAGTTCGGAATCGGGTTTGCCTGGTCGGCGATGTGGCTGGTCACGCCGATGATCTTGCTCCCCGAAGTTGAACAATTCACGGCCAATACGGAAATGTTCCTGCTCTTGCCGTTGCTGGCCACGGTGGCCGCCTATGTCCACAGCCGGCGGCACGGGCAAAAACCGGTATACTGGCTTGCCGCCGGGTTTCTGGGCGCGACGACCTTGTGCTACAAATATACCGCACTGCCCGTGCTCGCCTTCGTCTGCTTTGTCTGGTCGTTGGAGCTTGGGCGGGGTGAAAAGAATTGGCACGCCCTTGGGCGCTGTTGGCTGGCTGCCTTTGCCGGCGCGCTGCTGGCGGCTTTCTTGGAACTCGGATTTTTTTTGTTTCATGACGGTGGGGCGCACCTTTGGGAATGCACGGTGCAATTCAACCGCTACTACGCGGTTTCCAGCAGTTTTAATCTGACCTCGTTGTGGGCCCGGCTGGCCACGTTTTGGTCCGCCTGGTGGATTCTGTTTTTCCTACCTTTTGCCGGCCTCCTGAAACCTCACCCCCGGCTTTGGTTTTGGTTTGGTGTTTTTCTATGCTCCATTCTGGCGACCAGCGCCAGTGCTTACGGCCAGTATTATATCATCATGATGCCGTTCTGGGCGTTGTCAAGCGCTGTTGGCGTTCGCGTCCTGGCATCGTTTATTGCGAAATGGTCGGCGCTGGCCGCCCAATGGGCTGGCTGCCTGATGACTGTTCTGGTTGTCGTTTTGTTGCTCCGCACGGATGTGCCGTGGATGAAATGCCCGCCGGAACGTTTTGCGGATGCAAAACTGTCCGGCTATCCATTTTTGGAATCTCCGGCGGTGGCGGCGCAGGTGGTGCGGCATAGTTCGCCGGATGATTTTGTTTTCATCGCCGGCTCCGAGCCGCAGATCCTCCACTACGCCCGGCGTTTCAGTCCCACCCGGTTTATCACCATGTATTCGCTCATGATTCCCACCCCTGTGGTGCGTCACTACCAGCTGGAAGCCATCCGGGATTTGTCGGATCACCCCCCGGCCTTGATTGTTCTGGTGCGGGCCGGCTCCAGTTGGATGCGGCAGCAGGATTCGCCGGTGGATTTCTTTGCTTTTCTGGATGATACCCTCAGGCAAAACTATGACCTGATCGGCGGTTATGTAAAAGACTCTGGCAAAGACCGCTGGGCCGAGCCGTTGACTGCCGGGGACAATGCCCAGGCCAGCCAGTTGCTGTACCGGCGTAAACGGTCGCCGGTCGAAAGTGGTGCCGGCCCCGCCCGGTAAATGCTGATTATGCCCAGTCGCTTCAATATCGGAAACCCACGGGTGGCGCTGTGGGCCAGGATCAGCCCCGGGTCATGGCTGGGTATTCTGGGTCTGCTGCTTTTGTTTGCGGGGTTGCGCTGGAATAATTTCAACGCGCCGCTGACTCCGGACGAAGGCGAATACGCTTACTCCGCGCAACTCCTGACCGCCGGCATTGCTCCCTATCAACACGCGTTCATGCAAAAGCCGCCGATGATCATTTACAGTTACGCGTTTTCCCACCTTCTCCTGCCCGATGTTTTCTGGGCGCCGCGCCTGCTCGCCGGCTTGTTCGTGGGGCTCGCGACGGTGCTGCTCGGCTGGATTGCCCGCTTGGAATTTGGCCCCGGTCTCGCCTTGCCGGCCATGTGGCTGGCGACACCGATGATCTTGTTTCCCGGTCTGGCTCAGTTCGCCGCCAACACGGAGCTGTTCCTGTTGTTGCCGTTGCTGGCCATGACGGCCGCTTACGTTTACAGCCGTCACCATGGGTATTCACCATGTATTTGTTTTGCGGGCGCCGTTTTCGGTGTGGCCACCCTGTTTTACAAATATACGGCGCTGCCGCTGGTTCTTTTTTTATGGGTCAACTGGCTGGTCGAAATTTACCGGCTTCCCGATGGTAAAATATTCTGGCGATCCGTGGCCCTTTCCGCGCTGGGCGCTGTCGCCGCCGCCTTCGTCATTCTCGGATTCTTCCTGATCCGCGACGGCGGTGCGGCGCTTTGGGAATGTACCGTGAGTTTTAACCGCTACTATCTGAATACCGGAACTTTTGGTCTGGCCGGATTACGGGAAAATGTGGCGGTGCTTTCGCGGCATTGGTGGCCGGTGATGCTCATTTCCTCCTTGGCGTTGGTGAAGCCGGTGCCGCGCACTGGCTTTTGGTTTGGCCTGCTGTTGTGTGCGGTCCTCTCCACCGGTGCCAGTTGGTATGGCCAGTATTATGTCCTGATTATGCCGTTTTGGGCATTACTGGCGGCTCTCGGCATCCGGTCGCTCGCCGCCTGGGCCGCCCGTCGGCTGGTGCGCCCGCAAAAAGTGATCGAACGGATTCTGCTTGGTTGCCTGGTGATCGTTTTGGTTTTGCCGGATTTGCTTTGGCTGACGTACCCGCCGGAAAAATTTGTCGCGGAAAGTTTGACCGAAAACAGCCCCTTGCTGGTGGCCCGCCTCGCGGCAACGCGTGTGGCCGGGTTGACTGCCCCGGATGAACTGGTTTGTGTCGTTGGCTCGGATCCGGAACTGCTTTGCTACGCGCGGCGCCGCAGCCCGACCCGGTTTGTGACGGCTTATGAATTGGTTTTTCCCAGCCCGTTTAAGCGCGGCTATCAGCTCGAAATGATGCGCGATTTGCAGGCGCATCCGCCGGCCATGATAGTCCTGACCCGTAGCTGGTTGTCCATGGAGTCGCCACCGTCGGAACTGTTCGGCTATATCCAAAAAACACTCGCTGAAGATTACCGCCGGATTGGGGGCTACGTCATGAGTGATCAAAAGCTCCAATGGATCGAGCCTCTGACCGACCGGGAGGCAGCGCATTCCAGCCTCACGCTATTTAAACGGAACCCTTCCCGCGGCGATGCCCCGGCGCCGGTTAATTGATCTCCTGCCGTAATTCCGTCACACCGTCCGCATCTGCACCGCATCCACGATTTCTGTGCCGACGGATATCGCACCGATGATGACGACCGTCGAGCCCGGTTGCAATCGCCCCTGTTCCGCCAGGTTTTTCAGCGCGGTTTCAATCGTGTTCTGCGGATTGATGAAATCGAACGCCATGACGAACGGCGTGACCCCCCAGCACAGCGCCATTTCATTCGCGGCTTGGTCGTTTTCACACATCGCATACACGGGCGAGTACCGCGGACGCATCCAGCTGGCGTATTGCGCCATGCTCCCGTGCCGGGTGAAAACCAGGATCGCCGCCGCCTTCAATTCGTTGGCCATCACCACGGCGCTTTTGACCAGTTTCTGCCGGGCGGTCACTAGCTCCGCCGCATCGTGGAATTGCGCGCTGCCGCTCCGTTCGATCCGGGTGGCGATCTTGTCAAAGACCTCGATGCATTTGAGCGGGTATTTGCCGACGGTCGTCTCGCCGCTCAACATGATCGCATCCGTCTCCTCGAATACGGCGTTGGAAACATCCGTGACTTCGGCGCGGGTGGGCATCGGCGATTCAATCATGCTTTCGAGCATGTGCGTGGCGACGATGACCGGGCGGCCGATCCGCAGACAGGTTTTCACAATCCGGCGTTGCACAATCGGCAGTTCTTCGTAGGGGATTTCGATCCCCAGGTCCCCGCGCGCCACCATGATACCGTCGGCCTCATGGATGATCGCCTCCAGGTTTTTAATCGCCTCCTGGTCTTCAATCTTGGCGATGACAAACGGGTGCGCTTTGCCCTCTTCAAACATTTCCCGGAGCTGGAGCAGGTCGCGGGCTTCGCGCACGAACGAAAGCGCGATGAAATCCACCCCGAGTTCCAGGCCGAGCTTCACATCCTTGATGTCCTTGGAAGTCAGCGCTGGCAGGCTGACTTTGACGCCCGGTAGGTTGATATGCCGCCGGCTCCCGAGCTTGCCTTCCGTGAGGACTTCGCATTCAACCTTGTTGCCGTTTTTGCCCAGCACCTTCATCTGGATCGTGCCGTTGTCAATCAACACCACGTCGCCGACGCTGATGTCATTGATGAAGTTTTCGTAGTTTACGTCCACCGAATGCTCCTCCAGATCGCGCTCGCCGCGGACCGTGAGCGTGAACTTCTGGCCGGGCTGGAGATCCAGCGGCACGCTCAGGTCGCCGGTGCGGATAGCCGGGCCCTGCGTGTCCATGAGGATGCCGGTGTGGCGGTTGCGCTGCGCGGATTCGGTGCGGATCGCCGCGAATACCCGGCGCACCCAGTCATGCGGCGCGTGCGACATGTTGAGGCGGAAGATGTTCACGCCCGCGTCCATGAGCTTGCCTATCATCTCGGCGGAGTCGGTGGCGGGGCCCAGGGTGGCGATGATTTTGGTCCGGCGAACGTTTCCTCGTTGCATGGCCAAAAACATACAGCCGGACGGGCTAATTTAAAGTTTTTAATCCGCGCAAATTCTGCCGATGACGTTTAAAATTGAGACCGGCCGGCTGGTGTGATTATAAGTCGTTATTTCCCGTATACGAACCGGTGAAGAAATCAAATCGGGCTTGCCATAATTCAACCGGCGGGCATAATCAGCTCCTAACTTTGAATTAAATTTTATGGCTGACGCAGCAAATAAATATCCCGAAAACATCGCCGGTAAATACTACGTGGACAACCAGTGCATTGACTGCGACCTGTGCCGCGAGACCGCGCCCGATAATTTCAAACGTAACGACGATGGCGGTTACTCCCTGGTCTATAAGCAGCCGGCCACGCCCGACGAAGAGGCGCGCTGCAAGGAGGCCAAGGAAGGCTGCCCGGTCGAAGCCATCGGCGATAACGGCTGAAATTTTCGCCCGTCCATTTTAAAAGCCAACCCCGCCGGAATTTCCGGCGGGGTTTTTGTTTGGGGCCGAAGCAGTTCGAAAACTTAAGCCGCCGTGGAACCGGCTGCCTCCAGCGGTAGTGAAACGCGAACAATGCCGTGCTGGCCGGATTGCGGTGGGACAATTTCCAGCTTGCCGTGGTGGGTCTCGATAATTTTCCGGCTGACGGTCAGACCCAGGCCCAGGCCGACGACCCGGGTCGTGTAGAAGGCCGAGGGAACCCGTTGCGCCGCCTCGGCGGTGAAGCCGGACCCGTTGTCCTGAACTTCAATCTGCAAATCGGGGTGCCCGTCATGGTCTTCTGTGTGCAGGCGGACATCGACGGTCGGCGTTTTCGGGTTCGCCTGCAGCGCATTGAGCATGATTTCGGACAGCGCATGCTTGAGCGCGGCGCGGTCGCCGGTGAGATTGATGGGTTGGCTGGATTTTTCGAAGCGCAATTTGGCTGCGTCGCCCGGCTGGTATTTGCGCGCCTCCTGATAGGCGTCCTCGATCAGTTTGCCTGCCGGAAACGTTTGCTGTTCCATTTGGTCTTCCCGGGCGAGAAACTTCATCTGGTCCTTCAGCCGCGTGATGCGTTTCACACTGCCGTCCAGCGCCTCGTTGAGGGTCTTTTGAAACTCCGGGTCGTGCATTCGCTCATTCAGCAGCTGGTGATGTGTGGAAAGCGGGACAATGGCGTTGCCGATCTCATTCACCAGCCGGTTGGACATGGATTTGATGATCCGCAAATGCTCGGCCTCGACTTCCAGTTTTCGCAACTGTTCGGTCTGCGTGAGGTCCTCGGCGGTGAGCAGCGCGGAGAACGGCGCCGTGGCATTGCCGCGCTGAAACGGTACAACGTTAATATTGTAAACCGTGCCGGCTTCGTTTTCCGGTTCGTAGCGGAACGGGCCGATGGCGGCGCCGGATTTCAAAACCTGGTAAATTTTGGCGCCGAGGATTTGTGGCAGATCGCTGAATTCTAATTCGCTCGCCCGCAGATTTTTCCGGCCGAAATGCCTTTTCGCTGACTTGTTCGCGTGCAGGATCTTCAAATCATTCCCGACCACGATGCAGGCGCTGCTCAATTCACGCAGCACATCGGTCATCATCTCGTTGTTGCCGGCGATTTGGTTGTGCAGCCAGATGTTGCGGAGCGCGAGGCCGACCTGTTCGAGCAGGTGAAAAATCAGTTCCAGTTCGGCGTTGGCGAGCGGTTCCCCCGTGACATGGCCGTCGAACACGGCCACCCCGACGATGCCATTGCGGTCGGCCACCGGCACGGCCACCTGCGTGCCCAGCACTTCAAATTCTTTTTGCGTGTCGGTATCGGCGCGAGCCTCGTCGCTGTCGCGGCGCAAAATCCGGCCGAGCCGGATGATCTGACCGCCGATGCCCGAATCGAGCGAGAGTTCAAACTGGTCCAGCAGGCTGGCGGGGAGGCCGATGGCGGAGGCGGCGCGTAGCCGGTGGCTGTCATCCGGCGAGACCGGCGCGCTTTGCAGGGCGCAGGGCCGGTTCAGAAAAATGGCCGCGCGGTTCACGCCCAGCATTTCCCGGAGAAACGACAGGAATTGTTTTAGCATCGCCTCGCCGTTCAGCGAATAGGTGAGAATCGACGAAAAATCACGCAGCACGTCGAGCGTCGGCGAAGGATTGACCGGGCGGCTGGATTCCGGCAGGCGTGGTAATGAACTGGGTGGTGCGCTATGGGTTGCGGGTGGGATGCGTGACGCCGGCACGGTGTTCAATCGCTCCAGCAAGTTGTTCAATAGCCGGCCGCTGACGGGTTTGGTCAACACATGGGTGACTCCATGCAGAAAGGCCTCCTCTTGCAGGAATGATTCACTCACGCTTACATAGACGATGACCGGCGCTTTGGCGTCGTAGCGGCGAAGCCGGTCCACGGCCCACACTAATTGCACATCCATCAGATCGGCGTCCAAAATGCACGCCGTGACCAGCCCGTGCGTGAGCAGCGGTTCGGATTCGTCAACGGTCAGCCGGTGAACGATCCGATAGTGGGTGGCATCCAGACTTTCACGAATCGCCTCTGCAAATCGGGGATTGTTGGATAAAACCAGAATGGATTTCATCGTACGTCAAATTTTATTCTGATTGTTCGACCTTGTTGCCATTGCATGATCTCATGCCTCGGCCCCGTGGTCAAACGATTCTTGCGGACACGCTGATGTCATCCGCTGGCCAGCAGCTTCTCCCAAACGCCTTCGTTCAGCAGCGCTTTTTGCAGAAAGGCCGTTTCATCGGGAGACGAAGCGGCGGGCTCGGGCTGGAGCGGCAACTTGAGGGTGAAGGTCGTGCCGCTGCCGG
>CAIJNQ010000162.1 GCA_903822015.1 uncultured Verrucomicrobia subdivision 3 bacterium | reverse complement strand
GCCTTGCCGTGCGTCTGCTTCACAAAATGCGCGATCCAATGCTCCAGCGCCTCGGCGTAGCCGGCTTCGCGCGGGTCAGGCATTTTTTTGGCGACGAACAGTTTCATCTGCCGCTCGTAGTCGAACGGCGTGCCGACCTGCAGTTGCGTGGCGGATTCGCCGCCGACTCTTTTGGAAAAATAATTTAGCCCGGCGTTGGCGGATTTTTGTTGTTCTGACTTCTGCGACGAAGTCGCCAGCGTCGCGCTCGTCATGATCACGCTCGTGTCGCTTTCAAACAGCCGCTGGCGTAGAAACTCGGCCACGTCCACCGGCGCCGCGTTCAGCGACAGGTTTCGCTGCGATTTGCCGCCGCGTTCCACCCAGTAAACGTGATCTTCCGCCTGCTGGCTCAGGAACTCCGCCACCTCCGCTTTCAGCTCGCCCAGCCGCCGGTTGCATTCAATCCGCTCCTGCCCGATCTCCTTGTCCTCGCTCGTCTTGACCAGTTCGCTGACGGCTTCGCGCAGCCGTTGCAGGGGCAGCGTGACGTTGTCCTTCACCAGTTCCGCGCGGCGGATGCGCAATTCCTTCCACTCCCGCCGGGTGGGGCGAGACTCCGTCGAGCCGTAACTTTTGTTTTTCGCCGCCGCCTGGATCTCCTCGCACGCCGACTCGACGCTCTCAAAAAATTTGTCCGACTCGCTCAAAATGTCCGCGACCAGCTTCACCGCCTTGCCCTGGTGCAGCGTGGCCAGCAGCCCCTTTTCCGTCTTCGGATTCCACAGCCGGTTCAGCGAATAGCGCACCTGCCCGCTCGACACGCTCAGGCCGATGTGCCGCGACGCCACGCTTTCCATCGTGTGCGTCTCGTCAAAGATCACAAAGTCGTTCTTGAACAAGATCCCGCCCTCCATCTCCTCGTCCACCCCGCCGAGCAGCGTGAAAAACAGCGTGTGGTTCAGAATCACCACGTCCGCCGACAGGATCCGGCTCCGGACGCGCTGAAAAAAACACGCCTCGTGGTCGCGCGCAAAATCGGACTGGTGCCCGCACGTTTTCGGCGAGCACAACCCGCGTTCGGAGCAGACCTGGGCCCAGACTTTCGGGTCCGGTTCGATCGAAAAATCCGACAGGCTGCCGTCCTTGGTTTCCTTCGACCATTCATAAATCCGCTGCAATTCCTCGGCCTCGGACGAGGTGAAGAGGTTGCCGCTCTGTTGCATCGCCTTCTGCAGCCGGCGCGTGCAGAGATAATTCGCGCGGCCCTTGAGCATGGCGTAGCTGAAATTCACCGGCTCCGGCAGCGCCCCGAGGACCGTTGTCAGCATCGGCAGATCTTTCTCCGTAAGCTGCTCCTGCAAATTGATCGTGTGTGTCGACACCACCGCTTTTTTCTTCTGCCCCACCGCGAACAGGATTGCCGGAATCAGGTAGGCCAGAGATTTGCCGACCCCCGTGCCCGCCTCGACGGCGAGGTGCTCCCGGTTCTGCAGCGCCCGCGCCACCGCCACGGCCATCTCCTGCTGCTGCGGTCGGAATTCGAAGTTGCTCGCCCGGGACAGGATTCCGCTTGGCGAAAAAATGTCCGCCACTTGGGCAACCAGGTCGTCGCTCCCCCCGGTGGGCAGGTTTTCGATGACAGAAATCATGGTTAATTACGTTGCCGCCCGGCGGTGGTTGGGCGCGCGATAAATTGGCAGGTGGGCCGCATGTTACTGAACCGGCAGCGGCCCGCTGGTTTTGTCGTAGGTCACCTCGGTGGCCACGTCATTGGCATGCAGGATGAACGATAACCTGCGGCCGTGATCCAGCCTCACGGTCGTCCTCGCCCGGCTGAAATCCGGGAGGTAAAATTTCAGGCTGTAGGTGCCGGGCTGGGCGTCGCGCGCAATATCCATTTTCTTGTAGCCGGGCTGCCAGGAAGGCACCTCCACGGTGAGGAGGAAGGCGATGAAATCCCGGCCCGGCTTGGCCGTGTCCCGCATGATGCCGATCCGCTCCGGCGAACCGTCGGTCCAGACCCCTTCGATGGGATCCAGCGTTTGCGCATGCGTTTGGAGATAGTTCAAAAATTCGCTTTCGGTCAGTTTCACTGTCTCCCATTGGTCGGCATAGCGCAGCAGGTTGGCTTCGACGCGATAATGCGCGCTTTCAAAATCCGGTTTTTTTAGTGACATCAGCTCCACCACGTCCGCGCCTTTTTCGTGCGCCGTGTCCATCAGTGTCTTCATCACTCCCTCCAGCGAACCGCCGAACATCGTCAGCTGGGTGTCGCCGATGGCAAACTCGCCGATCAACCGGCAGGGCCGGGGGATGCGCATGTCCTCGTTGTAAATCGGGATGGGATAACCCGCCGGCTTCGCCGGTCCGGCGGCCGTGACGGGCTTGTAATTCTGGGTCGTGCCGCAGCCGGTCAGCAGCCCGATCAGCGGGACGAGCAGGGCCAGTTGTTTCATGGTATTGGGGGCGCCGTCAAGCCGTCGCCAGATTGTCTTCCAGCACTTTCGAGTGCGCGGGGTTTTCCGGGGCCTCGGCCGCCGGTGGGTCTTCCCAGATTTTTATGGGTTCGTAAAACGTGTTCCGCTGCACCGGCGTCCGTCCGGTTTCGCGGATGGCCTTGATCATGTCCGCCTCCGTCTGCAGTTGCGGCGAGGTCGCGCCGGCCATGTGGAAGATGTGCTCCTCGATGATCGTGCCGTGGATGTCGTCCGCACCGTAGTTCAGCGCCACTTGCGCGAGCTTCATGCCCAGGCCCACCCAATAGGCCGTGATGTGCGGAAAATTGTCGAGGTAGATGCGGCTGACGGCGATCGTCCGGAGCGAATCAAAGCCGGTCGGCGGATGCTTCACCGGGATGTCGTTGTTCTCCGGCTGGTAGGCGAGCGGGATCAGCGCCGTGAAGCCGTGCGTCTCATCCTGCAGCGCGCGCAGTTGCCGCAGATGATCCACCCGGTCGGCCGGCGTTTCCACGTGGCCGTACAGCATCGTGCAGGTGCTGCGCTGCCCGAGCCGGTGCCAGGTGCGGTGCACGTCCAGGTATTCCTCGGCGGATTCCTTGCCTTTGGCGATCGCACTCCGGACTTCCTTGCGGAAAATTTCCGCGCCGCCGCCGGTCAGCGAATCCAGGCCCGCCGCCTTCAATTCGGTCAGCGTTTCCAGCACCGTTTTCTTCGCCAGCCAGGCGAGATGCAGGATCTCGATCGCGGTGAAGCATTTCAACTGCAGCCGGCCGTCGAGGTATTTCAACGCCTTCAGCATGTCCGTGTAATAGCTGAACGGCAGCGACGGATGCAGCCCGCCCACGATGTGCAGCTCGGTGATCCCAAGCTTCAGCGCTTCGCGCGCCTTGTGGACGATTTCCTCGACGGCTAATTGAAAGCCGTCCGCATCCCTTTTTTTGCGCGCAAATGAGCAGAACTGGCAGGAGAGGATGCAGTAATTCGAGTAGTTGATGTACCGGTTGATGATGTAGCTCGCGCGGTTGCCGGTCTTGCGCTGCCGGACGAAATCCGCGATGGCTCCCAGCGTGTTCAAATCTTTCGTCTCCAGCAATCGCAGCGCGTCGGCCTCCGAAATGCGTTCGCCGGCGGCAACCTTGTCGTACAGGTCGCGCAACTCGCTGCGTTGAATGAAAAAATTCACTTTGTGGATTATACAGCTTCCACAAGGCAAGGCAAACGCCGGGACAAAAACGCAGGGCGACCACGAAACGCACGAACGACACGAAATGGAGAACGGAAATTTTTTGGTCTTCTTTCGTGTGTTTGGTATGTTTCGTGGTTCAACTTCCAAACGCCCCGAACAAGGCGCGCATCTCCTCGTCCACCTGCGCCGGATCGGCCAGTGTCTGGGAAATCTCCTCGCGCAGCAGTTGCCGGTAGCGCTTGCGCAGCCGGTGGATCGCCACGCGCGCGGCCCCTTCCTCCAGGCCGAGCGTTTTGGCAACCTCGCTTTGCGCCGCCCCGCCCGTTCCCGCCGTAAGAAACCGCTTCAACTGCGCGAATATTTTCGCCTTCCCTTCCGCCGCGCATTCCGACTCCAGCCGCTCGATCACTTTTGCGAGCAGCGCCAGCGCCCACTCACGGTCAAACGCCTGATCCGGACTCGGCTCGCTCGTGGCGGCGACTTGAAATTTGGTGTCCGCTGTCTGCCAGTCGAGCGAGAGTGGTAGGCTTCCGCCGCCGCGTTTTTGCGCCTGCGATTTGTCCCATTCGTTCGCCAGGAAATGTTTCAGTGCCGCCAGCAGAAAGGCGCGAAACTTTCCCTTTTCATTGTCCACGCCAGCGAGGAAGTTTTTCTCCAGCAGCCGCGCGAAAAACGCCTGCGTCAAATCCTCCGCGTCCTCCTTGGTGTGACCGCGCCGCCGGACATAGGCGTAGAGCGGAAACCAGTAGGTGCGGCACAGTTCCTCCAGCGCGGCATCCGACTGCGGCGTGTGCCGCCGGCCCGCCGCCAGCACGACCGTCCAGTGCGTCGTGGCAAAGATGTCGCCCGGCGCGCTGGAGGGCTGGCTGGAATGTTCGGAGGTCATTTCAAGAATTGTAGGAGACGACGTGCGAAGTCTCTAACTGATCTGTTTGATTTGAGACTCGTCACCTCGCCTTCTGCGAAAGGCAAACTGGTGTTGATCCATGTCCATGCGCGCTTAAATTTTTCCGCCTCCTAAATCGTTTACCGTCACTGCCGTCCTGTGGCCGGGTTGCAGCGAGACGTTGCGGAACTCCAGCCACTGGAACCGCCTGACCGCAAACCTGAATTCCTTGATGTTTGATAGTTTTATCCCCTCAAACCGCGCCTCGCTCGTTGCAAGGTTGTCGTCTGAAGTTCCGGTGGCAACCGCCTCATGAATCGTCCCATCATTGGCTACCGCGCTGATGCAGGCATCCCAGCCTTGCAACGGGCTGTAGGAATACGTCAATGCGACAAAACCATTTCCTTCGATCGGGTTGATCGACATCACATGAAACCTTGTTCCGTCCGGCAGAGTTGCATCGCCGGCATATCCACCTTCTGTCCCGCGAGTTGAAATCACCGTGCCTGAACCGCTGGCAACGCCAATTTGCACGGTGAATTCTTTTAGCGCATTGGTGGTATCGAGTTTGGGCAGGTTGACAAACATTAGTTCGCAACGAAATAATTTGCCGTTCGAGGGAAACGCCGGCACCGCCCCGCCTGTCACGCTGGCTGCGGGAGTGAACTTGTAAGAGAACGAACTATGGTTGGGGAATCCCTCCGTCTCAAATACGAGCTGCGCAATTGATTCACCGGTGGATGCGTAGTTCCATTCCGTCTTAAAAGATTGTGGGCTCATTGAACCATCCGGTCGCCACCAAACACTATGGGGATTGGGAAATTGTGAAACCGCCAGCAAACTGATCCGGCCTTGTGAATATTGCGCCGTAAAAGGTCCTGTTTTTCCGCCATCATCCGGTGGCGCAGATGCGGTCTGCACCAGCTTGTAGCGGATCTTAACGCCATGCGGATTTTCAGTAAAGCCGGTGATTTGCAGGATGCCAGCGCGGCTGGATCTCGTGTGGAAGATGAAAGTCTTTGGCCACACTCCATCGTCTTCGCTGGGCAACAGCACAGTCATCTTGGAACACTCCGGCGTGTTTTTGAACGGCTCGATTAACGTTGGTAAATTTGTTGCGTGCGCCAGAACCGTCGCCGCTGACGCGTTATCCCAATCGGATAGCATTACCGGCATGGCAAACGTGCCCAACCGGCAATTTAGTCCGCTGGATGGTTGGGAATCGCCTACCGCAATCATGTCTACGCCCATTTTGTTGAGATAATCGTCTCCCGACCGACTTCCGGCGGGAAGGTCATTCGTGCCGAAGGGAATTGTTTCAACTCGCCCGGAATCAAAGTTGATGCCAGAAATAAAACTCATTGG
>CAIJNQ010000161.1 GCA_903822015.1 uncultured Verrucomicrobia subdivision 3 bacterium | reverse complement strand
CGGATGATGCCGTGGACTTCATAGCCCTTGGACAAAAGCAGTTCCGTGAGATAAGAACCGTCCTGCCCGGTGATGCCGGTGATGAGTGCGCGTTTGGACATAAATTACCACTGAATAGTTCGTGAGCCGCCAGAATAACGCAAGCCAAACTTCAGCCAGCGCCGAGATGAATGCAAATGACTAACTCACCGGGCCGAGGGTTTGCCGGTCATCAGCGCCAGATGACGCGGAGCAAAGAGGCAGACCAGGGTGGCACAGCGGGCATAACGCAGTGATTCCGTTTCCAGCTGGCACAGGCTGCCCTTCCGCAAATCGATTTCCATGTTGGTGCTACCCGCCGTGAGCAGCGCGATGAGTTTGCTCAAATAAGGTTCGTGGCCGACCAGTAGGACATTTTTCGGCCGCGGCCGCAATTCATTCAATTGCTCAATGAGCGACCGGGGATTGCCGGCGGGGGTCAGTTCGTCGGTGAACTTTAATTTCTTCCGGCACTTGAGGGTTTTGGCGACGATTTCCGCCGTCTGCCGCGCGCGGACGTACGGACTGGAAAGGATGACCGCAAACGAAATCCGCATGAGGCCCACCGCCTGCGCAATCTGGCGGAGCCGGCGTTTGCCTTTCGCCGTCAGCGGCCGCTGCGCATCGTTGGCAAAATCGGGCACACTCGGGTCGACCGCAATTCCATGGCGCAACAAATAGAGGTTCATACTTTTTGCATACGAGATCTTCGCGCCGGCGCCGCGACACCGGGCCGGGGCAACAGTTTGACGCGCGGATATTTTGCACCGGTCTTAACCGTCGATCGCGGCTCTTCATCCGTCGCCAGCGCCATAAAATCCGTCTGGCTGCGCCGTTTCTTTTCACCATTACGCGATTCGGTGGGGCGATAGGTGCCGTCGGTGCGGAGAAACCGCGCTTTCACATTGTCGGCCAGGGTCACGGCCAGGATTTCACTGATGACGCGCTCGCGCAAATTGCCATCCTCAATGGGGAATACGACCTCGATGCGGCGAAACAGGTTACGCGGCATCCAATCCGCGCTCCCGGCGAACACCTCGGGCTGGCAGGCATTTTCGAAAAAATAAATCCGGCTATGCTCGAGAAAGCGGTCCACGATGCTGCGAACCGTAATGTTATCGCTCACCCCCTTGAGGCCGGGCCGCAGGCAGCAGATGCCCCGCACGATCAATTCAATTTTGACCCCGGCCTGCGACGCGCGGTAAAGCGCATGGATCAGCGTGGGTTCCACCAGAGAATTCATCCGGGCGACAATTTTGGCGGGCAGGCCTTTCTGCGCGTGACCGATTTCACGCTCGATCAGCCGGAGCAGCCGCGCATGCAAATCAAACGGCGCGACGATCAATTTTTTCATCCCTTGAAACTGGCAGACGCCGGTGAGCAAATTGAACAGGTTCGTCGCGTCCTCGCCAAATTCCGGGTTACAGGTCAGCAGGCCGAGGTCGGTGTAGAAGCGCGCGGTGGTGGGGTTATAATTGCCGGTGGCCACATGGACATACCGCCGAATCTGGCCGCCCTCCGAGCGCACCACCAGCGCCACCTTCGCGTGTATCTTCAGTCCGACCAGACCGTAAACGACATGGACACCGTTTTCCTCGAGCTGGCGGGTCCACTCGATATTATTAGCCTCATCGAACCGCGCGCGCAATTCCACCACCGCCGTGACCTGCTTGCCGTTATTGACGGCGTTCATCAACGCGCCGATGATGCGCGGGTCGCCACCCGTGCGGTAGAGCGTGACCTTGACGGTAAACACGTCCTTGTCCCGCGCCGCGCGTTCGAGAAATTCCACCACGCTATTGAAATGTTCGTAGGGGTGATGCAATAAAACGTCGCGTTCGCGGATGGCGGCAAACAAATCCTCCCGGCCGCGCAAGGCGCGGGCCACCGGAGCGAAGAACGGCGGATCACGCAATTCCGGCGAGTGGTCGCCCTGATACAGCATCAGCAGTCGCGTCGGGTTTAGGGGGCCGTCAATCAGATACAGATCGTCCTCCGTCAGGCGAAACGTTTTCAGCAGGGCCTCGCGGATTTTCTCCGGGCATTGATGGCCGATCTCCAACCGGACCGCGTCCCCCTTGCGCCGGTTGTGCAATTCGGTTTCGACGGCCTTGAGCAAGTTGCCCGAATCCTCCTCATCGATATAAAGCTCGCTGTTCCGGGTGACCCGGAACGGCCAGCAACCGAGAATGGTGGTGCCGGGAAACAGATCCGCAATAAAACGTCCGATTAAATGACTCAAGAAAACATAATCCCGACGGGAGTCGTCCCGCGGCAATTGGATGAGCCGCGGCAGAATCGCCGGACATTGCACCACCGCCAGATGTTTAAGCGGGTGGCCCTGGCCATCGCGCGGAGCCATTTCCAGCCGCACCATCAGGTTGAGCGACTTATTCAGCAACTGGGGAAACGGATGCGCCGGGTCGATCGCCAGCGGCGTCAGCACCGGGCGGATTTTGGTCAGATAATACTCCTCCAGCCAGCCAAGGTCGGCGGCCATGAGGTCGTCCATTTCCTGGATGCGGATATTGTGTTTCGCCAGCGCGGGCTTCAGGTCCTCCCGCCAGCAATCATACTGGTCGGCGACCATTCGCCGGACGCGACTGACAATGGCCTGGAACGTTTCCCGCGCCGTCAGGCCGTCCACGCTGCGCTCGCCCTGCCCGCTTTCCATCTTCTGTTTCAAACCAGCCACGCGCACCTCAAAAAATTCGTCGAGATTGGAACTGACAATGGTGAAAAACTTGAGCCGCTCCAGCAGCGGGTTGGCCGGATCCAGCGCCTCGTCCAGCACCCGCTGGTTGAACTCAAGCCAGCTTAGCTCGCGATTGATAAAATGCTCCGGCTTAAAACCGCTCATAAAAATAAAGGTCAGACCAGCGGATGGTAATCCACGCGATCCGGCGGGAAAGTTACAATCCGGTGATAATGCTTGTCGAGCGCGCAAAACTTCAGGCCGGCCCGCGCGGCGATCGTTTTTTCAAGCGCAGGACTTCCCCATGCAAACGATCCGCCAGCAATTTACGATCCGGGCCGGGACTGGACACCGGCGCAAACCGGACGAAAGCGCAAACACTTTGCTTGCTCAAAAGATTCAACAGATGAGGGAAAAACATCGCGTCACCCCAATAACAGACGTCGGTTCCCGCGTCCCCGTCCGCCAGCGTGTATTCAATACACGCGACGGTGAGCGGGTACGACGGCTGCGTTGCCGGTTTGAGCAGGGATGATTTAAAAGGCAAAACGGTCTGCCCATCCGAACTGGTGCCTTCGGGAAACACCACCACGAGCGCGCCGTTTTCGAGCGCGTCCTGAATTTCATCATTCACTTCACCGACGTGCAGGCGACGCTGTCGGTCGATAAAGACGGTGCCCCCGAGACGCGCGAGCCAGCCCATGACCGGCCAGGATTTCACCTCGCGCTTGGCGACGAACACGGCGGGCGCGAGCGATGCCAACAATAAAATGTCCAAATAACTCAAGTGATTGCTGACGAGCAGGCCGCGCACCGGGATTTCGCCGGCAGAATGCATCTCCATCTGGAATATGCGCGCGACCCGGCGGGCGACGCGTTGCAACCACAAGGTGCGGGAACGACGACGCCAGGCGCCGCGGCCGAACCCGCAGCGAAACAGAAAATCCAGCAGCGAAAAGAGGACCACCCCGCCAAACCAAATGAGCCGGCCCACAACGCGGAACGGGTAGTGGCGCAATCCTTTCATGCGCGAGTTTCAAACGCGGCCGGCGTCACGGTCAACTCATAAATCGCTGGCGCACGAGCGACGGCAGCGTTTTCAAGTCCAGCAGCGTTAGAAAATCAATCGTCTTGAAACTCCGGTCCAACGCCGGCGGACCGCAGATTTTCGCGCCAACGCTGAGATAGGCGCGCAGCAGCTTCGGGATTTTTACCGGGTCTTCCGCCAGATGACTGAGCGAACATTCATATTCCGGCAAAGGCCGGGTGCGCCAGGCGGGGAGCGCCAGATGTTTCCGGCACAATTCCGCGTAAGCCGAGGCACCAAACGCCGGGTCTTGCGACGTGAGGGAACTGCAACCCAGCAGATAGGATGCGCCGGATTGACGGGCGTAATCCGCGATGCCTTTCCATAACATTCCCAGGACGACCAGATTGCGATGCTGGATGTGGACACACGCCCGACCCAGTTCAACAATCTCGTTCCGGAACGGTTCATAGGGTTGAAAATCAAATTCCTGCGCGCTGTAATAGCCCAGTTTGGCCGCGGCGTTCACGCCGGTCTGCAAACGATATGTACCGACAATCGTTCCGGTCGGCAGATGCTCGACCAGCAGGTGGTCACAAACGGCGTCCAGCGGATCCGCGTCCAGTCCGCTGGCATAGGACTCGGCCAAACCCTCATTCAGCTCGAGATTGAAGACGGCAAAGCGCAGGGCCTGCGCGGTCCGAATTTCGGCGGCATCAACCGCCAAGCGCGCGGCATAGTTTCCGGGAGCACTGACAATCAAACGAGCGGACTCGATCATTGTATTCACGGGTTAATTGTCACAAAGCCATGTGTCATTTTCGTGACGCCCAGGTTAAATCTTTCCGCGGACAATACCAAAAACACCGGTCGAACCGTAAAAAATCATGGCCGCGAATTTTTGACCTTCCGTTTTGAGAAGGCGCTTTGCTTTTTCAACGGAGACGGTGGCAACTTTGATTTTTTCCGCAGCCGGGCAATTTCGGCTTCCGCCTGCACAAGGTCATGCCTGACCTTTTCACAATCAGACCGGGCTTTGGCGAGTTCCAGCGCATGCCGGCGGAGTTCCAACTGGGTCATGACGTGCCGGGCCAGAATGCGGAGCGCCTGCTGTTGATCGTCCGTGAGGTTGCGCGGCACCTGATCCAGAACGCAAAGTGTGCCGAGCGCAAAGCCGTCCGGCGAAACCAGCGGCGCGCCGGCGTAAAAACGAATTTTCGGACTGGTCGTCACGAGCGGATTTTTATTGAAACGCACATCCAGAGTGGTGTCAGGAATTATGAAGAGCCCCTCCTGCAAGATGGCATGGGCGCACAGCGAAACATCCCGGCCGGTCTCATTAAGGCCCACGCCAACCTTCGCTTTGAACCACTGGCGGTTTTCGTCCACGAGGGTGATCAATGCGATGGGCGCCCCGCAAATGTGCGCCGCCAGGTCGGCCAATTCGTCAAACACCTCCTCGGGCACGGTGTCGAGGATGTCGTATTGCCAGAGGACCTTGATACGCTTGGTCTCGTTCTTTGGAAGCGGCATGGTCATGCTTGCCTTTCGACGGCACAATTCAAAAACACTCGGTGACCGCAGAATGTGCCGAACCGGGCAAACTGTCAACCCGGTCCACGAATGGGGCGGCCACCGATCCACGGCTAATCATTTGTCCGGTTAAACACCCCGGCGATTTTGCGCGGAAACTGGCGCGGAAAAATCCGGGTCATAAAAACAAAGAGCTTGTTTGAGATACCCGTGACCGCGGTCACCCTGCCCTTTCGAAAGGCGCGATGGCCCAGAATCGCGACGGCTTCCGAAGTCATTTTGGGTGTCTTAAGTTGCCGGCTTTTGGTGCCGCGGGCGACGTTGCTGAAATTACTTTCCGTCGCACCGGGACACAAAACCGAGACATTCAGTCCGGTGCCGATCAGTTCCTCCGCCAGCGCCTCGGTGAACGAAAGCACGAACGCTTTAGTTGCAAAATAAACCGCCATGCCGGGGCCGGGCATGAATCCGGCGACCGATCCGACGTTCAGAATCCCGCCCCGCTTGCGTTCGATCATGCCCGGCAGGAACAGGCCGGTGAGTTCCGTCAGCGACGCAATGTTAACCTGGAGCATTTCGAGCTGGCGCGGCAGGGACACTTCCGCGAACGCGCCGTTCGCGCCGAAGCCGGCGTTGTTCACCAGAACATCCACGGTGATTTTCCGGGCGGACAAATCCGCAAAAATCCGTTTCGGCGTTTCCGGCAGGGAAAGATCGGCGGTCAATACAATCGCTTCCACATCATGCGCCCGGCGTAATTCTTTGGCGAGCTCCTCAAGGGCTTCCGTGTTGCGTGCGACCAGCACCAGGCGACAGCCATCCGCCGCGAAACATTTCGCCAGTTCGAGTCCGATGCCGGACGAAGCGCCGGTGATCAAAACGGTTTCTTTCATAATTTGTAGGAGCCGAGGTGACGAGGCTTATCGCTTTAATTCCGTATTTGAATTGAGACTCCTGACGTCGTCTCCTACTTAATATACTATTGGTTACCCCAGCCAAAGCGCGTGGTGATCGGCCAATAGACGAAAAAGGATTTGCCGATGACGTTCTTCGCCGGGAACGATCCCCAGGTTCGCGAATCCGAGCTGTTGCAGGTGTTATCGCCAAAGACCATGTAGGAATCCGGACCGTTGGTGAAGACCGTTTGCTCGTCGGGGAACAACGGCGCAAGGGTGGGATACAAGCCGAACTGTTGCGCAACAGCGCCGTTGACATGACCGGAGTACTGGCTTTCATGCGGCGGCGTGCCGGGGTTAAAGCCATAGACATTTTCGAAATGCGGCGTCGAGGCGTCCAGCCGCTGTCCGTTGATGACGACATGACGATCGTTGCCGATCCGCACCTGATCACCGGGCATGACGACCATGCGCTTGATATAAAACTGATCCTGCGGCATCTGGTTGACACCATAGGCATCGGGATTATTAATGCCCCGGGTTTCGAAGACGAGGATCTCGCCGCGCGAAGGCTTGCGGAAATTGTACGTCAACCGGTTCACGAACAGGTGGTCGCCGGCGCAGACCTTCATTTTAATGACCTCGTCCCCCTTATGATAGACATGCTCCGGATCCAGGAAGAAACCGGCGCGCTTCTCCACCGCCTGTTCGCCGAAATCCGGCGGAAACCACATCACATGTTCGACCCCGCCGATCCAGAAAGACTGCTTGAGATTGAAAATCAGAAAGCGCCGCATCGGGCTGATCTGGTCAATCTTGCCGTCCGCCTGGGCGACGACGTGAATGTAGGAAATGCCCTCAAACCATTCCTTGATGCGCTCCAGGCCGGTGGGAAACGTGATCGCATTGCGCAATTTTGACTGCTGTTCAAGCTGGCCCATGATCTCATTCCGGTCACCTTTCCAAAAATCCACCTTGGTGAAATCCGGCACCGATGTGACGCCGAACAGCGTCGGCTGCATCGAGCCGGTGGGAATCTTGAACGGTTGCAAAAAGAACGTGCGGATGGCCATCGCCACCGCCAGCGCCACGAGCAACACCTCCACGTTTTCGCGCCAGGCGGCGCTGGGATACGGCTTGAGCCATTTGTTGGCGGCCTCCTCCACCTTGCCCATTTCCTTTTTCAACGCTTCGCCCTTCGCGCCGGCATTCAGCGCGGCGGTCAAACCTGCCAGCGCCTGCTGCACGTTCTCGATGGCCGGCGGCGCGAGGATGTCGCGCTGGGCGGCGAGAATGCGGCGCACATGCTTGCGCATTGCGGCGGCATTGCGGACTTCCTGCGAAAGGAACCAGCGTAAAATCATATGCGGTTAAATGGCTTCGACACGAATTGCACGGATTTGCACAAAATAATCAGGCAGGAAAATACCCGTGAAACCGCCAAATGAAAGATAATTTGCCCCATTGTCGGCGCGCTACCGGATGTGGCAAAAAAAAACGATAGTTTAAAGTGATGTCGCGAGACCGCTGATGACGGGATGAAGATGCGAAGGACGGGACCGTAAAAAATTTTGCTTAGTTTTGCGCGATGGGACTAAAACAACACAGCCTTATTAGGCTGGGTTAATTGATGTAGCTAAATTAAATGGTCGTGTGTGGGACAGCAGCAGGGTTTTCCCTTCCCTGCGGGGACTAAAAGTTTGTCGGGCAACGGAACCCAGGGCTAAAGCGCTCGACTATTGTCGTGGGCTAACACCAGCGCGGACGCCAGACAAATCTGGATTGACTGAAACGGGAAAAGTGAAATCATTCTGTTGAAATCAGAAATGAAAACCTTGAAGCTGCAGCTGATGTTGTACCTTCCCGGCGTAATGCTGCTCCTCTCAATTAACGGCATGGGGCAATCCGTGACGAAAATTGCCGCAGGCTATGACCACACCTTATTTCTGAAGAGTGACGGCAGTCTATGGTCGATGGGCTTAAATTATAATGGCCAGTTGGGTGATGGCACATTCGATAACACAAACAGGCCACAATTAATTGCGACAAGTAATGTCGCGGTGATTGCCGCAGGAGGTGATTCCTACAGCGTCACAAAAGGTCACAGCCTATTTCTGAAAAACGACGGCAGTCTGTGGGTTTTGGGCGACAACCAGTATGGACAATTGGGCGATGGCACTTATGGAGATTTTCCTCATTACGGAACTAATTTGCCGGAAATGATTATAGCCACCAATGTCTTAGCGCTTGCTGCAGGGGGAAGTCACAGCCTGCTTCTCAAAAGTGATGGCAGTCTTTGGGCTATGGGAAACAATCTTAATGGACAGTTGGGCGATGGCACATACACCGATGCTGACAGACCTGAAACGATAGTTGCAAGCAACGTGACGGCGATTGCCGCCGGAGAAAACCACAGCCTATTTCTCAAGAAAGATGGCAGCTTATGGGCGATGGGCGTTGATATTGACGGAGAGTTGGGCGATGGCAAATCAGGAATTAATTTACACGTTAATATCCCTGAAAAAATTGTGGCTTATGGTGTGACAGCGATTGCGGCAGGAGGATTTCACAGCCTATTTCTCAAGAATGACGGCAGTCTATGGGTGATGGGAGGCAACAGTAATGGGCAGTTGGGCGATGGCTATTACAATCAGACAAATCTTCCTGAGCAAATCGTGGCAAGCAATGTGACCACGATTGCTGCGGGAGAAAGGCATAGTTTGTTCATTAAAAGGGACGGCAGCATGTGGGGCATGGGACAGAATGATTCCGGAGAGTTGGGTGACGGCTCTTACAACCAGACGAACCTCCCGGAACAGATTGTCGCCAACAATGTCAGCGCAATTGCCGCAGGAGGCAACCACAGTTTATATATCAAAACCGATGGCAGCTTGTGGGCCATGGGAAATAATATTTATGGTCAGTTGGGTGATGGCACGAACGCTACGTTTTCTCTCTATGGTTCCAACAGCCCCAACCATCCTGAGCAAATTGTGGTAAATCCATTCTACAATAAAATTTCCAGCCAGTTATTTGGCACTGGTAGCGTTCAATTATCTTTTGTTGGAATCGCAGGAAAGAATTATACGTTGGACTGGTCAGCGAGTCTGTCATTGCCCAGTTGGAAACCGATCGCCACCAATCCCGCTGGCTTTGGTGGCACATTGATCTTCACCAACACTCCTGATCCTACCACCAACAATTTCTGGCGCATTCGCACCGCACCTTAACCTTTAGGGGCGACTTTCACGGTCGCCCCTGGAATTCAATTTGGGACGCGGTGGAACGCGTCCTTACCGCCCGTTTATTTGAATTTGATTTTGTTCGGCAGAAACAGGAGGCCGATGCCGCCAACGATCAGCATCAATCCGACCGGTCCGAGTTTCACCCACGGGACGCCGTGTGATGGCTTGCCTTGCGAGGCCAGCGCGGCGATGGTCAGAAATATTCCCAGCGGCACCATCACAAAGCCCAGTGCCCGATACCATTTATTCTTGGTCATGTAGTTAATTTCAAATTGGGAATTTCGAGTTTCGAATTAAAACCCACGGTGACGAAAGCATCTCACTTGCGAAGGTTGCATTTGCCATTCGGAATTCGCAATTCGCAATTTCATCAGGATTTCAGCACGGCGATGAAGGCTTCCTGCGGGATATCCACGTTGCCGATGGATTTCATGCGCTTTTTGCCTTCCTTCTGCTTCTCGAGCAGTTTGCGTTTGCGCGACACGTCGCCGCCGTAGCATTTCGCCGTCACGTCCTTGCGGAAGGCGCTGATGACTTCCGAGGCGACAATCTTGCCGCCGATGGCCGCCTGGATCTTCACCTGAAACTGCTGGCGCGGGAT
>CAIJNQ010000160.1 GCA_903822015.1 uncultured Verrucomicrobia subdivision 3 bacterium | reverse complement strand
CCGCAGGATGCGGATCTTGTCTTCCGTCGTATACTGTTTGCCTTTCATCGTCTGGTCCTTTCTTGCGTCCCAGACTAACACATCAAATGGCCCGAAAAAGTGAAGTCACGTCAATGGCGCAAAAGTTGTTGGCAACGTCCAAGTCGGAGACCATGCGGTAATTGGCGTGTCCAGCGTCGTTACTAAAGATATTCCCGCCAATGCCACGGCGGTTGGCGCTCCGGCCAAAGTCATTGTAGAGCAAAACGGAAGGGCGGGGGAGTCGTGAACACGCAGGTTTTATAGGGTTGGTATACGCAAAAAAATTTTACAGGACCAATTAAAATAAAGTAACCACAACAAAAAATGAACACACAAAATCAAGTTCAAGCTGGCGGCGCAGTGCGGGTGCTCTGCGCAGGAGTTCCCTTCGGTGCAAACAACGTCGGTGATGAGGCAATCATCGCCGGCGTCGTGCGCATGATTCGCAGTGTCGCACCGGACGCGAAGATCACGGTGGCGACAGGCGACCCGGAAACCACCGAGCGGGTGCTGAAGGTCCAGACATGTCCGCCATTCGGGTTTGTTGGCGTCGCCGCCAGCGGGCCGGAGGTGGATCGGGTGATTGCGGAGCATGATTTGTTTCTTTGGTCGGGGGCGACCGGACTTTCGGATTACCCCGACATCCCGCTGGGTCTGCTAGAGACCGCACAGCGGCTTCATAAACATTCGGCAGTCTTTTGCGTTGGCATGAACGATGAATTGAATCCGCACCTATATCAAGTTCGTTCCCGCTGGCGGCCGGCATATGACCGCATTTGTCAAATGACGGGTGGGGTGATTGACATAGCCGGCCGGCTTGAGGCGGGGCGCAAGGCGCGGACTTACCAACGGCTGCGTGAGATATTACCCAGGGCGGACTTAGTGGTGGTTCGGGATGTGGAGACGGAAGCCATGTTGCAGCGCGTCAAGGTGCCGGCGAAGATTATCGTGGGTTCGGATGCGGCTTTGGGTTTGCATCCGACTTCCGTTGAAAAAGTTTTGTTGCAGGCTGATATCCGCAAGGAGATTACCGCATCAGATACGCCCCGTATCGGGATTTGCCTTTCGGCGCAGGATCCACCCAAGAATCTTTCGGGTTTTTTGGCGGTGCTGGATCGATTGATTGAGGAGAAAAAGGCCAGGGTTTTTGGTATTCCCATCAATCCAGTCACCGACTCGCGATTGGTGCGGGATATGCTGCCTAATTTCAAGCATAGAAACCGCGTGTTCAGTGTGGAGGGCGTGTCTGAGCCTGAAGATGTGGCCGGCCTGCTGGGCCAGATGGATGTCATCGTGTCGAGCCGGTTGCACGGTCTGATTCTGGCATCGCTTAGCGATGTCCCGCTGGTTGGCATCCGGCGCGGAACCAAGATTGACACATTCTTGAGGCCATATGGCTTGAAGCCGGCTGGAAGTTTTAAGGACCTGGATCTCGGCGAATTAGAGCGACAAATTCGACAACATCTTGAGCGCGCTGCGGATTTCCGCAAGCTGGCTGCAGTCGTGCGCTCAGAGCGTATGCAGGGGCTGGATAGAGCACGGCAGCATTTGAAAACTCTGCTTGAACTGATTTCGGCTGAGCGGAGCAAATAATGTCAGCGGCTGGATTGTGTGACTCAGCCCACGGCGGTGCCATTGGTTTTATTGCAATGGCCAAAGGAACAATGTTTAAATTATCATATAAAATGGCGGTGGTTCGAGTTGCCGCCTTGGCGGGCATGGTTCTGCTAATTGGTCGTGCTCTGGCACTGGATCAGACACTGGCTACGTTTACCAATATCACACAAAATGGATCCATCGTTGTCTCTTCCTGGACAACGGACATGAAGGCCACCAATACCGCAACCCCGTATAGTTGGCGCACGAATGTCCAAAATTTGGAACTTGGCAGGACAGTTTTCCGGCTGACCATGGCAACCAACTACCCGTGGGTGTGGACTAACAGCAGCGTTCAAAAGATTGATACGCTTTCCATTTGTTCTTTTACCGGCTGGGATTACCTCCAACCGGAGACAGATGAAATCCGGGTTCGGCTGAAGGTGGTTTCGGGGCACTTTCTGCTGGCTGCCGGCGGCATCAACCTGGCTTTTGCGCCGAGCGATACTTTTACGGATTTCCGGGTTTTAGATGAGAGTATGGGGGACTGGCAGACGGTCCGGTTATCGTTAAACAAAAGCCTGATCCGCAATTATCGCCGCAATGATTTCACTAAAAAACTTCCTTACATCAGCTCGACCCGCTGGATTCAGGAACCCATCCAGCTTTTTTTGTTCCGCCCGGGATACGGAGAATTGTTAATTGACCGCGTGGAGTTGGTCGCTTGCGGTCTGGGGAGTTCCTACCCGCAGCCGACATCGGCACAAATCACGCCAGTGGCCACAGTGGCTGACTTTGAATCGACGAATGATATGGCGTTGGCGTTTTCCTACACGACGGTTGCCTTGAACCTTTCCGGGCCGCAACCCACCAATTATACCAAAGCCAACCCAAACACTTCGGGAAACATCGTGGTGGCGGGCAAGTCCATGCAATGGTTCCTGCCGCCGCGCCGCGCTTGGGTGGCCCAATCGGTAAATGGAACGTATTCCATGGAAGTAAAACAAACCGGTTACGAGTCGTATGCCTTCACCGGGTTACGTTTGCCCAATCCCGATGGAGCCAATGCGCTGCAATTGACGCTGCGCGCCGACCATGCGTCGACCCTGACCAATTTAGTCCTGGATTTTTTGGCGTACACCACCCAACCGACCAACAGGTCATTATTTCCTTGGACGAATTGCCAAACGCCAGCCGCCTGGCTCACCGATACCAACCTCAATTTCGACCTGTGTCTGTCTGAGTCCAATACCATGAAGGAATCCTATGCGCTCTATCATCTGCGGCGTTGTGTCACCAACGGGATGTGGACCCGCTTGATTCTGCCGCTCGCAGATTTCGCGGGAATTTATGCCTGCAACAACGGCACCAACCTGCTGAATTACGCCGAACCGCTGCATTCCACCAACCTATTGTTCCTCAGTTTTTTCAGCCCTTACCGGCAACTCAAGGCGGAAACCCGGATCTTGGTTGACGACGTGTCGCTGGTTCAAGCGAGCTTACCATCGGACCAATTACGCTCCTTCTGGCAAGACCCGGCCGTCACCAATGCCCAGCTGGTGGCGTTGACCAATTATGCTAATTACTTCGGCCATTTCCGCCAGCGCGATCAGCCCCTCAACCCAATGATCTTGAGTGGTAATTATATTTCCAACAGTTTTTCGGTGCCGGTGTCAGGCGCAACCGACCAGCGCTACGATATACAGGTATCCGATGATCTGAATAATTGGCGGCCGGTTTTTACCGGTTATATCGGTTCAACGGAAGATCCATTCCACGTCAACAACACCAACAAGGCCGCCTGGTTTTTCCGGGCTTCCAGCCAGTAGGGCTTGAGGCTCCCTCGAGCTTTTTATTGCTGTGAAACATAATAGAGGAATCGTTGCCAGACGGAAATCTGGTTTTGCAACTCAACTTCGCCATCGGGCATGAGGCTGATTATCACCCGATAACCACCATGCGGCTTGATGTATCCGCCATGCCACCGCCATGGCGGATTGGATGCGGTCTCCATTCCGATTTCTCCCGGCATTCCGGTCTTGGCAAGTTTCCAGCGGTATGATTCGTCGTCGTCAAGGTTTTGCAGCACGGTTTCCTGGCCGCACGCCGTGACCCTCAGCGCGCCGATCGGCACCCCGGTTTCGTTGTAGACAATGATTCTGGACGTGTCCGACCTCGCGAGGGCCGCCACGAGGGCAAAGGCCAGACCCAGTAAAAAAAGGAGCGGGAGCAGGGAACGTTTGCGAAGCCACCACGGGCGGCGCGGGTTTGGATTCATGTTTGGCCTCCT
Organism: uncultured Verrucomicrobia subdivision 3 bacterium; assembly: GCA_903822015.1. Taxonomy (GTDB): domain Bacteria; phylum Verrucomicrobiota; class Verrucomicrobiia; order Limisphaerales; family UBA11358; genus UBA11358. The sequence goes on along the minus strand of CAIJNQ010000160.1, from coordinate 14,322 downwards.
GATTTTTCCCTTAGTCGTTGCTTTGCTTCACGCCGCATCACTTCGATGCGCGCAGTGATGCCGAGGAGAATGAGCCAGAGCATGAGGTTGCGGGGCTGGACAAGGACGCGTTCCAGCGTGCTCTGAACATAATTTAACGCGCAGCCCATGAAAATGCCGAGGCTCACGCACCGGATGAACGAATGGCCGAAAAACAAATACGCCCGCGCATTGCGCCAGAGGCCGACACCAATCACCGCAAGCCAAGCCCAGAGTCCGATGTAGCCGTTTTCCGCGATGAGCAGGTAATAATGGCTCTCCACCAGGCCGTTAGCTTTGGTGAGATCGGGCTTCTGGCCCCGGCTGCGATACCAATCGTAGTAGATCTCGGCATAGCGGTAGGGCGGGTTAATGAGCAGCCCGTAATTGTTCCAACCGCTGCCCAGCGGGTAATCCCGCTGCATTTCCCGGGACGCGTCCTTCATGACTTCGCGAAGTTCGCCAGAGGCCTGGTTTCCCTGGTCGTGAAAACGCGAGATGATGCTGTCAAGGGCAAGCACCAGCCCGATGGACCCGACGATACCCATCACGGCGGTGACAAGCAGCCGGCGCGTGGTGACTTTTTCAAAGAGGCTCAGGCCGATGGTTCCCATCGTGCCGAGGGCGAACATCACCAAGGCGCCGCGCGACAGTGTGCATTCGATGATGATGGCGCAGAAGCCAAAGCCCAGCAGCAGCAAATTCACACCCTTGAATTGCGGCCCCAGGCCGACGGCGAGAAAAACCATCGCGATGAGCAGCGAATACATCGCGAGCGGGTTCTGGTGCTCGAAGGTCCCGCGGACCTGATACATATGGCCGAGATATTTCATTTTAAGGCAGACGAAAAGTTCCCAGGCCAGGGTCAAGATCATGACGCGCAGGAAAAACTTGAGATCCGCCTCCGTTCGCAGCGTGTTGAAGGTGGCGATCATCAGCACGGATGCGAAGATCGTCTTGTGCGCCGCCATGTAGGCAAGGTTTTTGTCCACGGCGTTGACGATGGAAATCATCGATACGCCGCAATAGAATAAAAACCAGACCAGCCCCGGCGGCGCCCAGCGGAAACTTTCCCGGTCCTCCCGCCACTTGGCCACGATGAGCGCGATGGCCAGCGCGTGGTTGAAAAAGAAATGGTAGCCTTTCGTGTGGCCGCGATATTCCTCGATCGAGCCGAGCGTCAGTCCCCAGTTACCGGGGCCAAGCAGGCCGTTAAGCGTCATGAAACACATCAAACCGAACACGCCGAGTTGCCACCGGGGTTTGTCTTTCAACCAAAGACCGAACAGCGGCGCCAGCATGAAAAAAAGCGGGCCGATAATCGCAAGCTTGATGAGGTCAACCGATGTCAATGCGGCCAGCATAATGAAAATCAGGATCAGACAAACGGATTTTCTCGGCTTGGAGTTTCGGGAAGATAATGTTAAACCAATAGCGATTCATGCAGCCTAATTCGTCTACTGCCCAGACCGGACGCGCGCCCATCGCCATCCTCGGAGTACCGTTCGACAACATCACCACGCCGGAAACCCTGGCAACGATCGGCGAGATGATTGCCTCGGGCCAGCCGCATTACGGCGTGACAGCGAATGTGGATTTTATCGTGCAGGCCCTGGAAGATGTGGAGCTGCGAAGAATTCTGTTTGATGCCCACCTTGTGCTGGCTGACGGGATGCCGATTGTGTGGGCCTCAAAACATTTGGGCAACCCGCTGCCAGAGCGCGTGACCGGTTCAGGCATGATTCCGCAACTATTGGAACTCGCCGAACAAAGAGGGTGGCGCATTTTTTTTCTAGGCGGCACGGAGCAAAGCGTAACCGCCGCCGCCGAAAAAACCCGCGCCAAGCATCCCAAGCTGCAACTGGTTGGCGCGTATTCGCCGCCGTTCAAACCGCTGTTAGGCATGAACCACGCCGACATTTTGCACCGGCTTCGCGAGGCCAAACCGGACATCCTGCTGGTCGCGTTCGGCTGCCCGAAACAGGAAAAGTGGATCAACATGAATTACCGGGAGGCGGGCGTACCGTTTGTGATCGGGGTGGGCGCTACGATCGATTTTCTGGCGGGAACATTCAAGCGCGCGCCCGCGTGGATGCAAAAATCCGGCACCGAGTGGATTTTCCGGATGCTGCAAGAGCCCAAGCGGCTGATGAAACGCTACTTCAAAGATTTGCGAGTTTTCACGTTCGCGATCTTCCGGCAATGGTGGCTGATGCGCACCCGAAAGTCTTCGGCGCCAGCCGGCAGACGACCGGAAGCTTTACCTGATCCGTACAAAAACATGGTGGTCCGGGCACCGCAACGGCTCGATGCGGCAGCGGCCCAGGCCTTTCAAGACGAGTGGGTGCGCGCCATCGAAGGCGGTCATGTCATGCTAGATCTGGGCGGCACGGTTTCCACCGACAGCACGGGAATCGGCCTGCTCATTCGTTTGCGCAAACGAGCGCGCGAACTCAATCACCAGTTTTTTTTGGTCGCACCTCAACCCCCGTTCGAGGCGGTATTGCGGCTAATGAAACTTCATGAATTTTTCACCATCCAGGCGAGCTTTGCCGGCGCACACATTCTGATGGATAACATTGCCCGGAACCCCATGGTCAGTAGCAGTGTCAGGGAGGCGGAGCTCCAGATTCGCTGGGGTGGTGAAGTCACCATTCAGAACGTGGTGGACCTGGGCGCACACACCGATTCCGAGTTATCCCAAGCCTCGCCCGGCATGACCGTGGTGATCGACCTGACGCGCGTTCCCTTTATAGACAGCTCAGGCATCGGCCTGATGCTTCGCTTCAAAAAGAATCTCAAACGACAAGACATCGAACTCAAGTTTGCAAATCCCACTGAAGCGGTCCGCAATGTTCTCCAGCATACACGGCTGGAGGAATACTTACTCGGGGAAACCAAATGAAGATCGGCTACTCCACCTCGGTCATCCAGCGCGGTAAAACCGGAGTGGCGCAATATGTCTTCGCCCTGTTACGCGCAATGCTCATTCACGCAGACAAGCATGAATTCAATTTGTTCATATTGGAAGAAGATCGGCCATTGTTTGAATTTGCGAAGAATAAGATGAAGCTGGTCACCGTCGCCGAAAAATTCCGGCCGGCGGTAAAAAATGTTTTATGGCACCAGAGGCAATTGCCGCAGATCGCCAGAAACCTCGACCTTGACGTACTGCACGTTCCCAGTTACCGCCGGATGCTTTGGGGAGCGCCGTGTCCGCTCGTGGCAACCATCCACGACCTGGCGCCGTTTCACGTCACCGGAAAATATGACTGGAAACGAATGATTTACGGCCGGGTCATCGTCAAGCAACTGGCGCGGCGGCAGAACCAAATCATTGCCGTCAGCGAAAACACCGCGCGCGACCTGCAGACATTTTTCGGCCTAGGCAGCGACCGGGTACAGGTCGTTTGGAACGGGATTGACCACCGGCGCTTCCAACCCGGCGACGTGACGGCGGCAAAAACATCGGCGGCGCAAAACTGGAAATTGAACCGGCCGTTTTTTCTATTTGTGTCCCGCCTGGAACATCCCGGCAAGAATCATGTCCGGCTCATCGAGGCATTCAACCAGTTCAAGGCGGCGACCAGATCTGACTGGCTGCTGGCGCTTGGCGGCAGCGACTGGCACGGCGCGGAGTCAATTTATGCGGCGGCCAAAAGTTCGCCATACGCGGAGGACATACGGTTTCTGGGTTTCGTCAGCGACGCGGCGCTGCCCGAACTTTACCAGGCCACGGATGTTTTTATTTACCCCTCGTTGTTTGAGGGCTTTGGCTTTCCACCGATCGAGGCGATGGCCTGCGGCGTGCCGGTCATCAGCACCCTGCGCGGCTCGTTGCGCGAAGTTGTCGCGGACGCCGCGATGGCAATCGAACCCGAAAATGTCGCGGCCATAGCCGGCGCGATGGCCAAAATGTCCGGCAGCACCGATGAACGCAGCCGCTGGCGGGCGGCCGGTTTGCAAAATGCAAAACGCTTCGACTGGAACGAAAACGCCGCGCAGACTCTGGCCATTTACGAGCAGGCGGTGCGGCACGGAAAATAATGACCCGGGTACGAGGGTTTGATACTTTGGAAACCGATGGATCTGCTGCGACATTGGAATTTGCGCGAACGTCCTTTTGAAGCGACGTGGGACACGCGCTTTTTCTATGCCGGACCGGAGCATGAGGAGGCCTTGAGCCGGCTGCTTTACCTCGTAACTGAGAAGACGATGAACCTTGGCCTGCTCACCGGCGAAATCGGCAGCGGCAAAACGCTCACCCGCGCGGTCTTTGCCGGACGCATCGATGCGACACGATTTCATGTCGTTACCGTGGAGAATTCCGGTTTTCCGCTTGCGGAATTGCTCAGCTCGATTTTGCGCCGGCTCGACCCGCAAATTCATTTGAACGGCGAAGGCAAACTCGCGCGGTGTGAAATTTTTGAGCAGCTCGTCCGCAAGGTGAACGCCGGCGGCCGCCATCTGGTCTTGGTCCTCGATGAGGCACAGGACATGACGCCGGAAACCGTTCACGAGCTGCGCTGGCTCACGAATTTCAACGGTGGCGGCGCATCGTATCTCACGCTCGTGCTCATCGGCCAGCCGGAATTGCGGAAGATGATCGTGGGCGATGCGGCCATCAACCAACGCGTCAGCCTGCGTTTCCATCTAAAGCCGCTGCGAGCAGATGACATGGAGAATTATTTGCGGCACCGGCTGCGCACGGCGGGTCACGTCACCGGGAATCTATTTTCACCGACAGCGGCGCTGGAGATTTTTAATGCTACGAACGGGATTCCGCGCGAGGTGAACCGCCTTGCCAAACTGGCACTTGAACACGCGTGGGTCGGCGAGGCGGCCAGAGTGGAGGCGTCCGCCGTCAATGCCGTGGTCCGCGATTTAGAGAGACACCAGTTAATTCCCGCATGAGCGAACCGGAAAAATTCAGCGTCAGCGCCATGCAAACCAAGCGTGAGCAATCCGCCGCGACCGATGCCCCGCCGGCGGGGGCTTCGGTTGCCAGCCCGGCCCGGCCCGCTGACAAAATGCCCGAGGAAAAACCCGGGAACTTGGCTTTGCCGTTCGACCTGCTGCGTCCGCTGGCGGCGCTGCGGCAGCACTGGAAGCAACTGCCGGTTTTTGGCTTGTCGCTGATGCTGCCGGTTTTGGTTCTCGGTATTTTCAAGTTTCACACGAGTTATACGGCCAATGTTCAGCTGATCCGTCGCGAGGTTTCGACGACCATCCGGGCGTCGCAACTTGGCGAAGCTTTCAAGCCGCGCCAGGTGTCGGTCGCCACGGTGGTGAGCGTGATGCAGTCGCCCAAATTACTCGCTCAAGTCGGCGCGCAAGCGCATCCGCCGATGACCGATGGCCAACTGCTTTCGCTCCTGACGATCAAGCCCGAGCGCGACACCGACCTCATCGACATTACGTTAAAAGGTTCCGGCAGCGTGGGGGCGACGGCAAATTTAATCAATAACTACGCCACCGAGGTCGTGGCGTTGACGGCGCAGATGCAGGCCGATGAGGCGTTGGAACTCGACAAGTTCCTGCGCGATCAGATCGCGCGCACGGACGCGGAACTTGAGCTGGTGAACAAGGAGTTGTTGGAATTCGGCCGCACCAGCGAATTCTACGGTGGCGAACACGAGGTGGACGCTTATCTGCGGGAACTGGGTGACGCGGAGATGCAGCTGCAGACCGCCCGGACGGATTTGCAGACGGTGGATTTCCGGATCAGCAGCGTTGAGCGTGAACTGGCCCAGCAAAACCCCCTGGCGCACCAAGTCATGCTGGCCCGGCAACAGTTGGCAAACCTGCGCACCGGATACACCGATGAAAACCCGATTGTGAAGGATGCGCAGGAACAGTTGGCGGCGCTGGAAAAGCAGCTGACGGACACCATCGCCAGCACGAATTCCGCCGGGCCGGACTATCAATTCAGTGAAAACACGGTGGCCAACAACCTTTACATGCTCCATGTGACCCTGCATGGCGACCGGGTGAATGTGGTTGACCGGATCGCGAAGCTAACGGAGTTTCGTGACAACGTTCAGAAAAAATTGGGCGGCATTCCGGAAAAAACCATGCACCAGGCACAAATCGTTGCCCGGCAGCAAACTTTGCAGGCCACGCGCGACTTACTGGCCGGCCGCCAGCATGAGGCGCAAGTCTACGAGCAGAATTCACCAGGATTTTATCGGCTCTTTGCGCCCGCAACCCCGGATAGTGTGGACATCGGCAGCCGCTGGAAGAAAATCATTCTCGTTGCGATTGCGGGCTTTATTTTCGGCCTCGGCGCAGCGCTGGTGTGGATCTGCGGACGCGAGCTGATGGATCTGCGCGTGGTTTCGGCCGGCGACTTGAAGCGCGCGACCCGCGTGCCGGTGGTGGCCCGGCTGCCGGAACTGACGGTTTTTTCTGCGCCGGAACTGGCCCAATGGCGTTTCCGGGCGTGGTCGCAAATGCTGCGGCAGTTAAAGCTTAACGGGGAGTCGCGCGTGACGTTGGCCTTCACCTCGGCGTTGTCCGGCGAAGGCAAGTCCACGATCATAGCCCAGTTTCGTAATGCCGCCCATGATCGTCGCTTGCCTGTGATGTCGGTGACGAACTGCCCGTCAAACAACAATGAGATCAAGGATATTTCGCTGGCAGAAGTATTGCATGTCCCGGAGCTCGCCAGCCGGCATCTGCGCGAGCAGCCCGGCGTGCCGCTGGAATTACAACTGGAGGCCGGCTGGGTTTGGAATCTTGAAAACCGCGCCCGCTGGCAACGCGCCATGGAATTGTGGCAGCAAATTCCATCGCTGGTCTTGCTGGTGGAATTGCCGCCGATAAACAACCTCGACGCCGTGCTGATGGCGGAATTGATGCCGGCAGTCATTTGGGTGGCCGCGAGCGGCGGCCTGCAGCAAAACGAACTGGCAAAGACGCTTGAAACCGTGGAAGCCGGCGAAGTGAGGCTCGCGGCGGCGGTCTTGAACCGCGAGCCGGATAAATTTGCGCGGCTGGCGTGGCTGGAAAAATTGCTGCCGCTGGCCCTGGTGGCCTGGGTGATGAGTTCGGTGGCTTTCGGGGCGGAAACGAATTCCACGGCGATGAATTTTTCCGGTTCGTCGCAGGTACCGGTCCTTGCCGCCTGGCAGCAGCGGTTCACCATCGGCCCGGGAGATATTTTCAACCTACGGATCTACGGGCGCACGGATGCCGTGCGCACCTATGTGCCGGTGGGACCGGATGGGCGGATCAGTTTTATGGAGGCGCAAAGCGTGCCGGTCGCCGGGCTGACCGTGGACGAAATGCGCGCGAAACTGGATGCGGAACTGGGACGGTTCTACCGAAACGCACGCACCATCATCACGCCGGTGGAATGGCATAGCAAAAAGTATTATCTGCTGGGCGCGGTGATGGATCGTGGCGCCTATGCCCTGGACCGACCGTTGACGCTTATTGAGGCGGTGGCGCGCGCGCGCGGCATTGGCACGGGTCTTTACGAACATAACACGGTGGAGCTGGCGGACATGAAGCGCGCCTTTATTGTGCGGCACAACCAGCGGCTGCCGGTGGATTTTGACGCTTTGTTCAATCACGGCGATTTGACCCAGAACGTTTTGGTGGAGCCGGATGACTATGTTTACTTTCCCTCAGGCACCGTGGACGAGGTATATCTGCTGGGCGAGGTGAAGAATCCGGGGCCGCTGGGCTTGACAGCAGAAAACACACTCGTGGGTGTGCTGACGGTGCGCGGCGGAATTTTGCCGACGGCCTACAAACAGCGAGTGCTGGTGGTGCGCGGCTCGTTGCAAAAGCCCCAAACGTTTGTCGTCAATCTGGCGGCGATTCTTTCCGGCCGGGAGAAAGATTTTGTGCTGGAACCGAAGGACATCATATACGTCTCTGAAAAACCCTGGCAGCAAGCGGTGGATTTGTTGCAACTGGCGCTCAATTCCTACGCGCAAGGTATGACGACGACCTGGGTCAGCCATAATGTCCGGCCGCTAACGACGGAAACACTGATTCCCTGAATCATTTGATGCGATTTTTGTTCTTATTTTTGTTGTGGTTCGCCGCCGGGTTTTCCACCGGTTGCGTAAATGTCCGGCACGGACCGGATTTTGATCCGCACGACCCGCGAGGCCAGGCTTTCCAGGAATCATCCACCACCAATGCGATCAATCCCGCCTGGTTGAAGCCGTCCACGAACGAGTTTCGGCTGGGGCCCGGCGACCATTTGGATATCGATATGCTCGGCCGCGGCCAAGAAACGCAGCCGGCCCTGGTGGGCCCGGATGGGAAAATCTATTTTGACTTGTTGCCCGGTGTGTCAGTTTGGGGGCTAACCCTTTCGCAAACCCGGGACGCATTGCAAGACCAACTGTCGCACTTCTACAAAAATCCGCGCGTAACCGTCACCTTGCGTGAAGTCCGCAGCTCCCGAATCTGGGTAATGGGCCGAATCAATACGCCGGGCATTTATCCACTTGAAACACCCATGACGGTAATAGACGCCGTCACGCGCGCCGGAGGCCTTTATACGGCGCAATTCACCGGCACCACCGAGGAATTGGCGGATTTACAGCACAGTTTCCTCCTGCGGCATGGAAAGTTCATGCCGGTGAATTTCAAAAAACTGATCCACGAGGGCGATTTGTCGCAAAATATCTACCTGGAGCCGGACGATTTTGTATACCTGCCCTCGGCGCTGGCGACGGAAGTTTATGTGATCGGCGCGGTGACCGAACCGCGGGCGGTGTCGTTCAAAGATCAAGTCACCTTGAGCTCGGCCATCTCAAACGCTCGCGGCACGTTGCCGGATGCATGGTTGCGCGAAGTCATCATCATCCGGGGCTCGCTGACGGAACCGCATTACGCCGTGGTTAATTTTCTGGATATCCTCAAAGGCAAAGCGCCGGAAGTGCCGCTCCAGCCGCGCGACATCGTGTATGTGCCCGACCATCCACTCGGAATTTTTCAAAACGCCCTGCAGACCGTCGTGAATACTTTTGTGAGGACGGTAGCCGCCAACGAAGGTATTCGCGCCGCCGGCGGCTCCACCAGTGTCGGCGTGGGCGTGAATGTCGGCCCATAATCAGGGCGCATGATAATGGAGCGGTCGACCGTTCATCACGTTTTCGATATTATTGCAGAGCACCACCGTCAGGATCACGAGGAACAGCAGCCAATTCAGGCCACAGGCCAGCAGCAAAAGGCCGCCGCTACGACTACGCGCCCGCAATAATTGCCAGGCCGTGAAACTGCCAGAGACCAGCCCAAAAAAATAAATCGCGAGCGACGGATAAAAGCTGGAAAAAACCAGGTCGCGCAATCCCACCGGAAAACCGCCGGCGTTGCGCCAAAAGCCTGGCGTCTCCCGCAGCATCGCGCCAGCCAGCACCGCCAGCCCAAGAGCCGTCAGCGCGCCACCTATCACCAGCGCACCGAAAAATCGCGCCGGCGACGGCTTCATAATTTTCCCGCCTTCCGCCAGCGCCAGAGCGTCGTCGGGTTCACCCCCAACCGGGCCGCGACCCAGGTAAAATCATTTCCGCTTTCAGCCATCAATTGCTTTGCCATAGCCAGCTTTTTCTGGCGGTGCGGCATTTCCTCCAGCCCGGGCGAGGCGGCCAGCGGTTTGATCATGGACAGGTTTTCCTCCGGCATTAAACTCGATATTTTTAGGGGCGCATCCCACCAGCCTTCGCGCAAAACCGGGCCGTCATAGAGCAGCGCCAGCCGGTCAATCGTGCTCTTCAATTCCCGCGCATTGCCCGGCCAGTCGTGTTTGATAAAACGCTGCAACAGCCCGGGTTCCACGCTTTCAAGGTTTTTGCCGAACCGTTCGCCGGCCTGATGCAAAAAAACACGCACCAGCGGCGCGATGTCCTCGCGGCGCTCCCGGAGCGGCGGGACGTTCAAGGTGATTTCCGCCAACCGGTAAAACAGATCGGCCCGAAACTTTCCAGCCTCGGCTTCGCCACGCAGGTTGCGGTTGGTGGCAGCCACGATACGCGCTTTGGATTTATATTCCGCCTCACTGCCAACACGCCGGGCAGTGCGCGTTTCCAAGAAACGAAGCAATTTCGGCTGGAGCGACATATCCATCTCGCCGATTTCGTCCAAAAACAGGGTTCCACCCTCCGCCTGTTCGACCATACCCAGCCGGGCTTTGTGAGCACCGGTGAATGCCCCTTTTTCCACGCCGAAAATCTCCGCTTCCAGCAAATCCTTGGGGATGGCCGCGCAGTTGAGCGCCACGAAAGTTTTCCGGCGGCTGGTATCATGTAACGCGCGGGCGACCATTTCCTTACCCACGCCGGATTCGCCCAGGATGAGCACGTTGACATTGGTGGAGCCGATTTTTTGCACCGTCTGCCGCAGGGCTTGCAGCGCCGGCGAGTCGCCGGCGAGCGCGTCTTTGGCGGACAACGGACTGCCGCCATAAAGCTGCAGCCAGAGTTTTTGCGCATCGACCGCGCGGGTTAGTGCCGCGTGCCATCGCTCATCACCATCGAGCGAATCAAGCACGTCGGCCGCACCGTCGCGCATGGCGGCCACGATTTCGGCGGAGGACAAATTAACGCCCATGACAAGGTACTGCCGGCTGGCCTGCGCCAGGCGAACCCGCAACATGTTCCAATTCCGGCCCGACAGCATGGTCGCCGGAATCAAATAGACGACTTCTTCCGAACCGGCGGCAAGTTCCTGGAGGCAGCCAGGGTCGAGGGTAAAGACGGGCAATCGAAGCGCCGCCAACCGCTGCTGGAGTGCCGGGTCGGCGGGTAGAGGAGGCAGAAGGCCGATTCTCATACATTGCAAATGTATTGCTAATTATTGCATTTGCAACGTATTTTTTCATTCCGTTTGGGTTCCAAACTGGTAAAATACTTGAAATCGCTGGAAAATAAGGTCTGGCACGACCGCTGCTTTAGGTTGGCTTGCATGAAAAAAGACATCTCCAAATACGGTGTGGTGCTAGCAATCGGGCTTCTGATTACGGTCGCCGCGCCGTTGCGCGCGGATGACAATCAGAGCAAAACTTCGGGCGACAACAACAATCAACAATCCAGTCAGGATTCGCAAAATAGCGATGGCCAAAGTAAAGACGGTAACGGGGATAATGGCGGGAATAATTCCATGGGAACGGTCTCGCCGGTGCAATCGTCGGCCGATCCATACGGATTGAAAATTGCCGGGCCAGTGATGGAAGCGGGTTCCACCGCCGAGTCGGCAAATTTTGACAAGAACGTTTTGCCATCCGCCTTGCAGCTTTCCGCGAAATCCCTGCCGGACGGTCATAACAACCTGAACAGCCCAGCGTTTGCCCAGAAAATTGACTTGAACAAGCTGGTGCTGGTTACCAAGCAAGCCATCACGGCGACATTCATTTCGATGGGTGCAGGCTATCAGAATTCGGTGGGTATTCAATCGATCGCGCCCGGCCAATCCGACCCAAAGAATTTGTCGCAGGTAGTAAAGTCGCCGAACTCCAAGCTGATTTTTCCGGGGGTTTCGAGCCCGGCGGATTTCAATCCCGCGGGAAATTATTCCGGCGCCACGCGCTCCGCTTCGCAGCTGTTGTTGCCGGGCGATTTCGTGAACATGGGAACTTTCAATAAGGGAACCAAGCTGGATTTTTTCCTGATTGCCAATGGCGCCAATGGGGGAAGCACGGTTTTCTCCAGTGTGGAATCCCTAAACGGCGACAGCTTCACCCATCATGTCGCCGCCTTCACTCCGCAAGTGTTTGCCATCCCCCAGTTGAACAGTCCTTATGTCTTTCTTACCTTCAAGGATATGTGGGGTGGCGGCGACAAAGACATCAGTGATGCCGTGATCGCCCTGAACATTGGGGCCAGTAACGTAAAAGCATTGCTCGCCACGCCCGAACCGGCGATGTGGCTCACGCTCGGCTCTTTCCTGGCGCTGGCCATCTGGGCCAAGCGCCGGATGGATGGCAAAGCTCTGGTGGCGGCGTAAAATCGCACCGGATGAATTCAAAGAAAATCATTATCGCGCTCGTCGTGCTCGCAATTGCGGGCACGGCACTTTTTTTTGGAATTAACATCTGGCGCAACGGAGTGGTGGAACGGCAGGAACAACAAGCCTTCGCCCAGGCTCAAAAACTAATTGCCCGCAGTGAATTCGCCGATGCACTGGCCGTCGTCCGGCAGCAGTCCGCCACCCCGGCGAAGCTGAACTGGGCGCCGCTCGAAGTCCACGCCCTCGCCGGGCTACGCTCCGCACCGGAGCTGTCGGCGATATACCAGCGCGCGCCGCAGCGGATTCTCGGCGACGAGGAAGCGTCGCTGGTGCTGGCCCGCGCGTTTCTGGCCAGCCACAACCGCACGGCGCTCGACGCCATCCGCAGAAACTGGGCCGGACACGAAACGCGTCCAGCCGACTGGCTGGTACTCGACAGCGATGTGTTCCTAGAAGCCGGCAAACCCCGCGAGGCGGAAAAAGTTTTACGCTACAAACAATTCACCGGCCCCGCTGAGGCCTCCCGCCTCGAACGCCTCGCGCTGCTCGTCGCCAAAAATGATTTACCACAGGCGTGGCAGCTGTTGGGCACTGCCGTCGAACTCGATTCCCGCAACGCAGAGCTCCGCTCTTTTCGCGGGCAAATGCTGGAAGCCGCCGGCAAGCCCGCCGCCGCCCGGCTTGAATATCTCGCCGCCGTCGTAGCCGAAACCAACAATCCCTTGCTGATGGATGAACTGGCCGAATTCCACCGCCGCCAAAATAATTACGATGCCGCGCTCGCCACCTGGGAAGCGGCATTGACATGGTCCAGCTATGATTACATCGCGCTCAAGACCGCGTTCTGGCAACGATGCATCCGGCCCGGAAATCTCGACACCGGTAAGATTCCGGACGGGGAGCTGGCGCCGCTCGCAAAATGGATTGCCGGATTGAATGCCACTGTATTTTTCGACACAAATTCCTTTAATAATTTACCGTCGGCCCAACAACTCACACAACAGCGGCAAGAAATTTTCTGGCTAAGGCTCGCCGACGCGCTGCAACGAAAAAACGAAGCCGAGGCCGCCAGCCTGCTTCAGTTCAACCCTTTCCGCGTGCGCACATGGCAGCCGGATCTTGAAGTGGCACTCGCCCGCATACTGCATTACCGCCGGAAACATTCATTGAATCCGCCTGCGATTTCGGATGTCACCGATGCGCGCGCCGACCGGCATGAATTTTTTGCACAGCTTGAAACGCTGGCCGCGCAGGAACGCACCGACGGGCGCGCCGCCATTCCCGCCGACCTCGACGCACTGCTGCGCGGGCCGGATGCGTTTGCCGCCGCGTTCATGGCCGCCGGCTGGCGCGAAGCCGCGCTGCGGCTGGACAATCTGCAAACCGTTTCCTCCAATGAACCGGCGTGGTTCGCCTACGGCCTGGCACAGATTATACGGATGAACCGGGGCGATTCAGCCGCGCTGGAGTTTGTGTCAGAACAAAATGCCGACCCCGCGCTGCAACTGCTGGCCGCGGAAATCAAAATCTCATCCGGGAAAGAGTCAGACGGCCTGGCGACACTCGCGCGACTTGCGCCGGAAAATTCCCCGGTCGGTTTTAGGGCGAGTTACATCCTCGCTTTGGCAGAGGTGGACAAAAAAAACTTTGCGGCGGCACGGCATTGGGTCAGGCAAAGCCCACCGCTGTCGGCCGACCTGCTGGGCCGCGAACTGCTCGCGAATATCGCCGTTCTCTCCGGACAAATGGACGAGGCAAAAAAAATCTACACCGGGATCGCCGACCAATCCATCCCCGCCCGCGCGTTTCTGGCCAAACAGGCGTTTGACCAGCGCAACTGGACCGAAGCCCGACGGCTAACAAGCGAAATTGTGCAGCTCGTACCGGAAGATTTGCAGTTCCGCGCGAACCTCGCGGTGATTGACAAAAAAATTTCTGCCGAATGAAACGATGCGACCCAGTCTGGCTCACGGGTTTGCTCGGCGTGGCGGTGTTCATCTGGGTGCACGACCGGACCTGGCTGACGTCGTCCGATGAGGTGTTGCCGCTGCTGGCCGCGCCGGCAGTTTTTCTATGGCTGGGCACTCCATGGCGCGGCTGGCAGAAGGGGGATGCGCCCATCAACTTTAAATTACTGGTTACCGCGCTGGTAATTTTCATCCTGGGACTGGCACTCGATGTGACGCTGCTGCTCGCGCTGGCTTGGACGCTGGCGATGTGGTCGTGGCTCGCCGTAAATATCCCGCCGAAAGAAGTTTTGGCAATGCGCCGGTTACTGATTTTTCCACTTCTGGCGTTTCCCTGGCTGGCGCTGGATTTGCCGTCGCTCGGCTGGTG
>CAIJNQ010000159.1 GCA_903822015.1 uncultured Verrucomicrobia subdivision 3 bacterium | reverse complement strand
GCCGTTCATGCCGCGCACCATGTCGCGCGCCATCAGCGTGTAGATGTAGCGGTCGGCCAGCACGATGAAACCGGCCCGCAGCGCCGGCAGCATGATGTTCTCCAGCTGGTCGGCAAAATCCGTCGCGTAAAACAGGCTCAGCGTGGACCGGCTCAAAATATTCCCCGCCTGCGCCCGGTCCAGCTCTTCGCTCACCAGCGTGGAGCGTTTCAAGCCGACCTGCACCGTGGCGTGACCGCAGGTTTCCAGCCACTCCACCAGCCGGGCGATTTGCGTCGAGCGGCCCGATCCGTCCGCGCCTTCGACCACGATCAATTTGCCCGCGAGGTCTTCCAGTTGCACGCCCGGGATCCCGTGGCCGTAAAAGCGGCGGTGGTTTTTGTTGTCGGCGCCTCTTTTCATGCGGTCGCCTCCTCCCCGGTTTCCATCGTTTTCTCGTCCGCCTGCACCGCCGGCGGCAGCGGCAGCGGGCTGCGCCGCTTGAATTTTTTCAGGTCGATTTTCTCGGCGATGAGCTTGCGCACCAGCACTTGTTGTTTTTCCACGTGCAGGTTGGCGTCCATCACCAGGAATTTGAACTCACCGCTCATCGCCATGTATTGCTCCAGGATGCGGCCCTGGAAGATGCGGAAACTTTCATATGGATCGCTCGACAGCCGCAGATCCATGCCCGCCTCAAAAAATTTCAGTTTCGGCCGCCCGTCCAGGATCCGCTGCAGCGACACCTCCAGGTCCGCCTTGAAGAAAAACGTGAGATCGGGCAGGGCGGCGAAATGGTACAGGCCGCGCACCCAGTCCGGCGGACAGCCGCGGGTCACGTCGCGCGCAAAGGCCGTGAAAATATAGCGGTCGCACAACACGAGATAGCCCGCCCGCAGCAACGGCAGCAGATGGCGTTCGTAGCGGTCGGCAAAATCCGTGGCGTGAATCAGGCTGAAGGTCGTCGGCGTGAGCAGCTCGCGCTTTTTGCCCTTGCTGGTGGCGGATTTGACCAGCTCGGAGGAATTCCATTCGCTGAAATAAACCTTGATGCCCTCCGCCTCGAGCCAGCGTTTCAGCAGGTAAATCTGCGTGGACTTGCCCGAGCCGTCGAGGCCTTCGACGGCGATCAGTCGCCCGGGGAAATTCAATTCCGCAAATGTCTTCATAATTTCCTCGGCCATCGGCCGCCGGATTTGGCTCATTGTCTCGCAAGTCGCCGCTCGTCACAAGTGCAAGTTGCGGCCGGCGCATTCGCTGTATCCCGGTGGGGAGAGACTCGGTCGAGCCCTAAATTTCCCCCCCCAATTCTCAATCCTCACGCATCACCTTCCGACCTCTGACTTCCCTACTTCGTCGGTTTATGGCTTAAGGTTCGTCGGGAATCTTAGCTTGAGTGTCTTCTCCTCCTCCAGGCTGGGCACAAAAACAAGGCCCCTCGTAATTTTCAGACACGCTCCACAGCAAAAGGTGCTTTTACTGCAAATTTTACCCCGTTTGCTGCAATTAGTTATTTTTCATTGGGTTAGCGCTTATATATTACGGCGTTATGTTCAAACCCAAACGATGCCTTGATGCGCTGCCAGTCGCGCTCATAGCCCTGTTGATCGGTCGGGCGCTTTACGCGGATAACCTGGTTCAGGACTTTTATATACCGATGCCGGAGGCGCAAATTTACCAGGCCAATTCCGCCATCATCAGCGGCACCGACTCGAATATGCTGACCACCATCTCCATCATGGTGACGACCCCGGGCACGCGCATCTATTATGATCAATGGGAAGACGGCTACGAGGTGTCTCTGGCGAATCCATCGCAAAGCACCACCCGGATCTGGGGCGATGGTAACGACGCCAACGGCATTCCGCCCGGCTTCACCCACGATCCCGCCGTGATCCCCGTGGGTACGGTGATCACCCTCACCAACTCCGTGTCCTATCCTCGGAATCCAGCCAGCATTTTGTGGGATGGCGGTGATCATATCGCGGCGACGGCTCCGCTGATGGTCACGCGCGCTGCGTGGCCGGTGAAAACCGGCCCGGTGTTTGCCGGCGCCGCCAGCCTGCTGCCCACCAGCGATTACGGCACCAATTTTATCAGCCCGCTCGGGCAGGACATCACCAACAACAACCTGACGAAATATGTCGGCATCTTCGTCATGGCCGCCCAAAACAACACCTTGGTGACCATCGATACCAATGGCACGGGCGCCAACCTCATCAATCTGGTCTTGAATCAAGGCCAATCCTATCTCGTGAATGGGGGCCTCAAAAAAGGCGCGCGGGTGACTTCAAGCCAGCCCGTGCAGGCCGATTTGATAATCGGTCATGTCGGCACTGCCTATGCCAGCGACTGGTTCACGCTGTATCCGGTTTCAAAGTGGGCCAGCGCCTACAACACCGCCGTCGGTTCCGCCGCCAATGGCCATGGATGAGCTCTACCGCGATCTGGTGGCCAATGCCCGCGACCTGATCTTCATTCTGGCGCCGGACGGCACCTTCGCTTCGGTGAATCCCGTCGTGGAGTTGATCTCGGGGTTCGGGGAGGCCCACTGGCTTGGCCAATCCTTTGCCCCGCTGGTCCATCCCGACGATCTGCCGCTGGCCGTGGAAAGGTTTCAGCGCGTTCTGCGGGGCGATCCGGTCCCGCCGTATGAATTGCGCGGGCACCCGGGTCTGCCGCAGCCGGTCTGCATGGAGATCACCCTGTTCGCCCGGAAAGACGACGGCGGGAAAATCATCGGCGTGATGGGCATGGGCCGCGACATCACCGAGCGCCAAAGGGTGGCTGGGATGTTGACCCTGTCGGAACATAAATACCGCCGGCTCTATGAGACCATCGCGGACGGAATCGTCAGCGTGGACCTGTCGGGCCGGATTCAAGAGTTCAATCCGGCTTTTGAGCAAATGCTGGGTTATTCGGACGCGGAGTTGTTGCGGCTGACGTATGAGGATTTGACGCCGGCCAAATGGCACGCCTACGAAGCCGGCATCATTCGGGAACAGATCTTGCCGCGGGGTTATTCCGGGGTTTATGAAAAGGAGTATCGGCGCCAGGACGGGACCGTGTTCCCCGTGGAGCTGCGCACGCTCACGATCCAGGACGCGGCCGGTCACGTCACGGGCATGTGGGCCTCGGTTCGCGATATCACCGCCCGCAAGCTGGCGGAGGAAAAAATCCGCAAATTATCCCGCGCGGTGGAGCAGAGTCCGGTCGCGATCGTGATCACCAATCTCTCCGGCGTGATTGAATATGTGAATCCCAAGTGCGTCCAGGACACCGGCTACAGCGAGGCGGAGCTGCTCGGCGGGAATCCGCGCATCTGGAAAACCAGCCATACCAATCCCGATATTTATCGGGAGCTGTGGCAAACCATCACCGCCGGCCGGGAATGGAAAGGCGAATTCCAGAACCAACGGAAGAATGGTGAGCTCTATTGGGAGGCGGATTCCATCTCCCCCATCCGGGATGCCTCGGGCCGCATCACGCATTTCTTGGGCATCAAGGAGGACATCACCGGGCGCAAGCAGCGGGAGACGGAATTGGAGCAGGCCCGGTCGGCTGCGGAACAGGCCAATCGCGCCAAGAGCGAATTCCTCGCGATGATGAGCCACGAGATTCGCACCCCCATGAACGCCGTTCTGGGCATGACGAGTTTGCTGCTCGAGACGCCGCTGGATATGAAGCAGACGACTCTCGTCCGCACCGTGGCGGAAAGCGGCGAGGCGTTGCTGGCCATCATCAACGAAATCCTCGACTTCTCCAAAATCGAGTCGGATCAGCTGTTCCAGCCGGAGAACCAGATATTCAGCCTGCCGGTGCTCCTGGACGGTGTCATCCAGCTCCTCCGGCCGCGCGCGGCTGCCGCTGGCATTAGGCTGCAGGCCGAATTCCCCCCCCGGCCTGCCCGCTGCCGTAAAATCCGACGACGGCCGGCTGCGTCAGGTGCTGTTGAATCTGGCGGGCAACGGCATCAAGTTCACCCAAAAAGGCGGGGTCACTGTCCGGGTGCGCCCCCTCAAATCCGCGGCCGGCCGGGTGCAATTGCGGTTCGAGGTGGCTGACACCGGCCTGGGCATCACTCCCGAAGAAATCTCCCGGCTCTTCGAGCCGTTCACCCAGGTCGGCTGCGGCGCGACCCGGCGCTACGGCGGCACGGGCCTCGGCCTGGCCATCTCCAAACGGATCGTGGAGCTCATGGGGGGTCGCATTGGCGTGGAAAGCGAGCCGGGCCGGGGTTCGCTTTTCTGGTTTGAACTGGAAATGGAGGCGGTCGAATCCCTGCCTGCATCCGAAACGGGCCCCGTCGCCCTGGACACCGAGATATTATACAAAAATGCCGCCGCCACCGGCCGTCCGCTGCGGATTCTGGTGGCCGAGGACCATGAAACCAACCGGCAAATGATGAGATATATGCTGGAGTCCCTGGATTGCCACGCGGATTATGCCGGGAACGGCCTCGAAGCGGTCGCGGCGTGGGAACGCTCCAGCCACGACCTCATCTTCATGGATTGCCAGATGCCGGAGATGGATGGCTACACGGCCACCGGCGAAATCCGGCGCCGCGAAGCCGCGCTCCAGACGCCGGCGGCGGCGCGCGTGCGGATCATCGCCCTCACCGCTAACGCTCTGAAAGGGGAACGCGAACGCTGCCTCGCGGCGCAAATGGATGATTTTCTCTCCAAACCCTTCGTCCTGCCCCAGCTGAAACAAATCCTGTTGCGCCATGTCCGGCCTTCGCCCCCCGCAGCGGTGCCGTCACCCGGCTCGGCAGCCGACCGGGCGGTTTTTGACCCGGTCAAGCTCGAACAATTGGCCGGCGACTTGGGTGCGGAAAATATTTGTGAAATCGCCCGGAGTCTCCTCGGTGATCTGCGGCAGGAGGTTCCCCGCTTGCAGCAACTCGCCGCGCACGGCCGGCGGCAGGAGATTGCCACCGTGGCCCATTCGCTCAAGGGCATCACCGCCATGCTGGGCCTGGACCGGCTGGCGGCCCTGTTCGGTGGATTGGAATCTGCCGCCCCGGATCAGCAACAAAATATGGTACACGCCACCCTGGGTGAGTTGGCCCTAAAATCAGAGGCCGCCCTTAACCGGTGGCTGGACCAGCATGGAAAATGATCCGGCCCGCCCCGGCTGTTTGAACCTCCCGAACCGCTTCCGTTGGCGTCTTTTTCGCCAGGCCCGAAAACCGCTGTCCCCGGTTCGTGTGCCAAGGCCGGATCCATCTGGCATGGCAATTGCAATAACCTCCGGCAATTGCAAATCACCTGATATGAAACCACCATTAAAGCGCGATAACGGTTTTATGAACCCTGGGCCTTTTCCCCTGCGGCAGCGCCGCCTTTGCGGTGGCCGGACTTCCGCCTCCGGCCGGCGGAACGGAACGGCCCCGGGTAAACCGCTCCTCCGTCCGGTTTATGATGCATTGCAAAAGCATTGTGTATTCATTGCAAAATCAGGTGGAACCCGGTTCAATAAACAGGCTTTGATCTTTTTATAAAAACATTTTTTAAATGAAGTCACCCATGAATGTAATGAGTGCCGGTCCGGTCCGGCCGGGGCGTGCCCATCCGCGGGTTCTGGGCTGGCTGAGCACCACTGCCATGGCCATGGGCGGCAGTAATCAAAGCCTGTTCCTGATTGCGGCCTTGTTTATCGGTCAGGACCCGATTCCCGGTCAGGGCAGCGCCGCCGTGCCCTTGCTGATCCTGGGGCTCTTGTTGAGTTGGGCGGCCATGCCAGGCTGGCTTGAACTGGTCTTGATGTATCCCAATCGCATCGGCGGCATCGCGGCCACCTGCGCGGAGGCCTTCAAGCCGTACAGCCCGGTTCTGGCCAATTTGACGGGGGTTTGTTACTGGTGGGGCTGGGTGCCCACGTGCGGCCTGACGGCCCTGCTTTCGGCGGCGGCCATTCATGAATGGTATCTGCCCGGGGTGCCGGTCAATCTGATGGCGATCGCCATCGTTTGCAGCTTTACCGCCGTGAATTTGATCGGGGTCCGCTGGGTTGGCCGGCTCGCCCTGCCGATGGCGACGGTTTCCGCCAGCCTGGCGCTGGTATCCGGCCTGGCTCCCGTGCTCGCGGGTAAGGTCGATTGGCATCAGGCCGCCACCTTTCACCTGACCCTCCCGTTTCCAGGCTGGTTCGGCGCTCTCTCCAGCGCCATGGCCGGCCTTTACCTGATTGGTTTTGCGGCGCCGGCGTTTGAAGCCGCCACCTGTCACGTCGGCGAAACCATCAATCCCGAAAAGAATGTGAAGCGGGCGGTCTTCGCCAGCGCCCTCATGGCCACGCTGTATTTTGTGATCCTGCCGGTGGTCTGGCTGGGCGTGCTGGGACCGGACGCGTTGGGGAAGGATTTGATCCAGGTGCTCGGGCCCACCTTTGCCCCGGTCTTCGGCAGCCTGGCCAAGGCGGCCGCCATCTGGTTCATGATGTTCAATATGTTTCACGGGACTTTACAGCCGCTGGCCGGGGCGGCCCGGACCTTGTCCCAGCTGGCGGACGACGGCTTGGTGCCGGAATTCCTCGGCTGGCGTTCCCGCACGGATGCGCCCTGGGTGGCGACCTTGTTGACCGCCGGTTTTTCCATCTGGTTCTTGCTCATCGGGGATCCCATCTGGCTGGTGGCCTCCGCCAATTTCACGTATTTGATCGGCATCGGCATGCCCAACGTCGCCGTGTGGTTGTTGCGCCGGGATCAACCCGCCATGGCCCGGCCTTATCGCGCCCCGCGCGGATTCATTTTCATCGGCTTGCTGGCGGCCATCACTTGGGGTGTCTCCTGCGTGCTGGGCTTCCAGCAATTCGGTCTGGGCACGGTGCTGATCGGGCTGGCGTTTGCCTATTCGGGCGCGGCGCTCTATGCCTGGCGGAAATTTTCAGACCGGCGCAAGCAGGGTCTGCCCGGCATTGCCCGGACCCTGCATATCAAACTCACCGGGGCCATGCTGCTGGTCCTGGCGCTGGACGGGTTCGGCTATTTGTTTGCCGTCCACTACGTCAACTCGCACGAGGCCTGGCTGCTGGCGCTCCTGGCGGACATCTTTGTGGCGGTGGCCATGCTGACCATCACCGTCGGCCTGGTCCTCCCGGGGATGATCGCCCATTCGGCGGTGGAAGTGTCCAAAGCCGCCAGACGGCTGACCACCGGCACGCTCGCGGAATTTTCCCGCGCCATGGACGCCCTGGGCCGGGGCAACCTCGCCTTGGCGCACGCGCGGGTGGATTACCAGCCTGTGGCCATCAACTCGCGGGATGAACTCAGCGAAATGGCCGAAAGCTTCAATGGCTTGCAGCGTGAAATCGCGCAAAGCGCAACGGGTCTGGATGGCGCCCGGGTCGGTCTGGAGCAGGCCCGGAACGAAATCATCGAGATAAACGGGAAACTCGCGCAGCGGGTCCGGGAACTCGACGCCCTCCTGGTGGAACGCGACCTGACCGCGCGTGAATTGCGGGCGGCCAAAGACGTGGCCGAGGCGGCGAATCGCGCCAAAAGCGAGTTTTTAAGTGTGATCAGTCACGAACTAAACACCCCGATGAATGCGGTCATGGGCTTTTCCAGTTTGTTGTCCCAGACGCCGCTCACCGCCCGGCAAAGGCAGTTTTTGGACCTCATCTCGCAGAACGGCGAGGCTTTGTTATTGGTTATCCATAATATTCTGGATTATTCCACGCTCGAGTCCGGCCGGGTTCAGCTGAATCCCGGCCCCGTAACCTTGCGGCCCTGCCTCGAGAGCGCCGCCAGCGCCGGCATTTCCGGGGCCGCCCGGACGGCGAAACTGGATATCATCATCGACCCCGCTGTGCCGCCGGTGATCTGGTGCGACGAAGCCCGGCTGCGGCAGGTGCTCGTCAATCTGATCAGCAACGCCGTCAAATTTAATCCCGGTGTTTCCGTCACAATCCGGGTCGTCCCGGCCGCCGCGGATCAGAATGGCCGCCCCCGATTGCGCTTTAGTGTGGCGGACGCGGGCGTGGGCATCCCGGCTGAAAAAATGGGCCGGCTGTTCAAGCCCTTCAGCCAGATCGACAGTTCGACCACCCGCAGCCATGAAGGCACCGGCATGGGGCTGGCCATCTGCAAAAAAATCACACAGATCATGGGCGGTGATATCTGGGCGGAAAGCGTGGTTGGCCAGGGTTCCACCTTTAGCTTCACCCTCCCCCTCGAGCCCCTGCCCGCCGTTGCCTCTGCCGCCACCTGAGCGTGCATTTGAAGAACCAGCAGCCGAAGTAAAGAGTCTCTGACTCACGACCCCGCCGCGGCCAAACCTAGGAGGCATTTTCCCCCGATTCAGCCTTGGGGCCTTCTGGTCCCTCCTGACGACTGCCAACTGCCAACCGCCCGCTTCCAGCTTCAACGCATCTCGCATCAACCTTCCTCATCGGCGGGAGCTTCATCGTGGCGGCGAAGGTGTTTTTGCCGAAACCTTGGATAAAGCGGATGTCCGGCAAAAATTAAGCCAGGCAAACAACGTTTTGGGCTCGCTTCGGATGTTTATTTATAATAAATATTTATCCTATTTATTAAGAAAATAACCAAAGTAAACTAAAAGTATGGTTTCTAGAACGCCGGGGGGTTCGCCGGGGCGGCGGATTTTTTTTAGCTTGAAATATGCCTTAACCATTTGGCTCCTGGGGCTGAGTGGCTTCCCGCTGGATGCGGCTGTGGTTGGATCGCTGCAGACCGCCAGGGCAGGGCACACGGGAACGACGCTGGCCGATGATGAAGTCTTAGTCATCGGCGGCGGCGACATCGGTGGCGGCTTGGTGGCCGCGCCGGAATTTTTTAATCCTGCCAAACAGTCGTGGACAAGTTTTATAAAACTTCCCGCCAGCCTCCAACTCGCGCGCGGCAACCACACGGCGAACTTGATCAACCAGACCATAAAAACGGTCGGCTATAATGAAGTGGTCATTGCGGGCGGCATCACCAGCACCGGCATCACCAGCAGCACCGTGATTTATTACGTCAACACCGGAACTTGGGGGACGACCAACTCGTTGAACGTGGCCCGGCGTTTCCACACCGCCACGCTTCTGGCCAACGGCAAAATCCTGGTAACCGGCGGGAACGGCAGCGGCGGGGCGATCGCCTCCTGCGAACTCTTCAATCCGGTTGCCGGCACTTGGACGCTGACCGGCAGTTTAAGCACCCCGCGTAGGTATCATACCGCAACCCTCCTGGCCAACGGCAAGGTGCTGGTCACCGGCGGTAATAACGATGCCACCAATTCACTCGCCACCGCAGAAATATATGACCCGGTCAGCGCCACTTGGTCGCCCACAGGTAGCATGGGGGTATCACGTCATTACCATACGGCGACCCGGCTTGCCAATGGGAGCGCGCTGGTGGTGGGCGGTTCGGACGCCAATTTTAACTACGTGTCCGGCGCGGAGCTGTTCGATCCGGCCGCCGGCACTTGGACGGCTGCCGGTTCGCTCACCGTGGCCCGGGCTTCCCACACCGCCACGTTGCTGGCGGATGGCCGGGTTCTGGTGACGGGTGGCGAAATTGATAATCCTTACCAGTTTCCATCCGGCGAGTTATATGATCCGAACACGGGTCTATGGTCCCTGACGGCGGGCACCACCTTTGCAAATTACGGCTACTCGGCGAACCTGCTGAGCAGCGGCCTGGTTTTGTTTGCCGGCGGTGGCATTGATGGCGCCATTAGTTTGCCTGTCCCGGCGGTGGCGGATGCCGAATTTTATGACCCGGCCAATCTTTTTTACATCGCACCGGGTTCCCGCGTGCTGATGTATGCGCCGGACAACACCATCAACTTGCAGGCGATCCTTCCGGCCAGCCTGGCGGGAGCCTCCATCCTGTGGCGTAAGACGGGCGGGGCCGACCAAGTGGTCTTTACCGATGTTGCCAGCACCAACACCAGCGTCATCATGGGCTTTGCCGGAACCTATGTGCTGACGGCCACGGCCACCCTTGGCGCGGTGACCGCAACGGCGCAAATCACCCTCACCCTGCTTCCTGAAATCGCCGGCACCTTTCAAAACATCGCCGATTTTTTGAGTGGGCCTTTGTCCACCAATGGCACTTCCTTTCTCACGCGCTATCCCAGCACTTCCACCGATGCCACTAATTACTATGCCCAAACTCCTAATGGTTCTTACAGCAGCACGCTGACCAACTTGCTTGGTGCGTGGGGGTTTCAACTCGATATGAATACCATGCCGGGGGCGACCAATTATTACGATTCCAATGCGTATATTTCCGTTTCCACCGCGTGTTATGAAAATGCCTTGGACCTCGGATTCGGGCGGCGGATGCTGCTGATTAACTATGGGGGTGGATACTATTTGTTTGCGGTGAGCAATTACCGCACCGTGGAGGATGCCATCAAAGGTGGTCCCCCCATTGCCACGGTGTGCATGGAATATTATGGTGGCGGTTATACTATGTTTTCGGTCTATGCTTCCAACGGTAATCGCGTGAACTCCGCGGATCTGGATGGCGGCGGTGCAAAATTCGTTCCGGGTCTTTGTGTGGATTGTCATGGCGGCACCACGGGCACGATCGGATCAACCTTTCCGGGCAATCTGGGCGCCCACTTTCTGCCTTTCGATCTGCGTGGGCTGGATTTTTCGACCCGCCCCGGTTTCACCCGTGCTGAGCAGGAGCCGGTTTTCAAGCTCATGAACCAGGCGGTGCTCGATATCGAAAATGAAATCCGGACCAACGAGCCCGCCAGCTTTTCCCCGGCCATCACCAATCTGATCACGGGCTGGTATGGTCCCGGCCTCACCAACGCGACGGCCAACGATGCCTACGTGCCCAAGGCCTGGCAGGATACCAACGCGACCAGCGCCCTGAACCTCGCCGGTCAGGCTTATCTCTATCTAAACGTTGTGGCACCGTCCTGTCGCTCCTGTCACCAGACACGGATACCTTCGCACTCGCTCGATTTCGCCTCGTTTACCAATTTCAACACCGTGGCGGGCAATCCGCGCACCACCGGCCTGATTAAGTCGGAAGTCTTTGGCTCCGCTGACATCACGGTCAATCCGGTTGTGATGTATCAGAACAACACCACCATCGTCATGCCTCACGCGCGCCGCACCTTTCAACGCTTCTGGAACAGCACCTCGCCGCGTCCGGAACCCAACATCCTGCGCGCCTATCTGCTCAACCAGCTATTCAGCCTGGTGCCGTTTCCGGGTGCCGCCAAACTCTCCAGCTACAGCGGCAACGATGTGCTGTTCAGTTTTCCCACCGCCCTTGGCCAGAGTTACACCGTCGAGCGCACCGACGATCTGGCGCATCCCAACTGGACCCCACTTGGAGGCGTCATCTCTGGCACCGGTGGCACGGTCCAACTGATCGAGCCTTTGCCTGCCGGCCAATCACAGGGTTTCTACCGGTTAAACGAAGCCTTGCCCTGAATCCTGACTGGCACATCCGATCCGTTGCCATAACCGGTTGGCATGTTTGCCAGCGGCCGCCGGACCGCGCGCTGCGTTTTGGAGTGCTCCCGCCCTGGCTCCCGTCCTGGGAGCTTCGGCGATTTCTTGGGTGCATAGATTATCGTGTACCGGGTAAAACCCAGGCTGAGTGAAAATGCTGAAAACCAAGCTTCGGGTAATAACCTTCCGCCTTGGGCGCCGCCAATAGGATGATCTTGCACTGCGGATGCAGCCTGGATTGCGTCAGCCGGATCAACTCCCGCCCGATACCCTGCTTCTGGTGGGCCGCATCCACGGCCAGATCGGAAAGATAACAGCAGTAACTGAAATCCGTCAGCGACCGGGAAACTCCCACCAATCGCTCGCCATCCCAGGCCGTGCACACGAGATTGGCGTGGGCCAGCATGTCAGCAATGCGCTTCCGGTCAGCCACCGGACGACGCTCGCCCAACGTTGACCTGTTCAACACATCAACAAATTGCTCGGCCGTGATTTTGCGGTCATGAGAATAGGCGATGCTCATATGTGTCTAACGAGAGTATGCAGCTTCGGACTGTGCCCGATTGGTTTTGACCGGTCGCTGTGAATCACGGACTGATCAAAACGAACCCGCCTGCGTCTGGCAAGAATTATCACCGGCACTTTTTCCGTCTTCCGGCCTTCGTCCATGTGCGCCGTTTCTCATCATTGGACGTTGGGCGTTGAAAGTAGCATCTTCGGCCTTGGACCCTGACCTCTTCCTTCTCCATTGCCCATCCATCAATCCATCAAACACCCCGGTGGGGCGAGACTCCGTCGAGCCGTAAATAAAAACTCGTTTTCGTCTGTTTCGCATTCTGCGGCTCCACCTTACGATCCCGCATCACCCATCTTCACCCTTCACGCATCACTTGCTTCTGACTGGGCCATGCCCGACTACGATAATGTCCTGACCGATTGAAAAGCACCGATCACTTCGAAGCCTTTCAGGCTCCGCCGTCTGCCCTTCAATCGCTTTCCACCGCTCCTCGCTCCATGCTTTTTTCAGGTCTCAAGTCTCAGCGTTTCAGGGATCTTCCTCAAAATCACCTGTTGACGCTCGCGACAGGGGTTGGCACGTTGGATTTGTGATCATGGAAGGCGAAAACCAATTCTTCCTTACCCGCGCAGCGTCAGTAAATGAAAGCGCATGAAAAGCAATTTACTATCAGTGGTCGTGAACTTTGGGGAGGCGGCAGGTAAGTTTATGGACAATAAAATCCAGATTTTCAGAAATATTTTATCAGATATCGAAAGCCACCCATCAAAAGGCTGGCTCTACCTTCCGGTCGAGCGGAATTGGAATTTAGATTCTAAATGCGCCATCTTAGAGAGCGATGAGGTCCCGCCTGAACTTGAAGATGATCCAAATGCAGGCGTGCCCGATTTTGCCAAACAAAACATGCTGGTGGAAGCGCTTCCAATTACTGTAGTAAAAGACATTGTGTGGAATGCCCGCGGCCAAAGAGCAAATGTCAAGTTGGAGGACTTGCTTATGGCATTTCAATACTATTACAAACACGACGCGTTTATCGCCTTATGAGTTTCACCTATTTCATTGTTCTGTTTATTTTTTACCCGCGCAGCGTCAGTAAATGAAAGCGCATGAAAAGCAATTTCCTACCAGTAATCCATTCTTTCTTCTTCGATTTTTTTCGTAGAATGGATAGCTTCAGGTCATGTGGCCTTTCAAAGGACAGCCGAAAGCGGATTATTCGAACGTCAAATTTAATGACCTGAATGCACCATTCCCGCTATTTGAAGCGCCAGTAAGTAATGCAAGCAATTTTCACGGCAAAGGCCAATGCTCAATTTGCGGGGAGAGCGCTGAAGTTTGTTTTGAATTTGGAATTGGTAGTGCCTTAATCCAATCCTGCCCAAAGTGCCAAACAGAAACTGGACTCGATGCTTCAGACAAAGAAGATCAGATCTGTAAAAAGTGTGGTGCAACAATTTATTTCCCTCCGATTGCCGAAGAAAAAGTGCTTTGTTGTTATGCATGCCTACGTGCCGGTCGGGCTGCAATCACCAAAGACACTGAAATTGGAATGATTTCCTGGGAGCAGGCATTCGAGGGAATGACCCATGGAAGGCCCGGCCTGAAACATTCTGACTTCGAACTCGTGCCGACAGATTCAGATTGGATTCGTGCTCGTTTACCGCAAGCCGTAATGTTTGAACTGTTGCGCACCCCGACCTATGACACCATCCAAGGAGATCAATGGCAGTTTTGTTGCAAGCAACCAATGGTTTTTTTGGGCGAATGGAACCGCGAAGACTTTCATCGCAATGCGCCCGATGGTCAAGGACATGCTTATTTCCAAAAAATAGTTCAGGGCATTGTTCCGGGTCTGTGGGAAGACAACCTACATGATGTAACTGGAATCTATGTATTTCGCTGTTCGCACTGCAATCGGATGACCGCCCACTGGGATCTCGCCTAAACTGATGGTCCCGCAAATTCGCTGTATGCATCGTCGTCCCCGCCTCAATCGCCGGCAGGCTCGAACGAATTCCCTGATTCGCAAATCGCAAATCGCTATTCGTAAATTAAGACTACCCGCGCAGCGTCAAGTAAATGAAAGCGCATGAAAAGAAATTTCCTATCAGTTCAAATAGTTTGCCGGCTCATCTGACTTCGAGCGTCACTTTGCCTGAAGCTGGTTCGTCCAGAATCCAGCGAGAATTTTTTTGCTTGGCCGCAACTCGGCGGTCGCCGGAAAACACACCGGTGGATTTCGCTGTCGCTGGCAGTTCCACGCGAGCGGTCATGCCCTTGGGCAAGGCCAGCGAAAGTCTGAAACTTTTATCGTTCCGCCAGTCCACCAGCACCGCACCGAGCGGCGTGGGAATCTTGCCCGCGGCGAAAGTCAATGAGCAGGGATTTGGTTTGACCAGCGCCTGCTGCCAGCCGGGCGTGAGCGCTTGAACCCCGAGAACATAACGCGGCAGCAAATTCGCGGGCGCAGCGCCCCACGCGTGATTCCAGTCCTGATTGGTTTTGAACTGCTGATCCCACGCTTCCCAGGTGATCGTCGTGCCGCTCTCAACCATGTGTAGCCAACTGCGATTGCCGGGCGCAGTCATTAACGCCAGCGCCGCCGCGCTCTGACCATTTTCAAACAAACCTTCCAAAAGATACTGCGCGCCGTAAACCGAGCATTTCATTCCCCTGCCAGCCAGCCATTCAGAGATGTGCTGGCGGTTTGTTTCCGGCACGAGACCGAAGGCCAGCGGAAACAGATTCGCGTGCAACGAAACGTGGCTGGTCGTTGAGCCGTCGCGATACAATCCCCGTTGAGGGTCAAAGAATTTTTCCTGGAACACGGCGCGGGTCTGCTTCTCGCGCGCGGCAAATTCTGCGGATTCCTGGTCATGCCCAATGGCCTTTCCCATTTCAGCCATGAGATGCACGGCGCGCAGGTGAAACGCATTGACGACGGTGTTTTCGTCGGTGAACACATAGCCGTCGCGCTCGTCTTTCGGCCAGTCCACAATGTCGCCTTTATCAGTTTGCTTTTGGTCACTCCGCACAAGACCGTCCGGCCCGACACGATCCAGGAGCAACTTCGACTTGAGCGCATCGTAGCGCGATGCGAGCCAGTTCGTGTCCCCGGTTTGCATCCATTCGGCGTAAGCCATGAAAACCATGTGCGGCGACCATTCGCTCGGCCATGTGCCGTGCTTCATCAAATGATCGAACGTGTCGCGCGGCATTTGCTCGTCGCGGGTGGTGCAATAATAGCCAAGTTGATTCAGGTAAGCGTCCGCTTCGTAAGGAATGCGCTCGCGGTCGCCGTCCACAAAAACACCGGCGAAAGTCGTGGCCTTGATTGAGTAGCGGCAGAGTTCCCAAATTTGATTCACCTGTTTGTCGGAGCACTGGAACGCAGCGGCATCGTCATCCCAGGTCGAAGCAAAGGCGGCTCGACGCGTGATTTGCTCCGGCGCGAGATCGCCCGGCCAGCCTTCGATTTCCACCCAGCGAAACGGCAGCACCACGCCCCATTCGGGCGGCGTGAGAATGGCGGGCGGATGATTGGAACTGGCCTGTTCGGTGTTACGCCCATCGGCGGCAGGCGCGACAAAAATCGGCTTTCCGGCGATAAAGGCATTCGTCATGGCGTAACGAACGGAACCCGGCGGCTGGCGCGCGATGCGTCCGTTTGTCAGGGCCTCGCCGAAGTGGACTTTGATTTGATTTGGAAAATTTGACGCTGGCGTCAATTTTAAATTGCCAAATGCCACCCGGCCAAAATCCACGAGCAAGGTGCCGTCAGCGATTTTGGTAATTTTCACCGGCTTTTGCTCCACTAAGTGGGTTGACGCCGGAAACCCCGATATAAGCCGGGCGTCTGACGATCCTATTTTGGCCATGGGTGTTTGCCCAAGGCCCTTTCCACATACTGCGCCAATGGCGCAAAATAACGCCATTCGGGGAATGTGAACCTGCCATCCTCTTTTCATTGGATTAGTTAATATTTGACCGCGACAGCCTACCCGCGCAGCGTCAAGTAAATGAAAGCGCATGAAAAGCAATTTCCTATCAGTAGTCGGTTGAGGCCATATACGGGGCAGAAGTTCCCGGTGGCGCTGGGTGGCCGTCCGCAAGGACCGCCCATGCGGCTTTCGTCTCAAATTTGGCCGCTTCGCGGTGTCATTCCATCGCCTATCAAAAATCATAAATCATCACCTTAGTCCGCCTGATATTTTTAAATCATCCATAACCTCCGTTGACAATTACAATTGCATTAAATAAGTTCAACTGCGTCAGTTCTGCTGCGGGGCGGTTTGGGACTGGCCGGCCGAAACATCTCCAGCCGCGGGCGGGGCTCGCGGGATTCCGGATCCGGTGATGTGAGTGCATCCAAAGTTTTCTTTGGTCCTGCACCGGGTGTGATGGGTGTCTGATATGCCACCCGCGGGTTGCGGTGTCCCCTGACGCTAAAACGGGTCCTGAAACTTAACCGCAAAAAGATGTCTCGTCACCGGCAGGAAATGACCGGAATGTTCAGGTGTGGGGCAGATGTTCCACTCTGCCGGTTCTCCGGTCTTCCAGGTCCGGAAATAGCCGACTTGTCCGGTCGTATATCGTTGATCTGAAGGCGCAGACCGGCGCGTTAATTTAGGTCGCGCCGAAAAATGGACCAAAATTTTTCGGCCCCTTTTTGGTAGCGAAACGGTCCAATTATGGATGCTCTATCAAGCACTTACAAAAAGTGTCCCATAAATAGACATTTATTTTAAATTCAAAAATGAGTGAATGGATAACCCCGCATCTGCTGAATATTGCTCCTGCTTTCGCCACCCGCCAACCCACCACGCGCAACTCGTAATTCGCATATTTATGCCTCCTCGCCACTCGCCACATGCCACATGCCACATGCCACATGCCACTTTCTAAAAAATTTTCATTTCTTGGTCCGGTTTGGTCTGGTTTGGTCCGGTTTTGAGGTTCGCCGACGTCCTTTGGCGTCATTGCCGGAACGGGTCAGCCGGAGTTCTTTGAAAATTTAATGATGTTTTGGT
>CAIJNQ010000158.1 GCA_903822015.1 uncultured Verrucomicrobia subdivision 3 bacterium | reverse complement strand
TGTCTTTACGCATGGCCTCAATCTCGCCAGCATCAATGAACGGATTGGATGATGTCGGATATTGGAATGAAGCCCAGCCGGGCTCGCCGTCTCGGCCACGATTAAAAAGCGTGTTGAAAAAATTAAAACCCTTTGGCGTGCTGATAAACCATGCGCTACCTTGTCTATCCATTAACGATGGCCTAACGCATTGCTCCCATATTTCTTGATGAAATCATCCACGCCATAGCCGTAGGAGGTTTGATTGGGGCCGGTGCTTTTGCCGTGCAAAATAACCGCCAAGGCCTGTGTCATTTCGGCGGTCAGCGCATTGGTGGCAACCGGGACGGTTCCGGCAGTTTGCGGCGGATGTTCCCAATCGGTCGAAGCGGCGGGAATCTGCTGCGCCTTCGACCTGACCTTGGCCAGCCGGGACACCGCCGCATCGTAAGCCTTGGAATACCCGGTGCGCAGATAAACGCCCCAGTCCTTGCCTTCGCTTTGCCGCGCCACAGTGCGGAGAATATCTGCTGCCTCGAAATAATTTCCGCAGTCAGCATCGTAATCCGCCCAATACAGGCGGACGGTTGCTCCGTGGGCATCCATTTTATCATCCGATCCGGTTTCCTTGACAAACTGCGCAAAGATAAGGCGAGCCTCATCGGTCCGGCCAATGGCCATATAGGCGTCCGCTGCGTCCCGGCAGGCGTCTAGTTTGATGTTTGGGTCAGTAAGAAAGCTGTAGCTGCCATGACCGGTACCGGCGGGCATCTGTTGCCAGTGTGGTTTCACATCCTGCGCGGGAATTTGCGACCGCGCATACGCCGCCGCCTCCGCTTTTTTGCCCATTTCCTGCAGCAGCCGGATTTTTTGCCGGCGCAGGTTGACCGGATCCTGAACGCGCATGACGGCGACATGCAGGGCTTCGGTGGGCGCATCGGTGTAAGGAGATGGCTGGCGCATGGCCGTTTCGACTTTTTGCAACGCGAGTTCATACTCGCCGGTCGCCTCGTAAAAATTGGCGGCGATTTCGGGGATCAGCGGTTCGGCCAGTTCGCAGGCCAGTTTCCGCACCTCGGCCAGCCGGTTGGTGGAACCGCCATCGGCCAGTTGTTGCAGGATGCCCGGAGCCTCAACCATGAACTTGCCAATCAAGGTGTAATTGCCTGCTGAAGTCATCTTATAAAGCCGAATCTGCCGCCAGGGTTCCCGCGAATCGGTGTCCGTGATCCGACCCCGATACGATTCGGGATGCAGCCGCTCGTGTTCGGCCAGTCCACGCAGAAACTCAAAATACTTTTCATCCGCCGCCGCTCCGTAGGATTGCCGGGCATCGTTCAGCAGGGTTTCAAGATGACCCAACGTGATGGCGGTCTGTCCGGCGTTGGCGGATGGCGGGTTCAGTTTTTCCTGCCATTCGGCGACGGCGTCGCGCAGGTTCCGTTCCTTGCCGAACAGCGGATGGTCCACCGGAAAATGATTCACCCAGACGCCGAGCTGATAGGTGCCGCCATCGTGGATGATCATGTCGGGATTTTGTTTCAGC
>CAIJNQ010000157.1 GCA_903822015.1 uncultured Verrucomicrobia subdivision 3 bacterium | reverse complement strand
TTCATTTCAAAACCCAACAAAGGGACGCGAAATCTATCAGATGCGCGTTTGAAGTCAACAGGTCATTTCGGGTCCGTTTGGCGGGCCGGCGGGCCGGCGCATTTTAATCCTGTTATTCAACGTTGATTCGGTGGCGTAAACGGTTCATTGCTTTCAATCTTATGAAAAAGCCATTTCTTCCCCTCCTTGTGGCCTTCGTGTTTATCATGCTGTTGGCCGGATGTATTGCCGTCGGCACCGGTCCCAGGAGTCAGCCGGCCAATGCTACCTTGGGTCAGCAATTGATCGACCTGCAAACCGCCAAAAACACGGGGGCCATTACCGATGCCGAATATCAGGCCAAAAAGGCAAAATTGCTGGGCGATCCACCCGGCAACCCGACCGCAAAATGATGCCGGCGCTGGCCGGCTTGGATTCATCGCCCCACGCGTAGCAGGATCAGTAAGTCAATCGCGAAGAAGATCACGATGATGACTTCCAGCCAGAGCATCCGCTGCTCATTTACCTCCGCGTGGGCGACGCTGTAAAGTTTGTCGAGTTGGCCCAGGCGTTGTTCCACGCTGGCCCGCCATTGGTCCAGGTAGAAACGGTCGCGGGCGCCGAGATACACCCGGGCCAGATGCCAGTCGCCGAAAAACTTCGTGATGTGCGTGACTTCGTCCGTGAGCTTCGCCACGTCCACGCGGAAGCGGCGTAGCTGGCGCAGGACTTTGTTTGCCTTGCCGAACAGCGTCAGGGGGCGGCGCTCCAAATCCTCGTAGGCGCGGTCCAGATACTTGTCCAGCCGCTGATCCATCACGCGAAACTCCTCCAATTGCAGGTTCGCGAGCTCCAGTGCATACAGCACGTCGTCCATGTAGCCGGATAAATCGACCGCCAACGCGGCATCCCAGTCAATCACCACCAGATCCGTGTTTTCAAACGAACGTTGGATGCGCAACACTTCGGCCACCTGCGATTCACTCAATTTATCCGCCGCCGTTTCTGTCAGCAGGCCGGCCACCGCGCGCCGGTGTTCGGCCAGCCAGCCATTCACATCCTTCTTACCATCCAGATCGGTGAGGCAAAAAACCGTGTAGGCTTCCGGCGACGGCGGAAATTCCGTGCGTCCCGCGATGGAGTCTTTGAGATTGTCGCAGACTTCCGCGCACAATTTCTCCGCAACCGTGTCGAGGGTGAGCCCGTTTTCCAGTTTCGGATTGTGAAACCTCATCAAGTCGTCCGGCGCCTTCGCTTCAAATTCCGCCCGCATCATGACCGTGACGACGCCTACGTCATAAATGCGGATCAACAGCCTGACTGGTGCCCCTTGTAACTTCGAATCCGGCGGATGTGGCTCAATGGCCAACGGCTTGTACAGCGGCATATCCTTCGGCAGGGTGCGATCCATCCGGATTTCAAATGGGAACGGCTTTTTCGACAGGATTTCCGGGACGCGCGGCGTGTGGATCTCATTCGCCACATCAAACGCGTAAAGATAGACGACTTCACCTTTCATCCTGATGTAACTTAACTGATGGGTGGGGTTTGTCGAGCGATCCGGGTTCGCGCCGGTGATTTGCCGCGCACTGTCATCCGCCGCCGAGGTAGGCGCTTTTCACCTGAGGATTTAGCCGCAATATTGCCGGGTCACCTTGCAAGGTGATCTTGCCCGTTTCCAGGACATGGCCGAAGTGGGAAATCTCCAGCGCGCGGTTCGCGTTCTGTTCCACCAGCAAAATCGTCAAGCCGCGCTCGCGGTTGATCTCGACGATCTTTTCAAAAATCGTATTCACCAGCAACGGCGCGAGGCCGAGCGAGGGCTCATCCAGCATGAGAAGCTTCGGCTGCGACATTAACGCGCGGCTGATCGCCAGCATTTGCTGCTCGCCGCCGGAAAGTGTTCCTGCCATTTGCTGCTCGCGTTCCTTCAAACGTGGAAATGTCTTGAAAACAAAGTCCAGTTCGCGCCGGATAACCTGCTTGTCGCGCACTAGATACGCGCCCATCTGCAGGTTTTCCCGCACCGTTAGGTTTGCAAAAATCATCCGGCCTTCCGGCACGTGCGCCAGGCCGCGCGCCACGATTTCGTGTGGCGCCAGGCCGGCGATATTTTTGCCCTCGTAAATGATCTCCCCGGACTTCGGCTTGAGTAAGCCGGATACGGCCTTCAGGGTCGTGGTTTTGCCCGCTCCGTTGCTGCCGATGAGCGTGACAATGCTGCCGCTCGGCACGGATAAGGAAATCCCGTGCAACGCGGATATCGCGCCATAGCCGGCGGTCAGGTTTTTTATTACCAACATTTATTCGCCCAGATAAGCCGCAATGACTTTGGAATTTACCCGCACTTCGTCGGGGTTGCCTTCGGCAATTTTTACCCCGTAATCCAGAACGACGATCCGCTCGCAGATGCCCATGACGACATGCATGTCGTGCTCGACCAGCAGAATGGCGATCTGGAATCGGTCGCGGATATAGCGGATCAGCCGCGTGAGTTCGACCTTCTCGGTGGCGTTCATGCCGGCCGCGGGCTCGTCCAGCAGGAGCAATTTCGGCCGGGCCGCCAGGGCGCGGACGATTTCCAGCCGCCGCTGGTCGCCGTAGCTCAGGCTTTTCGCCGGCTCATCCCGGAATTTGCCGAGCTGAAAAATGTCGAGCAGTTCCCTGACGCGTTCGGCAATGGATTTTTCCTCGGCGTGATAGCCCTTGCCGCGCCAGAGCGCATGGCGCACATCCCCCCGCAGATGGAGGTGGAATACCGTGCGAACATTGTCAAAAACCGTCAGCGACGGAAACAGCCGGATGTTCTGAAAGGTCCGGGCAATACCGCGCGCCGTGATGCGATACGGCTTGCTGCGGGCAATGGATTGGCCGTCAAAAGTTATGTTGCCCGCCGTCGGTTGATACACCCCGGTGATCAGGTTGAACGCCGTGGTCTTGCCCGCACCGTTCGGGCCGATGAGACCCACCAGTTCATTGCGTCCGATCTGCAAATCCAATTCCGATACCGCTGTAAGCCCGCCGAAGCGGATGGTGGCTTTGTCAATTTGGAGTAGCGGGGGCATGAACTTTTAATTTCCCTTCCTACGATAGGAAAAGAGTCCTTGCGGCCTTGTAAGCATCAACCCGATGAGCAGCAGGGAATAAATGATCATTCGCGTGTCGCCAATCCAGCTGAGGGGTCGTTCCTCGGTCACCCCGGGCAGATGCTCGATTCCCGAAAGCATCCGTAAGCCTTCCGGCAGCAGCGTCAGCAGAATCGCGGCTAGGATGACGCCGATGGTGTTCCCCATGCCGCCAAGAATGACCATGACCACAAAGGTGATGGATTGCATGAAGCCGAACCCGCCGGGCGTGAGAAATTGTTTCGAATGCGCGTAAAGTCCGCCCGCTATGCCGGCAAAAAAGGCGCCGACCACGAACGCGGTGACTTTGTATTTCGTGGTGTTGATCCCCATCGCCTCGGCGGCCACCTCGTCGTCGTGCACGGCAATGAAACCTCGGCCATACGTGGAATTGACCAGCGACGCAACTACGTAAACCGTGATCGCCGCAAGGCCGAACGTCCAGAATAGGTTCGTCCAGCCGTGCATCACGCTCAGGCCTCGCGCCGCGCCGACTTGCTCCATGTTTTGCAAAATGACGCGGATGATTTCGCCGAAGCCAAGCGTCACAATGGCCAGATAATCACCGCGCAGTCGTAATGTGGGCAGGCCGACCAGCAAACCGGCCAGTGCCGCCGCGAGCCCGCCGGTGAATAGCGCGAGCCCGAAAATCCCGTTTGCAATGAAAAAATTGTACTCCCCGCACTGGTTCGTGATGACCGCTGAAGTATAAGCCCCGACGGCCATGAATCCGGCGTGACCTAGCGAAAATTGGCCCGTGTAGCCGTTGATCAGATTCAGGCTCACGGCCATCACGATGCTGATGCCGATATCGTAAAAAATGTAGAGCCAGTAGGGGTTGATTTTATCCGCAAACCGCGACGCCAGAAATCCGAGCGCAATTGCGCCGAGGAGTAATGACTTGGCATGCCGGATGTTCATACCTTCTCAATCTCCTTTTTGCCCAGCAGTCCGGATGGTTTTGCGAGCAGAATCAAAATCAAAACCGCAAACGCGATGGCGTCGCGGTAGGTCGATGAAATGTAGCCGGACACTAGCGTCTCGGTGACGCCGATGATGATGCCGCCGAGCGCCGCGCCCGGCAGATTGCCGATGCCGCCGAGCACCGCCGCGACGAATGCCTTGAGTCCCGGTAATATGCCCATGAGCGGATCAATCGACGGGTAATTGATGGCCCACAAAATGCCCGCCGCCGCCGCCAGCGCGGAGCCCAGCGCAAAGGTGAAGGAGATGACCACGTCGGTGTTCACGCCCATCAAAGCTGCGGCTTCGGGATTGAACGACACGGCGCGCATCGCGGTGCCCATCTTGGTATTCAGGACGATGAACCGCAAGGTCAGCAGCAGTAGCAGCGTGACCGCCAGCACCACGATTTGATTGCTGTTCAAGCTCAAGGCCCCCAGTTTTGTCACCGGCAGGACGGGCAGGATTTCCGGAAATTTTTTTGGCGCGGCGCCAAAGACAAATTGCCCGGAATATTCCAGAAAGAGCGAGACGCCGATGGCGGTGATTAGCACGGTGAGCTTGGGTCGTTTGCGCAACGGACGATATGCCAGGCGTTCGATCGCCATCCCGAGCGCGGCGCAGACGGCCATGGAAATGCCCATGACAACCATCGCTCCCGCAATCGAAGGCAGCGGCAATAGCGTGGCGATTTTGGGGGCGAGGTAAAATCCCGCAAACGCGCCAAGCATGAAAATATCGCCGTGCGCAAAGTTGATGAACCGTAGAATTCCGTAAACCATCGTGTAGCCGAGCGCGATGAGCGCGAGAATGGATCCGAACGCAAGGCCGTTGATTAGTTGCTGAAGGAATTCGCTCACGGCGAAACGGTTTCGACGTATTGAAACTTGCCGTCCTTGATTTCCAGTATCACGGCGGGCTTGGAGGCGTTGCGGTTGGCGTCCATCGTGATGTTGCCGGTCACGCCGGGAAAGTCCTTTTCCGCCGCGAGTGCGTCGCGGATTTTTACGGCATCGGTCGAGCTGGTTTTTTTGATCGATTCGGCCAGCATCATCGCCGAATCATAACCAAGCGCGGCCATGGCATCGGGCGTTTCGTTGTATTTGGCTTTGTATCCCTTTACGAAATTTTGTACCGCGGGCGAGGTGTCTTGGGGTGAGAAATGCGTGGAAAAATAATCGCCTTCGAGTGCCGCGCCGCCGATGGGGACCAGCGAGGAGGATTCCCAGCCGTCCCCGCCGAAAATGGGAACTGCGATGCCAAGCTGTTTGGCCTGCAAAGCAATCAGGCCGACTTCGGTGTAATAGCCGGGTACAAAAATCCCGTCGGGATTCGCCGCCTTGATGGAGGTGAGCTGGGCGTTGAAATCTTTGTCGCCGCCGCTGTAATTCTGTTCCGCGATGATTTTTCCGCCGCCGGCCGTAAAGCCTGCCTTGAAAAATTTTGCCAAGCCCAGGCTGTAGTCGCTTTTCACATCGGTCAGCACGGCGACGTTTTGCAGCTTCAGGGTTTTGCGCGCAAAGTTGGCCATGACCGTGCCTTGAAACGGATCAATAAAACAGACGCGGAAAATATAGTCGCCGGTCTCGGTCACCTTGGGATTGGTCGAGGAGGGCGAAATCATTGGGATTTTATTCTGCTGGCAGATCGGCGCGGCTTCGAGCGACCGCGATGACGCAACCTCGCCGAGAATGGCCTCCACGCCGTCGCTGGATATCAGTTTGCGTACAACGGTCGCCGACTGCCCGGCTTGCGACTGGTTGTCCTCAGTGAGGAGCTGGATCTTTTTTCCGAGTAACCCGCCGCCGGCATTGAGTTCGTCAATCGCCAGTTGCGTGCCTTTGTGCGAAGACTGGCCGAACGTGGCTTCGCTGCCGGTCAGTGAGGCGAACTCCCCGATCTTGAGGGTGTCGCTGCCCGCATCGGATCCGGTCGGCGGCTTGTTGCAGCCGGTGAGGAAAAGTCCCGCCGCCAGCGCTGCTAGAAAGTGACCGTGCCAGGTTTTCATATTTGTGTCTTAGGTTTGTTTGTGATGTCGGCGCGCCGCCCACGCGCTTGGGCAGCCTAGGGAATCCGCTGCCAACTTTCAACCTTGTTTCCTTTTTCCTTCGGCCTGGCGTCTCGGCCATGATTTCATTTGACAACGGGGCCTCTCATACCTACCGTTCGGTAAGTTTTTATGGCTGGGCCTGTGAATCATTCCGAGACGCGGCGGCACTTGCTGCGCGCGGCACTCAAACATTTCGCCAACGGCGGCTATGCGGCCACGTCGGTGCAGCATATCGTGGACGATGCCCGCTTGTCCAAACCCGCCTTGTATTATCATTTTCGGGACAAGGCCGGCTTGTTTCAGGCGCTGGTTCATGAGGCGCATGATGAGCGCTATCGCCTGTTGTGTGAGGCGGCGGGGCAATCCACGGATATCCGGGGTCAGCTGGAGGGGATCCTTACTGTGCTGTTCGATTATTTCCACCGGAACCGGGAGCTGATGCGCATCTCCTTCGCCACCATGTTCGCCGCGCCCGGCGAAGTGCCGGCGGGTTTGTGCTATGCCGATAAGTGCGAGCGTAATTTTGAGTTCGTCCATGCGCTCATCAAGCGCGCCCAGAAAAACGGCGAACTGGAGAAGCGTTTCGATAGCCGGGAGATGGCGTTCGGCTTTTATGGGTTGGTGAATTCCTACCTCGTCTCGCATTTGGTGATGCGCGACTGTAAGCCTGATAAGAAAACGGCCCGCCGCATTGTGGAATTGTTCCTCGCCGGCGCCGGATCGAAACCGCGTAAAACTAAATGAAGTGTCCCCGTTCAAATTTAAGTATCGATAACCCTTGATTATTATATGAAACGGAAAATAGCTGTCGCCCTCCTCATCGTGGTTGTGGTCGTCGCCGGGCTGGCTGGCGTCAAAGCGTTGCAGATCAGCAAGCTGATCGGTGCCGCCAATTCGTTCGCGGTGCCGCCGGAGACCATTTCGTCCGCTGTGGCCGCGGAACAAAAATGGCCGGACTCGCTCACCGCCGTCGGCTCGATCAGTGCCGCCCAGGGCGTGACCGTCGCTTCGGAAGTCGCGGGCACGGTTACCGAGATTGATTTTGAATCTGGCGCGGTGGTGACCCGGGGCGATTTGCTGGTGCGGCTGGATACCTCCTCCGAGGCGGCGCAATTGCGCGCGGCGGAGGCGCAGGTGGAGTTGGCCCGGCTCAACGCCGAACGCTTGCGCACCTTGCGGACCAGCAATGTGGTGTCGCAGTCTGAGGTGGATACCGCGGAGGCCGCCTTGAAACAGAACCAGGCCAACGCTGACGAGATTCGTGCGGTGATCGAAAAGAAGACCATCCGCGCCCCCTTTGCCGGGCGGTTGGGTATCCGGTTGGTGAACCTCGGCGAATCGCTGGACGCGCGCAAGGCCATCGTCTCGCTGCAATCGCTAGTGCCGGTCTATGGCGATTTTTCACTACCCCAGCAGGCCCTGTCCGTTCTGACGACCGGCCTGGTCGTGCAGGTCACTTCCGACGCCTATCCCGGTCAGACCTTTGTCGGCACGGTAACGGCCATCAATCCCGATCTCGATGCGACCACCCGCAGTGTTTCTTTGCAGGCAACGTTTGCGAACCCGAACCAGTTGCTGCGGCCGGGAATGTTCACCCGGATGGAAGTGGTTCTGCCCGGCGAGCAGACCGTGCTCGCCGTGCCCGCCACCGCGATTTTGAGTGCGCCGTTTGGTGATTCCGTTTATCTGATCGAGCCGGTGGCGGGCTCAACCAACCTGGTCGCGCGGCAGCAATTTGTCCGCACGGGTCGGCCGCTGGGCGATTTTGTGAGCGTTGTCAGTGGCCTCAAACCCGGTGACCGCGTGGTGAGTTCGGGCCTCTTCAAGTTGCGCAACGGCGCGGGCGTGGTCATCAATAACGACATCGTGCCCAAGTCCAGCACCTCCCCGAATCCGCCCAACGGCTGATCTGAATTAAATAAGCGCATGAAGTCTTTCACTGATTTGTTTATTCGCCGGCCCGTGCTGGCCATCGTGGTGAACCTCGTGATTTTGATCGCCGGGTTTTCCGCCATCCGTTCCCTCACGGTTCGGCAATATCCCCGTAGTGAAAATGCCACCGTCACGGTTACGACGGTTTACGTCGGGGCGAGTGCGGATCTGGTGCGCGGCTTCGTCACCCAGCCCCTGGAGCGTGCCATCGCCGCCGCTGACGGCATCGAATTTCTGCAATCCAGCAGCGCGCTCGGCCTCTCGACCATCACCGCGCGGTTGAAACTGAATTACGACGCCAACAAGGCGCTTTCCGAAATCAACTCGAAGGTGAACCAGGTTCGCAACGATCTGCCGCCGGAGGCTGAGGTTCCTGTCATCAATATTGAATCGGCCGATTCGCAGTTTGCTTCGGCTTACCTGAGCTTTACCTCGGATATCCTGGACCCGAACCAGATCACCGATTATCTGGTGCGCATCGTGCAACCGCGCCTGACCGCCCTCGAGGGCGTGCAACGGGCAGACATCCTCGGCGGGCGCACCTTCGCAATGCGCATTTGGCTGAAGCCCGATCACCTCGCGGCTTTTAATATCAGCCCCAACCAGGTTCGTGAATCGCTGGCGAAGAATAACTTCCTCTCCGCCGCCGGCCACACCAAAGGGTCGCTGGTGCAGGTCAATCTCACGGCGAACACCGACCTGCGTTCGGTGGATGAGTTCAAAAAACTCGTCATCCGGCAGGTCGGCGACCATCTCGTCCGGTTGAGTGACGTTGCGGACGTGTCGCTGGGGGCCGAAAACTACGACACCGAGGTCCGGTTCAGCGGCGAACACGCGGTCTTTATGGGTGTCTGGGCTTTGCCGAATGCCAATTCCCTCGACGTCATCAAGCGGGTGCGCAAGGAGATGGCCTCCATCCAAAAGGATCTGCCCAGCGGACTGCAGGGTCGCATCGCCTACGACGCCACCAAATACATCAGCGACGCCATCCACGAAGTCATCAAAACCCTCGCCGTGACGCTCGCCATTGTTTCCGTCGTCATTTTCTTGTTCCTCGGCTCGGTGCGCTCGGTCCTGATTCCGCTCCTCGCGATTCCCATTTCCCTCATCGGCGCGGTGTTCCTGATGCAGGTCTTGGGCTTCACCCTCAACCTGCTCACGTTGCTGGCAATTGTGCTGGCGGTGGGGCTGGTCGTGGACGACGCCATCGTCATCGTCGAAAACGTGGAGCGCCACATCCGCGAAGGACTCACGCCCTTGAACGCAGCGCTGCTCGGGGCTCGTGAACTCGTCGGCCCGATCATCGCCATGACCATCACGCTCGCGGCGGTCTATGCGCCCATCGCTTTTCAAGGGGGGTTGACCGGCTCGCTGTTCCGCGAATTCGCGCTCACCCTGGCTGGGGCGGTTTTCATTTCCGGTATCGTCGCGCTGACCCTCTCGCCCTGGCTCTCTTCGCGGCTGCTCGACGCGGATCATGAAGCCCATGGTTTTGCCGGCCGGATCAACCGCGATTTTGACCGCGCCAAAAAATTCTACGGCCGCGTGCTGGATGTGACCCTCGCAGCCCGTCCGGCGGTCTATCTCGTCTGGATCGTCTTGAGCCTGCTGGCGTTCGTGATGTATACCATGGCGCCCAGCGAACTGGCTCCGGCGGAGGATCAGGGGGTTATCTTCGGAATTGTGGAGGCACCCGCGGATGCCACGATTGACCAGACGGCCTTTTACGCCGACGCCGTCGGTGACATGTTCAAGTCCATTCCGGAAATGGATCAGTCGTTCCAACTCACCATGCCCAGTAGCGGCTTTGGCGGCATGGTGCTCAAACCCTGGGGTGAACGGAAACGCAACGCCTTCCAGATTCTCCCCGATGTGCAGTCGATCGTGAACCGGATCCCCGGCATCCGTTTGCTTATGGTAACGCCGTCGCCGATTCCCGGCGGTGATAATTTCCCCGTGAATTTTGTCATCTCCTCCACGGCTGAGCCCGCCGAGATCTTGTCGTTCGCCCAGCAGTTGCAGCAGATCGCGGCGACCAACGGCATGTTTGCCTTTCCCCCGCTCATTGATACCAAGATTGACCAGCCGGAATGGGAGCTGGTCATTGACCGTGACAAGGTTGCCGCGCTGGGACTCGACCTCGCGACCGTCGGCTCCGACCTGGGCGCGCTGGTCGGCGGGAATTTCGTGAACCGCTTCAGTCTCGCCGGTCGCAGCTATAAAGTCATCCCGCAGTTGAAACGGGTCGAACGCCTGAACGCCGCCCAGCTGGGCGACAACTATGTGCAGGGACCGAACGGAAAACTGGTTCCCCTCAGCACCTTCGCGACGCTGGTCAAACATGTCACCCCGCGGACACTCAACCGCTTTCAGCAGCTCAATGCCGTGATCATCAGCGGCGTCGCCATCCGGCCGCTCGACGAGGCGCTGAAATTTTTGGAGAACCAGTCGGCGAAGATTCTGCCGGAAGGCTACAAACTTGATTATACCGGGGAGTCACGGCAGTTGCGGACGGAGGGCAATAAGTTTCTGCCCGCCTTCACGTTGGCCGTGGTCCTGATCTTTCTGGTGCTGGCCGCCCAATTCAATAGCTTTCGCGATCCCTTCATCATCCTCTTGGGCTCTATGCCGCTGGCGATGTTTGGGGCGCTGATGTTCTGTTTCCTCAAAATGCCGAACCCCAACCTGCCTTTCTGGACGAACGGCTGGACGACAACCCTCAACATTTATTCGCAGGTAGGCTTGGTGACATTGATCGGCCTGGTGACCAAAAACGGCATTCTCATCGTCCAGTTCGCGAATGAGCTGCAACGCCAGGGCCGCACTAAAATGTCGGCCGTTCGCGAGGCTGCGATGCTGCGGTTGCGCCCCATTTTAATGACCAGTGTCGCTACCGTTGCCGGCAACATCCCGCTCGTCCTGGTCAC
Source organism: uncultured Verrucomicrobia subdivision 3 bacterium (assembly GCA_903822015.1). GTDB lineage: Bacteria > Verrucomicrobiota > Verrucomicrobiia > Limisphaerales > UBA11358 > UBA11358. The sequence continues at coordinate 4,134 of CAIJNQ010000157.1, read as the reverse complement.
CGGCGCGGGCGCGGCGGCGCGTAATTCCATCGGCATCGTGCTCGTCGCCGGTATGACCATCGGCACGTTCTTCACGCTGCTAGTCGTGCCGTCCATTTACATTTTGATCGCCAAGGATCACGGTGGCGAAGCGCCCAAAAAAGCGGGGGAATTGGGGCGGGCCCATGAGTGAAATTCCCCCGCCCGGGCGGCCATCCGTGAAGCATGGCAACGGCGGTCCATCCGCGAAATTCAATTCCCCGGTGTTTCTCTGGCCCGCCGGCATCGCGCTGGCCGGGCTGCTTTATTTTGGCATCGCGTATCTCGGGGAGGTGTTCACCCACGAATCCACCGACGACGCCTTCATCGCCGGCCATGTCGTTTCCATCGCCCCCAAGATTTCCGGTCAGGTGGCGGCGGTCCCTGTGCTCGACAACCAGCTGGTTAACTCGAACGATTTGCTCGTGGCCATAGACCCGGTCGATTACGCGGTCGCCGTTGCCCAGAAAGAGGCGGCGGCGGAAGCGCAGGCGGCGAGCTGCCAGACCATGCTGGCGGCGTGGGAATTGATGCAGGCAAAGGTCACTACGGCCGAGGCGGATGTGCGCAAGGCTGAGGCGGACGCGCAATCGGCCGCTTCCACGAGCAACAAGACGGCGGCGGATTTTGAGCGCGCTCAGGATTTATTGAAACAAAACACCGTTTCCCGGCAGGAATTTGACGCCGCCCAGGCCGCGAACACCAAGGCGCAGGCCGATTTGAAATCCGCGCTGGAAAATGTGTTGGCCACGAAATCCAAAGTGGAGGAAGCCAGCCGCACGCTCGCCGCCGCCTGGGCCCAGGTTGCCACTGTCCAGGCGCAATGGCGCGAGGCGCAGACGAATATCGCCGCCGCCCGGATTAATTTGTCCTACACCAGACTGTTTGCGCCCGCCGCCGGCCGTGTCACGCGCAAAGCGGTCGAGCCGGGTGATTATGTCCAGGCCGGCCAGCAGTTGTTGTCCCTTGTGCCGCTGGATGTCTGGGTGGTCGCCAACTTCAAGGAATCGCAGTTGGAAAAAATGGCGCCCGGTCAGCCGGTGATCGTGGCGATTGACGCCCTGGGTGGACGCGAGTTTCGCGCCCACGTGGACAGCGTGCAAGCCGGCAGCGGCGCGCAGTTCAGCCTCCTGCCTCCTGAAAATGCAACCGGTAATTTCGTGAAAGTCATCCAGCGTGTGCCGGTGAAAATTATTTTCGACGAGCCGCTGCCCGCCGACCATGTGATCGGACCGGGTCTTTCCGTGACCCCTGATGTGGAGGTCAGCGCCTTCAAATTTACGAAATGGCTTGTTGCCGCTGTCTCGCTCCTCTTGGCTATCGGGTTTGTTTACCTTTTCAAATTCGTTTCCGATCGTAAGGCTGGCTCGCCGGCGCCATAAAAATTAAAAAATGCGCCGTTATCTCGCATTTTAATTTCCATGTCCGATTCGCTGCAACCCGTCTGGCATCCGCGCCATAATCCGTGGCTGATCACGGTCACCGTGATGCTGGCGGTGTTCATGGAGGTGCTGGACACGTCCATTGCCAATATCGCGTTGCCGCACATTGCGGGCAGCCTGTCGGCGACGCCGGAGGAAGCCACTTGGATCCTTACCAGTTACCTGGTCTCGAATGCGATCATCCTGCCGATGACCGGTTGGCTGGGCAATTATTTTGGGCGCAAACGCGTTTTGCTTTCCTGCCTGGTCATGTTCACCTTTGCTTCGGTGCTCTGCGGGTTGGCGTGGGACCTGCCGACTCTGGTCATTGCCCGGATTTTGCAGGGCTTTGGCGGCGGCGCCATGGTGCCCATCGCGCAATCCATCATGCTCGAAAGTTTTCCGCCGCAAAAGCGCGGCGCGGCCATGGCGGTCTTCGCGCAGGGCGTCGTGGTTGCGCCCATCCTTGGCCCGACGCTCGGCGGCTGGATCACGGATAATTATTCCTGGCGCTGGATTTTTTACATCAATGTGCCGGTGGGAATCTTTGCGGTGTTGATGGCCAAATGGGTCGTGGAGGATCCTCCGTATATCAAACGCAACCTCACCGCGACTATTGATTACTTCGGGTTCGCGCTGCTGGCCGTGTGGCTGGCCACGATGCAGATTGTCTTGGATAAAGGCCAGGAAGCCGACTGGTTCGGCGCGGAATGGGTGCGCTGGTTCACATTCGCCTCCGCCGTTTCCTTTCTGGCTTTCATCTGGTGGGAATTCTCAACCGACCATCCGCTGGTGGATTTGTCCGTTTTTAAAAATCGCAACTTTACCGTCGGGTTGATTTTGATGACGTCGCTCGCGGCGATCCTCTACGGCACCACGGCGCAATTGCCGCTGTTTCTGCAAACCCTCATGGGTTATCCCGCCTTGCAGGCCGGTTATGCGATGAGTCCGCGCGGCGTGGCGGCGTTTGTCACCACCTTTTTTGTCGGCCGGCTCGTTGGCAAAATTCGCATGCGCTGGTTGCTGTGCATCGGCTTCACCACGCTGGCCTATTCGTCCTTTCTGCTCGCCGGCATCAATCTCAGTATTAGCATGAGCAGTGTCATCTGGCCCAGTGTCATCAACGGCATCGCCATCAGCTTTATTTTTGTGCCGCTCACCACGACCACCATGAGTCAGCTCGGTCAGGCGCAGATCGGTAATGCCAGCGGTCTTTACAATCTTATGCGCAATCTCGGCGGTAGTATCGGGATCGCGTTCGTCACCACCATGCTCGCCCGTGGCGCGCAAACTCATCAGGCCTTGATGGTGGGGCATTTGACGGCGACGGATCCGGCGTATGTTCAGCATCTCGCCGACGCCAAAAGAGTCTTGGGGCATCATGCGGATGCCGTCACCGCGACCAAACAGGCATATAACGCCCTGTATTCCTTGCTGGATCAGCAGTCCCACCTGTGGGCTTTCGTGGATAATTTTTATCTGTTTGGCCTGCTGGCCTTGGCGGGCATTCCCCTCATTTTCCTGTTTAAACGGGTTCCCTACACCCGGAAGCCAGCCGCGTCGTCGCATTGATCCTTGCTTCTTGCTTGATGATATCGATGGCGTTTACCGGCATAGGAAAATGGCGGGAGTGGCGGGGCTCGAACCCGTAACCTCTGCCGTGACAGGGCAGCGCTCTAACCAATTGAGCTACACCCCCGCGAAGGGGAGCGAAACATTAAAAAAACTTTCACGCCACGTCAAGGTTGGTTTCCAAATCCTGCGGAAGCGCTAAGATGGTTATGAAAATCCGGGCAGCAGACGCCAAGGAGGTGGGGGTGGGGAACCCCGCTGAAGAAACGTGCTGCTACCCGAATAATTGTAATGTGACGTTTCGGTCACATTTTGTCAACAAATTATCAAATCGTTCAGGCTCACTGAATATCTTGGCTTTACCAGGTGGGGTCTTGCCTTAGATTGTCAGCATCATGATTGAGCTGGAAGCGGTCGAACTGTTTCGCGGGCTCAACCGCAAGGAACAGGATGACTTGCGGGCGATCGCCTTGGTAAAACCCTATGCCAGCGGTTCGCAAATCTTTCGCGAGGGTGACCGTGGTGATGGCCTTTATGTCGTCAGCCGGGGGTCGGTGCAAATCGCCCATGTCATCGACTTGGAGGTGCGCCACGTTTTTTCGGTGTTTGGCCCGGGTGAATGTTTCGGCGAAATGGCCGTCATCGAGGATCGCCCGCGCTCGGCGACGGCGCTGGCGGCCACCGCGGCTGAACTCTATTTTTTCCCACGCGAACGCATGTTGAAATTGCTGCAGAATTCCCCCGGCCTCGCGCTTAATATGCTGCACATGGTCAGTCACCGGTTGCGCGAATTTAATCAGCGTCACCTCCGTGAATTGGTCCAGTCAGAAAGCCTCGCGGTCATCGGCCGTTTCGCTCAGGGAATTGTCCACGATCTGAAGAACCCGTTGAGCATTATCGGCCTTTCTTCCGAAACATTCAGCTTGCCGGGCATCGCGCCGGAAATGAGTGCCAGGGCGCAAGCGCGCATCAAGCGCCAGGTGCAGCGTATCAATGACCTGGTCAACGATATCCTCATCTTCACCGAAGGCCGGAATAAGGGATGCCCGACCACATCCGCGGACTATCGTGCGTACATCCTTGAATTGTTACCCGACCTTAACACGGAGGCTGAGCTCAGGTC